>JAYVRN010000787.1:0-3379 GCA_043776275.1 Myxococcales bacterium | reverse complement strand
CGCGGGCCAACCTCGCGCGTGAAGTGCCGGCGATCTCCGTCGAGACCGTGGCCAATCAGGCGCGTGCGACCTGGGCCAAGCTCCTCGATCGCGTGCTGCTCACGGGTGGCACCGAGGCTTCGCGTCGCGTGTTCTACACGAGCCTGTATCACGCGTTCCTGATGCCGAGCGTGATCGGCGATGTCGATGGGCAGTACCAGCTCGCGGGTCAGCCGGTGCAGACGGCGGCGTGGGATCAGATGTCGGATCTGTCGCTGTGGGACACCTATCGCACCGTCAGCTCGCTGTATGCGTGGCTCGCGCCGGAGAGCGCTCATCACCAGGCGCGCTCGCTCGTCGGTTTCGGCGAAGGGCTGGGCGCGTATCCGAAGTGGCCGATCGCGATCGGCGAGAGCGGCACGATGCTCGGTGCGAGCTCCGAGATCGTGATCGCAGACGCGGTCCTTCGCGGCGTCGCCGACACGGGCGCCGAGGTCGCGTGGCCACGGCTGCGCGCCGCCGCGATGGACGTGATCACGCCTCCGGGAGGGCGCGGCGGGCGTGGCGACATCCTGGACTACATGCAGCTCGGCTACGTGCCCGCCACCGGTGGCCGCAGCGTCTCCACGACCACGGAGTACGCGAACGATGACTTCGCGCTCGCACAGCTCGCCGGCGCGCTCGGCCACACCGCCGATCGCGACACGCTCCTCGCGCGGAGCCACGGCTGGCGCAAGCTCTACGATCCCGCGGTGGGGTTCCTGCGCCGCCGCAATGCCGATGGCACGTTCCCCTCGGCGGCGGACTTCGATCCGCTCGACATGAGCTCCGAGTACGCCGAGGCCAACGCGTGGCACTCGCTGTGGATGGCCGCGATCCACGATCCGCAGGGACTCGCCGAGATCTTCGGCGGCACCGAGGCCGCGGTGGCGAAGCTCGAAGAGTTCTTCACCCTCGCCAAGGACGACTGGGATCACGCCGACGAGTCCGCCGCGAACTTTCCGCGCCCGTACTACTGGCACGGCAACGAGCCCGACATCAACGCACCGTTCGTGTTCGCGCAGCTCGGGCGCCGCGATCTCACGAGCAAGTGGGCGAAGTGGGTCGGAGACGTGATGTACACGGATCAACCCGAGGGCGTGGCCGGCAACGACGATGGCGGCACGCTCGGCTCGTGGTACGTGCTCGCCTCGCTCGGCGTGTACCCGATCGCCGGCAGTGATCGCTGGATCGTCGCAGCGCCGCGCTATCCGCAGGCGCGCGTGCGGATCGGTGGCAAGGAGCTCGTGATCACCGCGGACGGCCTGTCGGACAAGGCGATCTACGTGCAGTCCGTCGAGCTGGACGGCGTGGTCGTCGAAGGCGCCGAGCTCACCCATGCGCAGCTCGCGAACGCGGGCACGCTGCGCTTCGTGATGGGCACGTCCCCAAGGCCCTGACGTGCGTGCCGTCCTCGCGTTCGTGCGTCTCGGGCGCCCGCTGTTTCTCGGCGGTGGCTTCGTGCTGTATGCCCTCGGCGCGCTGATCGCGTGGGGCGCGGGTCACCCGCTGGATGCCCGGCGCTACCTGCTCGGTCAGGGTGCCGTCACCACGTTCCAGTGGATGACCCACTACGCGAACGAGTACTTCGACTACGACACCGACGTCGCGAATCAGACCTCGACGGCGTGGTCCGGTGGCAGCCGGGTGCTCCCGAACGGTGAGCTGCCGCGCAAGGTCGCGCTGATCGCAGCGCTCGTGCTGCTCGGACTCGGAGCAGGCATCTCCGCGCTCGTCGTGCACGAGGACCTCGCCGCGCTCCCCACGCTGATCGCGATGGCCGGCCTCGCGTGGGCGTACAGCGCTCCTCCACTCCGGCTGTGCGCGCGGGGGCTCGGCGAGCTCACCACGGCGATCGTGATGACCGGGCTGGTGCCATTCCTCGCGTTCTCGCTCCAGGCTCCGGACCTCACCGGTTCGGATCTGCTCGCGCTCGCACTCGCGCCGCTCGTGCTGCTCCAGTTCGCGATGCTGCTCGCGATCGAGCTGCCGGATGCGGTCAGCGATGAGGCGACCGGCAAGCGAACCCTCGTGGTGCGCTGGGGCACCGAGCGCAGCGCCCAGCTCTACGTGGTGATCACGACGCTCGCGTATCTCGCGCTCCCGCTCGCCTCGCTGCTCGGCCTCCCCACGCGCGTGGTGATCGCGGCGACCCTCCCGGTGCCGGTGGCGGCGTGGCGCCTGTCGCGGATCTCCGAGGACAAGAAGGCGGGGCTCGAGCAGCTGACGCTGTTCGGGGTAATGCTCCTGATGGGGACCGCCGTTGCCGAGGTGGGCGCGTTCGCCACCATGGTAAGCTGGTGAGACTGCGGCGGTTTTTCCTGCGTCGTTCCACCGCAGGAGTCGCGCTCGGCGATCAGGCATCACAGTAGAATGGCGCGATCACCGTTTCAGAGTGACTTCGTCATCGAGCGGGACGAGCCGCCGCCGCCTGTCGCGCTGCCCGAAGGTGCCGACGCGGTCTCGCTGCCCACCGCCACGCTGCGATCGCCCGAGGCGAGCGCCCGCGCCACGCGGTGGGTGTTGATCCTGACGTTCGTCGTGCTCGCGGCGCTGGTGGTGCTGTGCATGGTCGGCCCGCACATCCCCGGCGGCGGCTAGCACGCGATCTGGCGCGGCCTGCCGCGGTTTTGTCGTCGCTCGTGGCGGGGCGTTCGCCTATCACGGCGGCATGGCAATCCGTCGTGTTGCGCTCGCGGCCCTCGTCGCGGTCGGCTGCTCGTCGCCCACGCCCACGATCACGATCCACGCGCCGGCAGAGCTCGCGCCCGGCACCGTGATGGCCGTCGACGACCTGCGGCAGGATCTCCGGCGGTTCGCCGGACGCGAGGTCCTCGACTCCACCACCACGCCCGTGCGCTGCGTGGACGGCGAGACCCACCTCGTGGTGCTCGGACACGAGCATGGACGAGATGGTGCCGCGGCCGTCTCCGAGCTTCCGCCCCAGGCCTACACGATCGACGAGACTCGCTGCGACGACGATGGCCACCTGGTGATCCTGCGTGGCGGCTCGCTGCTCGCGGCGCAGTGGGCGATCTACGATCTGCTCGAGCACCTCGGCGTGCGCTACTTCCACCCCGAGCAGACGCTGTACCCGGAGAAGCTGGTGTGGCCCGCCGCGCCGCTCGCGGTTCACGAGCAGCCGGCGTTCGCCCACCGCTCGCTCCACCTTCATCGCGTTCATCCGATCGAGCTGTCACCGCCGCTCGATGCGAGCCCCGCCGAGTCCGCGGCATATCAGCGCCGGTGGATCGCGTGGAACGTCAAGCTGCGCCACTCCGATGTCGACGGCTTCGACGAGAGCCTGGTCGGCAGCTATCCGTACGACCGCGGCTTTCCGCGCCAGACCGGGATGAACCTG
>JAYVRN010000786.1:0-44230 GCA_043776275.1 Myxococcales bacterium | reverse complement strand
CGTACAGGCAGACGAGTGCCAGCCAGGCCCGCATCCCGCCAGTATCGCATCGAGATCCTCACCACGGCGCGCAGATCTGGCGCATCGTTCTTGAATGCACAGGCTCCTGCCGGTGGTCGTGTTCGCGAGCCTCCTCGCCCAGGGTGCATGCGGCGACGATCACCCAGGGGGTGGCGGTGTCGACGACGGCGGCGTGATCGCCGATGCGATGGTGTCCTCGTGTGATCCGCCCGGGAAGTTCGGCGGCGCGCCCGAGCACACGTTTGTGTTGCCGCCGAACAGTGGCAGTACGGGGTTCAGCTACAACGACATCCAGGCGGCGTTTCCGCAGGTCGATTGGCAGACACTCGATCGCCTCTACATCCCGGCCGGCCACTACACGAACCTCCTGATCGGCAACCTGCCCGTCCGCACCGCCGCGCGGCCGCTCGTGATCACGAACCACGGCGGTCAGGTGGTGATCGGCTTCAACCCGACGGGCAACTACATCTGGTCGATCAACGGCGGCGCGCACTGGATCTTGACCGGGCGTAGCGATGCCGACTCGCAGACCGGCGATCCCGCGTTCCTTGGCCACGCCTGCGGGAACTACCCGGCGTCCCCCGGCCACTACGGCTTTCTCAGCGACGACGACTACGCCCTGGCCGCCCCGTACCTCCACATGGGCGTCGCGGTCGGCGGCGGCGCCACCGAGTTCGAGATCGAATACCTCGAGGTCACGCGCTCTGGCTTCGCCGGGATCCGGCTCTTGAACGATCCGATGATGAACCTGCCGATGCGCCACGTGCGCGTCCACGACGCCTACATCCACGACACCGCCGGCGAGGGCTTCTATTTCGGCTGGACGGGGGCGCCGCCTTCGAACCTCCTTCCCGGCCTCGAGATCTACAACTGCCGGATCCTGCGCGCCGGCAACGAGGCGCTGCAGATCCAGGATCTAGGCGACGCCTCGCACATCCACCACAACACATTCGTGTCCGGAGGCCTTCACTGGCTCGACAACGGCCTCGGCCGCTATCAGGACTCGAACTCGCAGGTCCTCGTGCGGAGCGGCACGATCGAATTCGACCACAACGTGTTCATCGACGGCGCCGGGACGCTCCTCAGCTTCTTCAGCTCCCCGCAGAGCGGTGACGGCGACCGCCACGTCACGTTCCACGACAACTACTTCTCCGATGCGCTCAGCCTCGGCATGTACCTCAACGGGATGTCGGCAGCGGGCTCCAGCTTCACGTGGGACCACAACGTGTTCCGCGGCTTCGCCTTCGCGTACACGCCGGCCGATCCAGCCGCCACCAACCCCAACGTCATCACGGGCAAGAACCCCGCGATGACCGCGCCGATCACGTTCTCCGCCAATCGCTGGTTCGGCGTCGATCGGATCGTCTCGGGTCTCGATGGCGGAGATGGCACCGCGGGCAACGTCACGGCCACGGCCAATGTTCACGACGACGCCGGCGCGATCGAGCTGTACGACGGCCCGTGGTCGACGCCCGGTCATCACCTCACCGCCTGGGCGCAGAACGCGACGGTGGTCACCGGCAGCCCCGCGGTCACGTATCACGCAGGTGATGTGGTCACGCACGGCCCCGAGCCGCTGCTCTACCGCGCGAGCGGAGATACGACGATCGCTCCGCCGGGTGCGGGCTGGACGGTACTGCCCCACCCCAGTGATGACATACGCGTCAAGCCAGGCACCGCGTACGCCGGCTTCGGCGTGCAGTGACCGCAGACGACGCGCCGCTCCCTCAGGATCCCCGCAGCTCCACGGGCATCACCGCGCGCGCGTAGCCCGTGGGGGTCCGCGGGCGGATCATGACGCGGTTGTCATCGTCGGCGGTGACCAGCAGGTGGTCGTCCCCGACGAAGCGCACGAACGAGATGTCATCGGTGTGCCCGTCGAAGGTCTCGGAGGTCGCACGATCGAGGTCGTGCACGGCCAGCGCGCTCCCCCTACCAACCGCGAGGTAGCGACCGTCGCGTGACAGCGCCGCGGCGTGGGCGCCATGATCGATCGACAGCACCAGCTCACCGATCGAGAGATCCTCCCCGAGCCGCCACACCTTGACCGCGCCTGGGACACGCGCGGCGAGATGTGGTCCGGCCACGGTGAGCCAGCTGACATCACCTGTGGTCTTCACCCAGCCCACGCGCTCGAGGCGGTCGCCCACCATCCGGTCGAGGACGATCTCTCCCCAGGTCGCCGCCGCGAGCAGCTCGCGCGAGGCGTCGACGCACGCCACCTGCACCACCTTCCGCGGCAACGGCTCGTAGATCGCCGTCGTCATCGCCGGGGCGCGTGCGAGGGGCGCAAGGTTGACGAGGCTCGCGCTCGTCGGAAGCTCGGGGACTTCCATGACGGAGATCACCGCGACGCACTCGGTGTCGGTCACGTACGAGTAGCGATCCCCGTGCGCCGAGACCCGCGCGCCACGGGCGGGCGCGGGGACGTCCTCGAGGATCACCCGGGCCCAGGCGTCCGCGAGCGGCGTCATCGCGACCCGCGCGACGGTGTCCGTCAGGGACGTGATCGAGAGCCCCTGAAACAGCTGCGCGTCCTTCCGCAGCTGCAGCACCGGGACGATCAAGCGGCCGTCACTGGTCAGCCGTGGGTGTAGCTCCCTCCAGCCGAGATGGAGCGACGGCAGCGCGACATCGCGCATCCAGCACAGCCCGCGTAGATCGACGAGCTTGAGCGCGCCACGCCAGCGCGACACCAGCCCGAACCTCCCGCTTGGATCCACCTCGAACAGGCGCCGGGTCATGCCGAGCCGGAACACGCGGCCCGACGGCTCGTCGCAGGTCGCCCAGTCCGCGGCGCAGACCTCGCACACGAGGTGCTTGCACACCGCGCACGCCGTCTCTGCGCCGAGCTTTCTGCAGTGCGCGCAACCGACCGCGCCGGGACCCCGCGCCACCATCCGCGAACCTAGAGGCGAACGTACTCGAAGTCGCCGGGGAGGCCGTTGATCCCCTTGCCCGGCGGCGCGATCCAGCTCGCGAACCTGCCCTTGTCGTAGACCGGGTGCATCAGGCTCTTGATGTAGACCTCGTCGGCCTCGGTGGGAAGCCAGGCGCCCTTGCGCTCCTCGAACTCGGCGACGCTGAGCATCTCGCCCGCCGGCGTGAACCGCACGGTCGACCACATGCCGATCTGACGGTGGAACTTGTTCGAGGGGAGCTTCAGCTCGAAGTCGATGCCCTCGTCCTTGATCGTCTTGTTCCAGCGATCGACGCCGCGCTGGCAGTCCTTGATGTACTCGGTGCGCAGCACCTCGTTGAGCGCGTTTCGCATGGCGACGTCCTTGTGGACGACCTTGCCACCCTCGAGCACGTCCATCGCGAAGTGCGAGCCCACGAGCTTGTGCTCGTCGTAGCGGTCTTCCTTGTAGCGGCCCTTGATGCCGGCGGCGAACGCATCCGCGGCATTCGAGGACACCTCGCCGCCGAACAGATCGAGCGACAGCGTGTACCAGAGGTTCGCGTACTTCTGGATCGTCGGCAGATCGATCCCGCCGAGCGCCCGGGGATCGCCGTTCGGGTCCTGCTTCATCAGCTCGCACGAGCGCTTGCACACGCGCTGGATCCCGGACTCGCCCACGAACATGTGGTGCGCCTCCTCGGTCAGCATGAACCGGCACGTGCGTGCGAGGGGATCGAACCCGCTCTCCGCGAGCGCCGACAGCTGGTACTTGCCATCGCGGTCCGTGAACATCGTGAACATGAAGAACGAGAGCCAGTGCGAGGTCGGCTCGTTGAACGCGCCGAGGATCCGCGGCTTGTCAGCATCGCCCGAGCGTCGGGCCAGGAGCTCCTCGGCCTCCTCGCGGCCATCGCGGCCGAAGTAGGTGTGGAGCAGGTAGACCATCGCCCACAGGTGGCGGCCCTCCTCGACGTTGACCTGGAACAGATTGCGCAGATCGTAGAGCGACGGTGCGGTGGCGCCGAGGTCACGCTGCTGCTCGACGCTGGCCGGCTCGGTGTCGCCCTGCGTGACGATCAACCGCTTCATGAGGTTGCGGAACTCGCCCGGCACCTCGTCCCACACCGGCTGGCCCTGGAAGTCACCGAAACCGTGGGTGCGACCCTCCTGCTTGGGCTCGAGGAAGATGCCCCAGCGATAGTCCGGCATCTTGACGTGATCGAAGTGCGCCCAGCCATCGGTCTCGACCGAGACCGCGGTGCGCAGGTAGATGTCGCGCTCCTGCCAGCCGAGCGGGCCCATCTGCTTCCACCAGTCGATGAACGCGGGCTGCCAGGCCTCGAGCGCACGCTGCAGGCGCTTGTCGCTCGACAGGTTGACGTTGTTCGGGATCTTCTCGTCGGTGAGCACGCTGGTCATCGGCTAGGTCCTCTTCCACTGGAACTGCGGCCGCTCGGGTTGGCCATAGAGGGTGAGCGCGCCGTGCTCGCCCGTCGAGTTGGCGCGGGTGAAGATCCAGTTCTGCCAGGCCGACAGACGGCCGAAGATCTTGGTCTCGAGGGTCTCGGGTCCAACGAACCGCAACGAGGCCTCCATGCCGGTGAGGGCGTCGGGCGACAGCGATGCACGCTCCTCGACCGCGATGCGCAGCTCGTCGGCGAAGTCGATGTCGTCCGCGGCCACGGTGGCGAGGCCGAGCTTCTCCGCTTCCTCCGACGAGATCGGTCCCTCTGCGCCGCGCGCGAGGACCTTGCCGACGTTCGCCGGCTCCCCGTAGAACCGCGCATCGAGCCGCGACATTCCCGTCGAGGTGGTGAAGAACCCGGTGTTCGCGACCGAGGTCTGGACGCCGATCGCCTCGTCCCCATCGATCAGCATGTAGAACCGATCCGCCCCGAGCGCGAGCTCGAGGAGTGAACCGGCGAAGCAGCTGTCGGCGCGATCCGCCACGGCGTAGAAGCTGCGCGCGGTGTTATCGAAGCGCTTCAACACGCGTCGCTGGAGCAGCCGGATCTCGCGCGCGAACCCGGAGGTCGCCTTCGCGAGCGCCTCGTCGTGCGCGACGATCATCGCGCGGTCGCCCTGCGTGCGCACCGTGACCACGCCGATCTCCGGGAGATCGAAGCGCAACCGCAGCAGCGCATCGTCGAGCTCGCGGAACGCGCGCAGGCTCCAGGTGTCCGCCGAGGTCAGATCCGTGGGCGGCCCGTCGGGGCCCTTGACCGTCAGGTTGGCCGTGCGCGCCGCGCGATCGATCGTCAGCTCGACGGAGCGATACGTGAACGCCTTGTCCGTGATCTTCGCGCCGAGCGTGGGGAGCTCCACCGCCGGGCCACGCACCACCGTCTGCTTCGCGGCGAGTGCGGAGGCGCGCTCCGCGAGCGTCTTGTCCCAGCTCGATCGCGACACCACGGCATCGACCAGCCCCCAGTCCTTGGCGCGCTTGCCCTTGATGCCCTCGGCGGTGGTGCAGAACACGTCCGCGCGATCGCGGCGCACCTTGCGCTTGTCGACGAGGCGGGTCAGCCCACCGGTGCCGGGGAGCACGGCGAGGAGTGGGGTCTCGGGGAACGAGACCGCGGAGTTGCCGTCGTCCACGAGCATGATGTCCTCGCAGGCGAGGGCGAGCTCGTAGCCACCGCCCGCCGTGGTGCCCTTGCACGCGGCGAGGGTCCCGAGCCCGCTGTTCGTGTTCGCGTCCTCGAGGTAGAGCCGGGTCTCGTTGGTGAACTTGCAGAAGTTGACCTTGAACGAGTGGGTGGACAGCCCGAGCATGTAGATATTCGCGCCCGAGCAGAACACCTTGTCGAGCTCCGCCGCGAACACCACGGTCTTGGCCTCGGGGTGCTCGAACCGGATCCGCTGGATCGCATCCGCGAGCTCGATGTCGACGGAGAGATCGTAGGAGTTGAGCTTGAGCTCGTAGCCGGGACGGTGCGGGAACTCCGCATCCACGGCCATCGTCAGCGTCGCCGTGTCACCACTCACCGCGAGCTTCCAGTGCTTGTACTTGCTCGGGTGGGTCTCGAACTGGGTCGGATCCATCCCTGATCGAGTACCAAGCAATTTACTGCTTGTCAGCCCCCAAGTTCGTGCACTATATTTCCGCCGTGGCGTCGAGCTACCTGACCGCGATCGGCACCGCCGTGCGAGCGCATCGAGAGCGTCGTGGCTGGTCACGGCGCGAGCTGGCGCTTCACAGCGGGGTCAGCGAGCGGTTCCTCGCGCAGCTCGAGACCGGCGCCGGGAACATCTCGCTGCTGCGGTTCGCCGAGGTCGCGCACGCGCTCGGTACCACACCGTCGGTGCTGCTCGCCGCCGCCGATGCGTCGTCCTCGATCCGCCCGATCGCACTGCTCGGCGTGCGCGGGGCCGGCAAGTCCGCCGTGGGTCAGGCGCTCGCGAGCAAGCTGCGCATGCCGTTCGTCGAGCTCGATCAACAGATCGAGGAGGCGGCCGGCCTCCCGCTGTCCGAGGTGTTCGCGGTGCACGGCGAGGCGTACTACCGTCGGGTCGAGCGCGAGGTGCTGACGCGTGTACTCGCCACCCCGTCCCCGATGGTGCTCGCCACCGGCGGGTCGATCGTCAACGATCCGACCAACTACGGGCTCCTGCGCGCACGCTGTCAGACGATCTGGCTGCGGGCACGCGCCGAGGATCACTGGAACCGTGTCGTCGCGCAGGGCGACCAGCGCCCGATGGCCGAGAACCCGCACGCATATGCCGAGCTGCGTGCACTGCTCGCCGCCCGCGAGAAGCTGTATGCGCGCGCCGAGCACACCGTCGAGACCACCGGCCGCCGGATCCCGCAGGTCGTCGCCGAGCTCGCCGAGTTGACCGCCTGAGTGCGGCGCACGCCAGGCTTTGCCAGCTCGTGCCCGATCCTGTGCGTGTCCTCCTACATGGAACGGTAGATCGCATGAGTTCGCGCGCGAGCTTTCCCTACGCGCGCGAGAACCCATCTACGATGACGCCATGAGGCTCTCGATCAAGTTGGTGGTGGCGTCGTGTTTGATCTCGTCGCTCGCACTGGCACAGCCGGGCGGCGACGACGGGACGGGCGGCGCTCCGGCAGACCCCCCCTCTCCGCCGCCGCCTGCGCCGGTGATGGCCCCGCCGCCTCCGCCCCAGCCCCCAGTCGTCGCCGGTCAGCCGGCGCCGCCCGCGTCGACCGTCGACAAGGGGATCGTCGACGACGCCAACGCGGGTCGTTCGTGGCTGATGCCTACCGCGCTGATCGAACCCGCCGGGACCTGGTCGTTCTCGGACTTCCAGCTGTTCCTGATCAGCCTCGGCTACTCGGTCACCGATCAGTTCTCGATCAGCGCGACGACATTGCTGCCGATCGTCAGCGACATGCCGTTCTGGCTGTTCGTCAACGCGAAGGTCCAGGTCGTGAAGTCGGGCCGGGTCCGCGCCGCCCTCCAGGGCGCCCTGACCACGGTCCGCGCCGACAACGAGAGTGCGAACGGCGCGGTGCTCGGCGGTGCCCTCACGCTCTGCATCGACGATGCGTGTCACTCGCACTTCTCGGCCTACGTCGGCGCCGGCTTCGCCCACCAGAACGAGTCCGCGGTGCCGTTCGTGTTCGCGGGCTCGCTCGCGTATCGCGTGGCGAACCACGTCAAGCTGATGCTCGAGGCGGACAGCGCGTACATCGCTGGCAACATCAACGAGGCCGCCAACGGCTTCCTCGCCTGGTACGGTGTCCGCTTCACGTCGAACATCATCGGCGTCGATCTCGGGTTCGCCAAGCCGATCTGCACCGACGGCACCGACTGCAGCATCAAGGAGCTCCCGATGGGCTTCCCGTTCGTGAGCTTTACATACCGCGCACTCAAGGACTGATTCGCCCGTGATGCGGCTGTGAGTCGGCGAAGGTCCCGGGGCGCGACGCTCGCCTGCCTCGCCGCGCTCGCGGCGTGCAGCGATGACGGCGACGCCACCGCGACGCTGGTCCAGGGTTCGCCCGCCGCCACGCGCGCCCTGCTCGGCGCGTACGTGATCGGCGGCGACAGCGCGTTCGGCCTCGCGCGGCTGAGCGAGCACGTCGGAGATCGCTGGATCACGGCGCCCGAGGTCCCGGCGTTCGGCGCACAGGCGCAGCTGTTCGCGGGTGACGTGGTGCACGCGGCGAGCGAGACCACGGTGTACCGGCTCGAGGCGACCGGGTGGACACCGCGCGCGATCCCCCCGGCCTCCAGCGCCGTGACCCTGATCGGCGTCGACGGCGACGCGGTCTACGGCGTGGCGCCGGATCCCGATGGCGGGGCGATCGTGCGGCTCCCCCGCGCGACCTCGATCTGGGAGGAGGTCCCCGGCAGCCGGCCGATCGGGCTCGGCGCACGCGCATTCCTCGTGGCGCAGGGCCGCGTCACGTGGAGCGACCCGGCGCGCGGCATCGTCCGCGTCGAAGGCGGCGTGCAGACCACGCTCGTCGACTGTGCGCCCGAGGAGCTCGGTGCCTGCACCACCCCGCTGACGCCGCTGTACGACGGCGCCGACGACGGTCTTGCGATCATCGCCTGTGGCCTCGACGCTCCACCGTTCGCCGCGTTCTGGTGGCGCGCTGGCGACCTCGCGCCGATCCAGCTGCCGGCCGGGCTCGGGACCTGCGCCGGGGTCACGCGGGCCAACGATCGCGCGGTGCTCACGACCATCACGAGCGATGCCGGGGAAGGCCTGGTGCTCCGCTTCGAGGGGACGGCGAAGGCGTGGCAGCGGATCGCGGTCGCGATGCCGGGCCTGACCTATGTCCCCGACGCTCACCGGATCTATGGCTACGGTGATGGCATCAGCGCCCGCGGAATCTACGTCCTCGACCCGTGAGCTGACCCGTGGCTGTCACAACGTGGGCTCCCCGTGGGGCGCGGATTTGGGGCTAGGATGCCCGCCATGTTCCAGCTCGACGAACAGAGTCAGATGGTGGGCAGCGTGATCCGGCAGTGGTGTCAGTCCACGCTCGTGCCGAAGATCCCCGCGCTCGAGGCGGGCACGGAGATGCCGTTCGAGCTGATGAAGAAGATGGCGAAGGCGTTCGGCTTCGACGCGATGCTGGGCGGCGCGGTCAAGAAGCGGATCGCCAAGCTGCGGAGCGGCGATGCGCCGCCCGATGACGAGGGTGACAAGACGATCGCGAAGTCGATGGGCAACCCGATGATGATGCACGTCGTCGTCAAGGAGCTGTCGCGCGTGTCGCCCGGCTTTGCGATGGGGTTCGGCGTCTCGATCGGTCTGGTCGGTGGCGCGATCGTCAGCAAGGGCACCGCCGATCAGCTCGAGAAGTGGGGCCTCCCGGTGTCGACCATGCAGATGATCGGCTCGTGGTGTCTCACCGAGCCCGACGCCGGCTCCGACGCGTTCGGATCGATGCGGACCACGGCCAAGCCCACGCCGGATGGCGGCTACGTGCTGTCCGGTAGCAAGACGTTCATCACCAACGGCCCGGGTGCCGACGTGTTCCTGGTGTACGCGAAGATCGATCGCGGCGAGCCCGACGGCGAGCGTGGCCTCGCCACGTTCATCATCGAGCGAACCATGGCCGGCGTCACCGTCGGCCCCCCGTTCAAGAAGATGGGCATGCGCGATTCACCGACCAGCGAGGTGTTCTTCGACGAGGTCAAGCTCGGTGTGGAGCACCTGCTCGGCGGCAAGGAGAAGGGCAAGGGCGGCCGGAGCGACACCAAGGACAGCCTCGGTAGCGAACGCTCGGGCGTGCCTTCGATGGCGTGGGGCATCATCGAGCGCTGCTACGACGCGAGCCTCGCGTACGTGCGCGAGCGCAAGCAGTTCGGTCGTGCGATCGGCGAGTTCCAGGCAGTTCAGCTCAAGATCACCGATCTGTTCCTGAAGCTCCGCACCGTCGAGAACATCGTGTTCCGCCTCGCGTGGATGCAGCAGAACAACATCAAGGACATGCCGTACATCAACGCATCCAAGGCGATGAGCGCGCAGCTCGCTGTCGAGGCGGCGATGACGGCGATCCAGATCCACGGTGGCTACGGGTACATGGAGGAGCTCGGGATCGAGAAGCTCGCCAGGGACTCCAAGCTACTCGAGCTCGGCGCCGGCACCACCGACATCAACTTGCTCGCCGCGGCGCGCCAGCTGATCGGCGTCACCGAGTAGCGGAGATCCCTGCCCGATCAGCCGGGACAACTGACGCCCGGCGCTCTATGCACGGGCCCCATCACGTAGCAAAACGAGCGGGCAGTATGGCGGATGTAGCTCCCCCGATCGTCACGGTCACCGGCCTCAGCAAGACCTACGCGAGTGGGTTCCACGCGCTCAAGAACGTCGACCTCACGATCCGGCGCGGCGAGATCTTCGCGCTGCTCGGCCCCAACGGCGCCGGAAAGACCACGCTGATCGGGATCATCTGCGGCCTCGTCAACGCGAGCGGAGGCAGCGTCGTGGCGGATGGGCACGACATCGTCCGGGACTTCCGAGCGGCCCGCATGAAGATCGGCCTGGTGCCGCAGGAGCTGTCCACCGATGCGTTCGAGACCGTGTGGAACACGGTGACGTTCAGCCGGGGGCTGTTCGGCAAGCGCAAGAGCCCCGCACACATCGAGAAGGTCCTTCGCGCACTCTCGCTGTGGGACAAGAAGGATTCGAAGATCATGACGCTCTCGGGCGGCATGAAGCGCCGCGTGCTGATCGCGAAGGCGCTGTCACACGAGCCGACGATCCTGTTCCTCGACGAGCCCACCGCGGGCGTCGACGTCGCTCTGCGCCACGACATGTGGAAGATGGTTCGCGAGCTGCGCGAGAGTGGCGTCACGATCATCCTGACCACCCACTACATCGAAGAGGCCCAGGAGATGGCCGACCGGATCGGCGTGATCAACAAGGGCGAATTGATCCTCGTGGAGGACACGGCGGTGCTGATGCGCAAGCTCGGCAAGCGCCAGCTCGTGCTGCAGCTCGCCCACCCACTCGCGCAGCTCCCCGAGGCAATCGCGCAGCTCCCTCTCGAGCTGTCCACCGACGGCAACGTGCTGACGTACACCTTCGATGCACAAGGCGAAGCGACCGGCATCGCCGGCCTCCTGAAGCTCCTCGGCGAGCAGGGCATCGAGTTCAAGGATCTCCGCACGACCGAGAGCACGCTGGAGGACATCTTCGTCACCCTCGTGAAGGGGGCGCAGTCATGAACGTCACCGCGATCCGCGCGATCTACCGGTTCGAGATGGCCCGCACGTTCCGGACCATCGTGCAGAGCATCGCCGCGCCGGTGCTCTCGACGTCGCTGTACTTCGTGGTGTTCGGCTCCGCGATCGGCGGCCGGATGGGCGACGTGGGCGGCGTCAACTACGGCTCGTTCATCATCCCGGGGCTCGTGATGCTGTCGCTGCTCGGCGAGAGCATCTCGAACGCATCGTTCGGGATCTACCTCCCGAAGTGGTCCGGCACGATCTACGAGCTGTTGTCTGCGCCGGTGTCGTTCGTCGAGGTGGTGATCGGCTACGTCGGCGCTGCGGCGAGCAAGTCGATCATGCTCGGCGTGCTGATCTTGATCACCGCGCGCGTGTTCGTGCCGTACGAGATCGTGCATCCGGTGTGGATGGTCACGTTCCTGATCCTGACGTCCGTCACGTTCAGCATGTTCGGCTTCATCATCGGATTGTGGGCCGATAGCTTCCAGAAGCTGCAGGCGATCCCGCTCATGGTGATCACCCCGCTGACGTTCCTCGGCGGTGCGTTCTATTCGATCAGCATGCTGCCGCCGTTCTGGCAGAAGGTGACGCTGTTCAATCCCGTCGTGTACCTGATCTCCGGGATGCGCTGGGCGTTCTACGGGACCGCGGATGTCAACGTGGCGATCAGCGCGGGCATGACCGGCGGCTTCCTCGTGGTCTGCCTGACGGCGATCTGGTGGATCTTCAAGACCGGCAAGAAGCTCAAGTCGTGAGCTGACCGCCTGCGAGCTACGCGTCGCGCGAACGACGGATCGCGACCTGAAGATCACCACCGGTCGCGAACAGCTTCGCGATCCCCCGCACAGCGCCGATCTCGTTCGCGAGCCAGTCCGCGGTCTCGATCGAGTGCTCGGCGTCGATCGCGTGCGCCTGGAGCAGGCCCCCGAGCTGGTAGCTGATCTCGTCGAGGTTCGGACCCGGCCCCAGCTCGATCAGCTCGCGCCCATGCAGCACCTCGAGGAGCCGACGTGCCCAGCGGGTCAGCTCGGCCGGCCCCAGCGCGACCTCGGTCTCCACGGGCATCGTGATCTCGTCGACGGTCTCGACCGGAGTCGGCACGGACTCCTGACGCCCGAGGCTCGAGCGCGCGAGCTCCGTGGGAGCATCCGGCCGCACGGCGAGCGCGGCCTTGCGATCCACGTCCCCCATCATCAGCAGCAGGCTCGGGATCCGGCCCTCGACCGGAATGTCGCCGAGGTCGGAGTGCTCGACGAATCGCACCATCGCGCGCCGCGCATAGTCCCACGATACGCAGTCCGCCCACGGCACACGTAGCCGCTGGCCCTCGTGGTCATTCATGTCGAAGGAATCGTTGCGGGTCTGATCGCCTGTCGAGGTCGCATAGCCCTCAGGCGACTCGATGATGTAGAGCGCGCAGTGTTCGCCCCACAGCGCCGCGACGAGCTGATCGTCGGCCGCTGACCACAACCGCAGCAGGCGTGGGCGATCGGCGGCGCCGGCGTGCAGCGCATCGAGCGCGCCCAGCAGCTCGGACTCGTTGCGCACGCGGAGCGCGTCCTCGGGGTACTCGCCCCAGATCAGGAGTGGCTCGCCCACCGGCGTTCGGCGGTGCGTGCGGACGATGTCGAACCGCTCCGCGTTGACCTCGATCAGCAGGCCATCGGCGATCTCGCGGAGCTGCGCCTCCTTGAGCACCACCTCCCAGCGGTGCTGCCCATCCGAGGTGATGTACTTGAACCGATAGGTGTCGGCGCCGTCGATCCGGCCGCCGTAGCCGCACTCCGCGTCGAAGGCGTCCTCGGCGTCGAGGTAGTGCTCCTTCCCCGGCGTGTCGAGGTAGTTCACGACCGTGCGCATGAACGCTCGGAAGTCGTCGGGGACGAGGAACGTCTGCATGCTCAGAGGTCCGGGTTGCCGCCGAGGGAGGTCTCCGCCGAGACCTGCTCCGACCTGGCTCCATGGTAGCCCAGCCCGTCGTGGCGGTTGCGGGCCAGGGCCACAAGATCGGGCCCCCGTCCCCTGCGACTTGCACGTCACGTGCAGCACGATCCGCCCCCGTGCGCGCTTGATTCTTCACGGCGGCGCGAACCGCTGATAAGGTCCGCGGCGTGCGTGGCCTCGCGGGATTGATGATCATGTTCTCGGCGTGCGGGTTCTCGACCGGCGCGTCGGTGGGTGGTGGCGGCGGGGGTGACGACGGCGTCGCCGCGGACGCGAACGCCGATGGCGCGGCCGATGCTCCGGTCGTGCCCGTGGTGCTCCCGCTGTTCGCGGCGAGTAACCAGATGCTGTACCGCCTCGATCTCGACCTCCACACCACCACGGCGATCGGCCCGATCGCGCCGCCGAGCGGCACCCCGATCGATGTCGATGGCCTCGCGCTGTCGGGCACCACCCTTCTCGGCATCACCAACGGTGGCGGTCAGCTGATCACGATCGATCGCCAGACCGCCACGGTGACCAGCGCGCTGACCTTGACGCCGACGAACACGTGGGGCGGCCTCACCGTGATCCCCGCCGGCGATCTGGGCGCCACGCCCGTGGTGCTCGCCGGCACCGCGAGCGACGGCAAGCTCTACCGGATCGATCCCGCCACCGGCGCGGTCGGGATGATCGGCTCGTTCGGCGGCGGCTACCGGTTGTTCTCCGACCTCGCGTGGGTCCACGGCGTGGGCCTGTTCGCAACCCTCAGCGGTGGCGACTGCGCAGACGTGTGCTTCGCGAAGCTCGATCCCACCACCGGCGTCGCCACCCCGTTCCGCAAGAACCTCGGCACGAACCTGTACGGCATGTCGGGCTACCGGGATCGGCTGTGGGCCTTCAACAACGCGGGCCCCGTGCTCAGCGTGAACCAGACCACGGGCGTCATGGCGATCGAGTTCGATCCGGTGATCAACTGGACCGAAGCCGCGCAGTAGCGCGCCCGGCTACAGCTTCACCGCGTAGACGAAGCTCGCCTTCGGGAACCGCTGAAATCGCTCCTGGATCGTCTTGTGCGGCACGATCGTGCCGTCGACGTACTTCTTGGCCAGCGCTTCGGCAGCCGGACGATCCCCCCGCGCCTTGATCCCGGCGACGACCTTCATCAGGTCCTTGACCGCCAGGACCAGCTTGGCTGGGTGCAGCACCAGCGCGGCCTTGTCGGTGCCGTTCGCCGCGGTCGCCTTCGCCTCCCAGGTCAGCGCGCCGCGATCGAGCAGGAAGCCGATCTGGATCGCTGCGACGTTGCCATACGTCTTGCGCTCGCCGTTCCCGCCATACATCCCCTGCGAGACGTGGCCGAGTGCCCACACGATCGCATCGGCGTAGCTCTGCGCCGCCAGCTCGTCAGAGATGATGGTTCGCGTGCGCAGGAACTCGAGCAGGAACAGGGCGCCGGTCTGCGCCTTGAGCTCCTCCATCAGCGTGGCCAGCGGCCCGCCGAACACCTCGCGTGCCTTCTTCCCGGCGACCAGATACTCGTGTGCCGGGCCGAGGTTGTGCGTGGCCTCGTGGAGGATCGTCGAGAGCAACCCGGGCTCGAGCTCCCCCGTGTAGTGCTTCATGAACCCTGCGTCGAGGATGCTCTCGGCCTGACCGCGGCGCGCCGCGACGCTATCGGGATCCTGGTAGTAGTTGACCATCGCGATCGTACGACCGCGGCCTTCGTTGGCCACGGGTCCCCAGTTCGGCAGGCTCTGACCGATGGTCGCGCCGAGGGGTACGCGATCGTCGCCGGCGTTGACCACGATGTCGATGAAGTCGGGAAGGTGGAACGTCACGCGGCGGGCCGCATACGGCTTGCCCGCGCGCTCGGCGATCGCCGCCTCCATCTGCTGCTGGACGGGCACCAGCTTGTCCTGCCAACGCTTCGAACCCTGGTTGATCCGCGCGAACGTCAGGTGCGAGCCCGCCTTCGACGAGCACGGCTCCCAGTACACCTCGTCGGGCGCCACGCGCACGTACCACTTCGAGTTGTCGACGGTCATCTTCGCCCACGCCTCGTCGGCGGGCTCCCAGGAGTTCGAGAGCCAGCTCGCGGCCGCCGCTCGAAGGTAGGTCACGAGCGCCTGCTCGTTGGGATCGGTGAGGCTCGAGATCGCCGCCGTCAGCTCCTTGCTGATCTCCGTCGCCTGCGCCCGGTACGCCAGCGTGTAGGGCACCGGCTGGAGGTCAGCACCACTGCCGCGGACCACCACGAACGGCGCCATCAGCGTCTTCGCATCGGGGCGCTTCTCGAGCGCGGCGCAGAACTTGGGGTCGCGCTGGAGCTCGGCCGGGTACAGATCGGAGATCGGCTTCGGCGAGCCCGGGATCGCCGAGCACAGCGGATCGTTCTCGGTCGCCGGCGCCGTGCACTTCGGCCCGCGGTTGCGGCGGAACAGGCTGTGGCTCGCCGGATCTGCAGGCAACTTGCTCGCGAGGGCGGCCGAGCCGTTCTGCAGCTCGTAGAGGTCATCGATCAGATCCGCGACCTTCAGCATGTGCGCGGTGAACGCCTTGTCGTCGGCCGACAGCGCCGTGAGGTCCGAGGGAACCAGCGTCGTGCGCCCCTGATCGAGATCCTTGCCGACCAGGATCTGACGCTTGCCCTCATCCGTCGAGGCATCTGGAGCGGGCGCCTTCGAGGCCGCCACGATCTGATCGTAGGCGGTCTCGAACGTGCGCGTGAACGCTCCCTGCGCGACCCAGCTCCCCGCCGTCGGATAGAACCTCAGCGCGGCCGTCTCCTCGGGATCGAGGTTGCCGTCCCCGTTGGTATCGAACGTCCAGTACACCGGCAGGTTCAGCCGTGCCGCCCAGCGATTGAACTCCATGCGCGCGATCCCATCGTGCCGGCGTGGCGGCACGGGCGCCTCCACGGGCGGAGCGGCCACCACCGGTTCGCCGGGCGCCGCGGGTGGTGCCACGGGTGGTGCGGGTGCCGGGCCTGGTCTGGACGAGCACGCGACGAGAGCTGCGAACAGGCACGACTGGCGCTTCATCCGCGCACGCTAGCAGATCACTCCATCGCCGGGCATCGCGCTGGCCGAAGCCGGTCGGGTCGTTCATGATCGTGCGATGCGATGGCTCGGGCTCGTGGTGTTCGCGGCGCTGACGGTGCCCGCCGTCGCCGACCCAACGCCGGATGCGAAGCTCGTGACGCCGTTGGTGACTGTCGATGCGGCGCTCGCGCTCCTGGCGCCCAACGCGAAGACGACGTGCACGGATGTCGAGTGCCTGCTCGACGCCGCCTACGCGGCGGATCCGAAAGCGAAGCAGCTCGCGCTCGCGCTGTTTCGCACCACCGGGAACGTGGCCGGGGTCGGCCCAGCGGAGCTGATGGATGGCGGCTACCGCGGCAAGATCAAGCTCGTGCCACAGCTGCCGACTGGCGCCCATCGCAAGCACCTGGTCTGGGTCAGCGACGCGATGACCGAGATCGACACGTTCTTCACCGACCTGTACGCCAAGCAGACGATCACCCCGAGCTACCGGTGGCGCGCGCTGGAGCTGCGGTTCGTGCGCTCCGTCGGCAAGCGCACGCCGAGCGCCTACGCGTTCGGGTGGACCATCGAATACAACGTCGCGGGCTCCCTCCTCACCAGCGCCACAGGGGTCCGCGAGACGCTCTTCCATGAGCTGTTCCATAACAACGACTTCGCCCACGGCGATTGGTCGGCGGCGGCGCTCCAGACCGACTTCGACGCGATCGTGGCCAAGTGTGGGACGAAGGTCCGGTGCCTGGCCCCGTTCGCGCCGAACTCGACGAGGGTGCGCGCCACGGGCACCTACTACGCGTTCCAGCCCAACAATGGCAATGGTGTCCACGAGTACGCCGCCGAGCTCGCGGTCCGCTACTACAAGGAACAGAGCGAGATGCTGCGGGCCAACAGGCTGGCCCGACCGGCCTTCAAGTGCGGTCCCCCGGAGAACGCGCGGGCCTGGAAGGCCTTCGTCGACGAGTTCTTCGGCGGCCGCGACCTCGTCCCGACCTGCTGATTTGTTTCGGAATCTCGGACCCCATGCGATCCTGGAAGGACTCGCGAGATGGGCTCTACCCATCGGTCGAGAACGGCCGAATGTCCGGAGGACCGATGAAGCTCAGTGGCTACCTGTTTGTCGCGTGCGCGCTGGTGATCGGCTCGAGCGCTGGATGTGGGGATGATGGAGCGAAGGTGCCGATCGATGCCCCCAGCGTCGACGCACCGCCACCCGATCCGGCGATGCTCTCGATCGATCGGACCTCGCATCAGTTCGGCTCGGTCACGCTCGGCCAGACCAGCCCGCCGACGATGTTCACGATCACGAACACGGGCGACGTCGCGACCGGCCTCCTGACGCCCACGCTCGCCGGCACGAACGCCGCGGACTTCGTCCCGCCGACCTCCGGCTGCATGTCGAAGCTGCAGCCCGGGCAGACCTGCATGGTCGAGGTCACGTTCGCGCCGATGAGCGCAGGGACCAAGACCGCGACCTTGACCATCGCGGGCGCACCCGGCGGCAGCGTCGCCGCGAGCCTCGAAGGTCAGGGTGTGGCCCTCGGTGCACTCACCGTCTCGACGTCGCTGAGCGCGCTCGGCAATGTCATCGTCGGGCAGACCAGCACGCTGGTCTCGACGTTCACCGTGACCAACACCGGCGGCACGCCGAGCGGCGCGCTCGTGTTGCAAGCCGCCGGCAGCGATCCCGCGGAGTTCACCAGATCCATGGACCAATGCACCGGCGTGCAACTCGCCGCCGGCGCGAGCTGCACGTTCCAGGTGCGGTTCTCGCCCCTCTCTATCGGCGCCAAGGCGTCGCTGATCCAGATCAACGGGAACCCGGGCGGCACCGTCGCCGGCTCGGTCACGGGCACCGGCATCGCGCCCGCGAGCCTCGTGATCGTGCCGCTGCAGAACGACTTCGGCACGGTCGTCGTCGGCCAGAGCAGCGCCACGCTGACCGCGACGCTCCTCAACACCGGCGGTGCACCGACCGGCGTCCTCGCTCAGACCCTCACCGGCGCCGGCGCCGCGATGTTCACGGCGCCGGGCACCTGCAACGGTGCGACGCTCGCGGGCGGCACCAGCTGCACGGTCACGATCACGTTCACGCCGACCAGCGTCGGCGGTCACGCGGCGCTGCTGTCGTTCACCGGTGCCCCGGGCGGCTCGGTCGCCACCACGCTCGGAGGCACCGGCATCGCACCGGGTCAGCTCGCGATCACGCCATCGACGCACGCGTTCGCCAACACCAACGTCGGCCAGACGGCCGCCGCGCGACAGTTCACGGTGACCAACAACACCGCCGCGACCTCGGGCCCACTGTCGACGACGCTCGGTGGATCACAGGCCAACCAGTTCCAGGTGATCGCCGGCTCCGATGGCTGTAGTGGCACCGCCCTCGCCCCCGGTGCGCAGTGCACGCTCTCCATAACGTTCCTGCCCACGACGGGTGGGGTCGCACACGCCTCGATCACGATCGCCGGTGCCCCCGGTGGGACGGTCAATGCCGGGCTCTCGGGCTTCGGCGTCTCCGCTGCGGCGATCTCGATCTCACCTGCCGCACGTAGCTACGGTTCGGTGGCCATGGGCGCGATGTCCGCACCGCTGACGTTCACCGTGACCAACACCGGCGGTCAGGTCTCCGGCGTCCCCGCGGTGACCCTCACCGGCGCGGGCGCCTCGGCGTTCCAGCTCGCCGGCAGCACCTGCACGCTCACGCTCGCTCCCGGTGGCAGCTGCGATCTGCAGGTCCGGTTTGCGCCGACCGCGATCGGCATCGCCACCGCGACGATCGGCGTCACCGCCTCGCCAGGCGGCGCGGTCAGCGCGACCGTCACCGGCGATGGCATCGCCGCGGGCGGCCTGGTGATCATCCCCTCGAGCTACGGCTTCCCGACGACCACCGTCGGTGATCCCACCGCGGCACAGACGCTCACCGTGCAGAATACGGGTGAGGCCACCACGGGCCCGATCACCCTCTCGGTCACCGGCCCCAACGCCGCCGAGTTCACGATCGATTCGACGACCTGCACGACGCTGGTCGCGGACGCGACGTGCACCGTCACCCTGACGTTCAGCCCGCTCGGCATCGGCGCGCGCACCGCGACGCTCGTCGCCAGTGCCACGCCCGGCGGCACTGCCACCGCGGCGCTCGTCGGGATCTCCCGCCCGCGGATCGAGATCATCGCGATCAACAGCGGCCCGGTCGTCGATCCGTATGACTTCGGCATCTCGACGGTCAACACCACGATCCCGCAGGACGTGCTGATCACCGTCCGCAACAACACCAGCACCGCGAAGCCGTTCACGATCACCGAGGCGTTCGGCGCCCCCGCGCAGTACGCGACGATCAGCACCACCTGCCCCACCACCATCGGCGGGGCCGGCGGGACCTGCACCGTCGGCGTGCGGTTCTCGCCCACCAGCGTGGGCCCCAAGCTCGGGACGATCACGTTCTCGATCGGTGCGGGCCCGTTCGATTCGGCCGCCGAGCGCCTCACCGGCACCGGCACGGAGGGCCTGACCCTGACGGCACTCGACGGCACGAGCTTCGGATCGATCCCGGTCAACCTGGTCTCCGGCCTCCAGCGGTTCCGGCTGTCGAACTCGCCCGGCTCGGTGCTCTCGGGCCCCGTCGTCGTCACGCTCGGTGCGGGGCCGTTCCAGCTGGTCACCGACCCGTGCTCCGGCCAGGCGCTCGCCGCCGGCGCCTCGTGCATCCTGCAGATCCGGTTCGCTCCGGTGGTCGCCGGTGCGGCGATCGCCACGCTCGCCGCGATCGCCACGCCCGGTGGTGCCCCTGCCCTCGTGGTCACCGGCACCGGCGTGTCGCCGACGGGCTCCGTGCCGACCGACATCCTCCTCAACCCGAGCTCGATCGTCGAGAACTCTCCATCGGGATCCACCGTCGGTACGCTGACCACCGTTGACCCGGATCCCGCGCAGACCTTCGTGTACGCGCTCGTGCCAGGCGCTGGCAGCACCGACAACGCCTCGTTCGCGATCGTCGGCGACCTGGTCAACACGGTCGGCGTGTTCGACTACGAGACCAAGAATGTCTATGCGATCCGCGTCCGCTCCACCGACAGCGGTGGCCAGGTGTTCGAGAAGCCCCTGATCGTCAACGTGCTCGATCTCGACGAGGCACCGGTCGCCATCGCCGACAGTGCCACCGTCATCGAGGACAGCGGTGCCAATCCGATCAACGTGCTCGCGAACGACACCGACGTCGACGGCGGCCCCAAGTTCGTGATGAGCGTGACCCAGCCGGCACATGGCTCGGTGGCGATCACCGGCGGCGGCAGTGGCGTCACCTACACGCCCGCGATGAACTACGCCGGTCCAGACGCGTTCACGTACACCCTCAACGGCGGCTCCCTCGCGATCGTCTCGGTCACGGTCACCCCGGTCGACGATCCGCCGGTCGCGGTCGCGGATACCGTGACGCTCCCCGAGGACAACGGACCGACGCCGATCGACGTACTCGCGAATGACCTCGACATCGATGGCGGCCCGCTCCAGATCGTCAGCGTGACGCCGGTCGCGCACGGGACCGTCGCGATCACCGGCGGTGGCGCCGGCGTGACGTACACCCCGGCCGCGAACTACGCCGGGCCGGATGCGTTCACGTACACGCTCAATGGCGGCTCGGTGGGGACCGTCACGATCACCGTGACGCCGATCGATGACCTGCCTGTGGCGGTCAACGACAGCATCGTGCTCGTCGAGGACACGAGCTACACGTTCGATCCGACCGGCAACGACACCGATGTCGATGGCGGCCCCAAGATGATCGTCTCCACCACACCGCCGACGTTCGGCGTGATCACGTTCGTCGCCGGTGGCGTGAAGTACCAGCCGAACCCGAACTACTTCGGGCCCGACGCGTACACGTACACGCTCAACGGCGGCTCCACCGCCACGGTGTCGATCATCGTCACCCCCGTCGATGATCCGCCCACGGCGACGAACGATGTGGTGTCCGTGGCCCAGAACAGCGCGCCGACCACCGTCGACGTGCTCGCGAACGACCTCGATGGCGACGGCGGTCCCAAGATCGTCGCCTCCGTGGTCCAGCCGGCACACGGCTCTGTCGTGATCACCGGCGGCCAGCTCGCGGTGACCTACCAGCCCGCCGCTGGCTATTGCAACACGGGCACCGGTGGCGTCCCCGACACGTTCACGTACATGGTCAATGGCGGCAGCACCGCAACGGTGTTCGTCACCGTGACCTGCGATGTGCTCGGGCCTGCGACCGACGTGCCGGTGGATCCGGGCACGCGCCCCGTCGCGATCGCGCGCGGGGACTTCAACGGCGACGGCAACGAGGACCTCGCGATCGCGCTGTTCACCACCGATGCGGTGGACGTGCTGCTCGGCAACGGCGATGGGTCGTTCGGGACCCCACTCGGCTTCGCGACGGGCACCGGGCCGATCTCGCTCGTGGCCGGCGACCTCGATGGCGATGGCGACCTCGATCTCGCCGTGGCCTGCGCAAATGACAACGCGGTCCGCGTGCACCTCGGTACGGGCACCGGGCTGTTCTCGAACGGGGCCTCGTTCGCCGTCGGCGCGAGCCCGCGGGGGATCGTCGCAGCCGATCTCGATCGCGATGGCGATCTCGATCTCGCCACCGCGAACGCCGGCGCGAACTCGGCGAGCATCCTGCTCGGGTCCGGCACCGGCGGATTCGCCGCGGCGACCTCGGTCGCGTTCGGCGCCACACCGCTCGGGATCGCGGTGGGCGACCTCGATCGCGACGGCAAGCTCGATCTCGCGGTCGCGAGCAGCGGCACCAACACCGTCGGCATCCGCTTCGGCACCGGCAGCGGTACGTTCGGCGCGTTGACGACCATCGCGGTCGGCGCGGCTCCGAGCGGCGTGGCTCTCGGCGATCTCGACAACAATGGCTGGCTCGACGTGATCGCGACCAATGGCGGGGCCAACACGATCAGCGTGGCGCGCGGCGTCGGCGGAGGAGCGTTCTCGGTGGCCAGCTCGACCACCGTCGGCGCGAGCCCCTCGGCGGTGACGCTCGCGGACGCGAACGCCGATGGCCAGCTCGATGTCCTCGTGACCAACGAGGCCTCGAACACCGTGACCGTGTTGACCAGCGCGGGTGGCTCGTTCGCTGCACCGATGTCGTTCTTGGTGTCCGCGTCGCCGCGCGGCCTCGTCACGGCGGACTTCAACGCCGACGGCAAGGTCGACGTGGCGGTGGCGACCTTCGGCGCCGCCAACGTGAGCGTGCTGCTCGGCGTGGTCGGGAGCAATGCCACCGGGGCGTTCACCGGCAACACCACGCTGTCGGCGGTCGGCGCGCAGGGCATCGCGGTCGGTGATCTGGACCGCAACGGATATCCCGACCTCGCGTTCGCGGGTGGGACAGGCAATCAGGTCGGGGTGATTCTCGGCGGCAGCAGCGGCTTCACACCGGCGAGCTTCTACGCAGGCGGGAGCAACCCGTTGGCGATCGCCGTCGGCGATGTGAACCGCGACGGCGCGCCCGATCTCGCGACCGCCGACGCGACGTTCGGGACCATCAGCATCTACCTCGGCACCGGCATCGGCACCTTCGGCCCGGGCACGACGTTCGCCGCGGGCGCCGGACCTCGCGCCCTCGCGCTCGCCGATGTCGATCGGAACGGGACCCTCGACGTGGTGGTGACCAACTCGACCGCGAACACGGTCAGCGTGCTGCTCGGCACCGGGGCCGGAACGTTCGGCGCACCGACCGCGTTCACCGTCGGCACCACGCCGCGCGCAGTGGCGGTCGCAGATCTCGATCGCGACGGTAAGCTCGACCTCGTCGTCGCCAACGGCGGTGGCACGGTGAGCGTGCTGGCGGGGACGGGCACCGGCGGCTTCTCGGCGGCAGCCACGTTCGCGGCCGGAGCGAGCCCGAGCGGCGTGGCGATCGCGGATCTCGATCGCGACGGCTTGCTCGACCTCGCCGTGACCAGCGCTGGCGACGGCATGGTCTACACGCTCGCGAACACGGGCGTCTCGTTCGCCGCGGCCGTGGGCCACGCCGTCGGCACCAACCCGGCGGCGGTCGCGATCGGCGACGTCAACGGCGATGGCAAGCCGGACCTGACGGTCGCCAACGCGGGCAGCGGCTCGGCGAGCGTCCTCGTCAACTCGGGATCCAGCTTCGCCGCGGCCACCACGGTGATGGTCGGCAACGGACCTTCGGGCATCGGCCTCGCGGACTGGAACCTGGACGGCAAGCTCGACCTCGCCACCTCGAACACCGGCGCAGGGACGTTGAGCGTGCGCACCGGGCTGTGAGCCCGGAGCACACCGGTCTGTGGTCGAAGTCGCGAGCGCGGAGGCCCACCGTGCGCTGGCGCTCGGTGGACCCACGCCGGTCCGCTCCAAGGGCCCGACGCAGGCGAGATCGTAGGCGTCGAACCGTCTGGTCCTGGGCACATCGTGTGCACCGCAAGGTCGTCGATGTCCTCCCCTGTACCGCTCGACAACGAGGGGGAGTTTGACGCGCTCGCCGTCCTGCACGGCCGAGACATCCTCCTGGTGGACGACGATCCGACCAGCCTCGGTGCGATCGAGGCTGCGTTGGCGCCGCTCGGGCGCACCCTGATCCCGGTGAGATCGCGAGCGGAGGCGCTGGACAGGCTGCAGCGGCACGACCTCGCGGTGATCATCCTCGGGGTGGAGATGCCTGGCCTGGACGGCCTCGAGACCGCGCGGCTCGTGCGGGCGAGCACGAGGAACCACGCCACGCCGATCATCTTCGTCACGGAGCTCTCGTGGGACCACGTCGCCCACCTGCACGGCTATGCGCTCGGCGCGTTCGCGTTCCTGATGAAGCCGATCCGCCCGGAGGTGGTTCTTGCGAAGGTCGGCGTGCTGGTCCAGCTCCAGGAGCGCACCCTCGAGCTCAAGGCCAAGGCCGACGAGCTCCGCCAGGCCCAGACCCGCGCGCACGAGCGCGCGCTGCTCGCGCAGCGGCGTCGGTTCGAGACCGAGGCGCTCGAGTTGGAGATGCGGCAACTCACGGAGACCAATCGCCGCAAGGACGAGTTCCTCTCGATCCTCGCGCACGAGCTGCGCAACCCGCTCCAGCCGCTACAGACCGCCGTCGAGGTCCTCGAGCACCACCCGGACCAGCCGGTGCCCCCGCGGATCCGCGCCATCGTCCAGCGCCAGGTCCACCACATCACGCGGCTGGTCGACGACCTGCTCGACGTGGCGCGCTTCAACGCCGGCAAGCTCGAGCTCCGCCGCGAGCCGGTGGCCTTGACGCTGGTCATCGACGAGGCGATCACCCAGTGCGAGGCCGCGATCGCGGCACGCCGTCACGTGATCGAGATCCTGGGCGAAGCAGCGCCGGTGATCGTCGATGGAGATCCGATCCGCCTGACCCAGGTGGTGTGCAACCTGCTCACCAACGCCGCCAAGTACACCGAGCCCGGTGGTCGCCTGACGATCACCTGGGGCCACGAGGATGACCACGGGTTCATCCGCGTGACCGACACCGGGCGCGGGATTCGCGCCGACATCGTCCCGCGGGTGTTCGACATGTTCGTCCAGGAGCGCGTGACCTCCGACGGCGCCGGCGGCCTCGGCCTCGGCCTCGGCCTGGTCAAGCGGCTCGTCGAGCTCCACGGTGGCACCGTCCGCGTGACCAGCCCGGGGGTCGGGCTCGGGAGTACGTTCCAGATCATGATCGCTCTCGAGGCACGCGCGTCCGATCCGATCGCACATGCGCGAACCAAGAGCGGACCACGCAAGGCCAAGCTCCGCGCCGTGGTGTGCGACGACGCCCCCGATCTGCGGGACCTGCTGGCCGATCTGCTGCGGCTGCGCGGTCACCAGGTCACCGTCGTCGAGGATGGCCCCTCGGCCGTAGCGGCGATCCTCGCCGAGCGGCCCGACGTGGCGCTGATCGACATCGGCCTTCCCGGCATGGACGGCTACGAGGTCGCGCGCCAGCTGCGACGAGAGATCACCACGGACCCGCCTCGCCTGATCGCGATGACCGGCTATGGCCAGGCCGGCGATCGCGCCCTCGCGTTCGCCGCGGGGTTCGACGAGCACATCGTCAAGCCCGCGAGCGCAGAAGAGATCCTGCGGGCCCTGTACGGCACCGTCCCCCCGCGGTGACCGGTGCCCTGGCAACTCGAGTAGCCGGCAGCCCCGACGGTCCGCGGCGCGTTCCCTCCGGAATCACACGATCGCGATCTGGATCGCCTCGTGTATGGTCCGCACCCATGCGCGCCGCCGTGTTCGCCCTGGCTCTGATCGGTTGTAGCGAGCCCGCTGGCTCGACCGCCGCCGACGCGCCCGAGGGTATTGATGCAAACCCGGACGCCTCGGCCGACGCCACGGCGGGGTTCGGCGAGCTCTCCGGGATGTGCGGCGTGCTGGCGCAGATGCAGCTCACCGGGACCACCCCGGAGCTGTTCCGGGACACCCTGACGTTCGCGCGGGCGTACGTGGATCCCGCCGATCGCCCGCTCCTCACGCCCGGTGGACAGCACCTGGCCGCCACACCGAACGCTGGCGGGAGCTCGGGGCTCTCGGAGATCTTTGCGTACGAGCAGCTGGCGCGCTGCGAGCACGCGGCATTTCTCAAGACCGAGACCGAGATCGTCTACGACACCACGGGGAAGATCACGGACCTCGAGGTCGAGATCGGCGGCCACAAGATCGGCGTCAGCGTCACCCGCGCGGTCGCGTACCCGTTCGGCCAGCCCTACACGTCGGCCGTCGCGACCCCGCTGATCACGCGCAAGCTCGCGGACATCCGCGCCTCCACCGCCAATGTGTCGGCCGCCGACAAGTGGGACAAGCAGATCCTCGCGGTACTCGCCTGGGACGATCAGGCCGCCGACATGGTGGCGCAGGTGTGGGCGGCCGCTGATGCCCAGACCAAGGCGGACACGATCGTGCTGGTCACCGTCACGAACGGCGCGGATCAGTTCATCTATACGAACCAGTGACCCGGCCGATTTGATCCACGTGGCAAAGAAGGGTTGGAGTCGGCCGAATGCGGCGGAGCGGGCGGAGCACGTGAAGACCCTCGAGCGGCTCGGCCAGCTCGTGGTCGACCGGAGCGATCCGATCCCGGTGTGGTTCGTGCTGATGAGCGGCTTCGACGCCGAATCAGCGATCGCCGAGTGCCTGGAACGCCCGAGCTAGATCCGGTCGCGGGCCGATCTGCTTCGCCGTATCGCCTGACTGCGGCGTCCCCGTGGCGCGCAGCAGCTCGCGTAGCACGCTCGGCGTCAGCACGGCGCCGCGCTGGCGCGCTGCACCTTCGAGCAGCACGGCCGCGCCCGCCACGATCGGCGACGCGCTCGAGGTTCCGGAGAACTCGTCGGTGTAGTGACGATCCGCGCCCGCGCAGCTCTGGAGATCGCCGTAGTCGAGCGTGGCCACCTTGCGCCCCCAGCCCTGCACGTCGACCCGGCCACCATAGTTCGAGAACTCGAGGCGCTCGCGATCCGAGAAGCCCTCGCGCGCCGGCCCACCGGCGCCGATCATGATCGCGCCCGAATCGCGGTAGCCGCGATCGAACTTTCGACCGTACGCCTTGTGATCGAGGTTCTCGCCGCCATTGCCCGCGGCCTCGATGACGATCACGCCACGGCGGGTCGCCGCCTGGATCACGTCGAAGTTGTCGTCCCAGTACTCGATCGGCAAGTAGCGCCCGCGCGGACCACCGCCCTGCAGCTCGATCAGCAGCACGTCGCCGGGGCGAAGCTGCGAGGCCGCGCGATCGATGGCGACGGCGACCGTGGTGCCGCCGATCGAGGACGTGAACACCCGCTCGACGTCCGGCGCGATGCCGACCACGCCCTTGCCGTTGTCGACGCCGACGACCTCGCCGAGCACGGCCGTCCCGTGAGCGCGCCAGCTCGGATCATTGATCGGTGTGCCGCCGACGTGCCGGATCCGCTCCCCCGGGAGGTCTTCGTGGGCTGCGTTCCAGCCGCCCTCGATATCGGCGAACCACACGCCGGCTCCGCGCACGCCCCGCTGCCACGCCGCCGGAGCATCGATCCCGTGCGGAGCCGGGCCGAGGTAGCCCTGATACGTCTCGAACGACGGCGTGGTGACCGGGCAACGATCGTCCTGCTGTCCCAGCCTGCGTGGGCGGGCGTCGCTGGGCAGCGTGATCTCTGGCGCGAGAAACGCCTGCTCGACGGCGGGATCCGCGGTGAGCTGGGCGACCACCGCCGCGGCGGAGCTCGCCGTCGTCGCGGTGACGACCCTCCAGCGTGCGCGCGCGTCGCCTGCGCCCGTCGAGAACATCGGCTCCACCTGCATCGCTCCGAAGCCAGCGCTGGCGAGCTGCAGCCCTTCGGCGCGGAGCTTGACGTGCAGCTCGTAGCGGCCGACGCCGGGCGCCGGCGTGGGCGGCCCTGCCACCAGCGCCCCGAGCGTCGCGAGCAGACCGAGACCAAGGCCGAGACCAAGGCCGAGACCAAGGGTCGTGAGCGTCGCGAGCGTGAACGGTGGGCGGGCGCGGATCGCGAACATCTGACAATGGTAGCTGACCCCGCCCGGGGATCAATGCGCCGCGAGCGCAGCCCGGGCCGCCGTCGCCACGGAGGCATCGGCATCGCGCGCCGCGACCTCGAACCACAACCGGGCGTTCGCTGCATCTCCGCGATCCGCGAGCAGCCGGCCGAGCATCATCGCAGCCCGGCCGCGGCGGATCGAGGCGGGCGCGCGATCGAGGAACTGGACGAGCGCTCGCTCGGCCTCGGCGCCACGCTTGGCCTTCACGAGCGCGACCGCCTGGTAGTAGCGCGCATCCGCGGCGAGCGGACCCTCGCCCGCGTCCGCCGCCGCACCGAGCTCGGCGATCGCGTCCGCCAGCTTCCCCGCGCGGAGCAGCGACCAGCCGGCGCGGAAGTGACGCTCGACCTCGGAGCCCTGCGCCGCGGTCGACGGGGTGGCGGGCGACGGCGCGTTGGTGGTCAGGTTGTCCTCGACCGGCGCGGTGACCGCCGCACGCGGCGCGGTCGCCTGCGTCGTCGTGGTCGATGGCCCGAGCTCAGTCTCGACCGGTGCGCCGCTCGGCGTTGCCGGGCGCGGCGACGCCGTCGTCGCGACGCGCGGGGTGACGGCACGCGGAGTAGACGCGGGCACAGGCACGGGCACGCCTGCGGCCGCGCTCGCGGGCACGAGGCTCGTCTCGATCGGCGAACCCGACGACGTCACGGTCGCAGGCGCTGCGGTCGCGAGCGCCGGCGCGCTCGGGGTTGCTGTGATCGCTGGCAGTGGCGGCGGAGGCAGCGTGAGATCCGCGGTCTGGACCTTCGCGCGCCAGGTCTGTCCGGCCGCCAGGAACACGGGCTGCGCCTGGGCGGCGAGCTTGATGGTCGCGGTGCCTGCGGTGACCGTCAGGCTCGCGAGCGTATCGGCGGCGACCTCGAGATCGTACTCCCCGGAGCCTTCGATCTCCGCATCGCCCGTCGCCACGCGCACGCGATCTCCCGCGCGGGTCGGCGGCACGGCGAGACGGAGCTTGCCCGTGCGCACGCGGACGATCTCGTCGGTGCCGCTCGGCGTGGGGACCAGGGCGTGCTCGAGCTCGGCCGCCGACGACGATTCGATCTGTGCGTAGGCTTCGTGCGCCGCGCCGGCCGAGAGTGTCGTGGTCTCGGCGCGCGGACGAACCAGCACGACCGCGATCGCGGCGGCTGCGAGCGCCCCCGCCGCGAACCCGCCACCGACGAGCAGCCAGCGTCGCGGGTGCGGTTGTGCCGGCGCCGAAGCGGCGGCGAGCAGCGAGGCGCGCACCCGCTCGCGTCGATCGAGTTCGGGACGGTCGTGGGGGAGCTGCTTGCCGAGGTCGCGCAACGTGTCGTCGGTCATGAGCCTCCTCCTTCGATCGCATCGCGCAGCGCACGCCGTGCATCGTGTAGGCGTCGAGACAACGTGCCCGCGCGCACGTCGAGGATCCGCGCGGCCTCGGCGCCGGTCAGATCTTCGAGATCGCACAGCACATAGGCCGCGCGCAGATCGTGAGGCAGCTCGTCGAGCGCCGCGGCGAGGCGCTTCATCTGCTGCGTCCGGGACGCCTGCTCGTCGGGACCACCACCCGGGAGGGGCTCTGGGAACGCCGCGTACGCGTTGAGCCGCCGCCGCGTGGTCCGGAAGTGCCGGCGCACCGTGTTGGCGGCCACCCCGAACAGGAAGCTCCGCACCGAGCCCTTGCCGGCGTAGCCGCGCGCGGACTGCCACACCGTCATGAATGTTGTCTGCACGAGGTCATCGGTCTCGCCCGGCTCCATGCGCAACAGGCGCGAGATCACCCGGTACACCGCCTCGTGGTGCCGATCGAACAACGCGCCGAGCGCGGCCGGATCACCCACGCCACAGGATGCGAGTAGCGCTTCATCCGAGAGATCCGAGAGCGCGGTGCGACGCTCCTCGGGTCGACGCAGCGGGACGATCTGCCCGCCCGTGGCCAGCGTTGGCTTCGCCGCGCTCATGGTGCCCCCACGCGCAGCCCGACGCCGAGTCCCCAGCCCGCGCCCGGTTCGCCGGGCAGCGCGACCTGCTCAGCGGACGTCATCGGCGGTGCTTTGGTCGCCTGGAATGCCTCGCCGTGGCCGAGCGGCATCAGCACGTACGACACGAGGCCATCGAGCCACACCCGATGGAACAGCGGCACCGAGATCCGCACCGTGAGCGAGATCCGCGGCGTGTACGTCGCGGTCTCGAAGCCATCACCGACGTAGAGCTTGCCGCCACCGGGCATCGTGCCGCTCGCATCCGGGGTGCACGCGGGTTGCGGATCCATCGCACACGTCGGATCCGAAGGGTCACAGTTCGGCGGTGGCATCGGTGGCGTACAGCCCTCGACCCGCCGGGTGGCGAACCGCCCCACGCCGAGTCCGAGCTCCGGCGCGAGGATGGTCTGGCCGAGGGCGACGGGGACGCTCGCGGTCGCGAGCACCGAGAGATCCGAGCGCGCCGCCGCGGTCAGGTTCGCGAGCTGATCCGGCTGCGTCAGCGCGCGCACGCGACCTCCTACGCACACCCCGGCGATCCGGACGCACGCCGCCACGCTGCCACCGCGCCACGACGTCTTGTCGTCGGTCCAGGCCTGTTCGTAGAACGCGGCGACGCCGAGCCGATCGAGGATCGAGCCACTCGGCGCTGTGCTCGCCGGCGGAACGTCGCGCGGCGGGACGAGGGCGGGCGAGGCCGTCCCTGACGCGGCGCCCGATGCAGGTGCCGGCGCTGGCTCGGGTGCCCAAGCCGCGACGTCGAGATCGTCGCGTACCCACGCATCGATCCACACCGCTGCGACCGCAGGATCACTCACCACCCTGCCCTCGCTGCGCTGCCCACTCCCCGCCACCGCGACACTGATCCCGCCCTCACGGGCGAGCTCGACGGTGGCCTTCGCGGCGGGGCACGTCCGCGTGCCGACCGCCAGCACGACGCCGAGCTTCACGAGCTCCGCGCCGACCTGCTCGACGGCCTCGCGATCTCCGGTCAGCACCGCCCGCGGAGCGCACGGCTCCGCCCGGACCATCCGCGATGCGGACAGTGCGAGCGCGAGCGCGAGCGCCGCGGGCGCGCGACTCACGAGCTCGGGAGCTCCTTGCAACCGAAGTCACCCGGCGGGTGATCGGGCGTCATGCCGCCCATCCCCGGATCACACATCGTCCCGGCCGGATCGCAGTCCGGCGGCTGCGGCGGTGGCCAGCAGTTCGGATCTTCGATCGCGCAGCCACAGGTCGCGGGATCAGCCATGCAGGGATCCTTGCAGCTCTGCGGGTCGGTGGGATCCGCGCACGGCGCCGGCGGCTCGGGTGGGCACATCGTGTCGCCCGGCGCGCAGGTCGGCGGTGGGCAGGTCCCGGCCGCGTCGCACTTGCAGTACGGATCCGTCGGGTCCGCGCAGATCGGTGGCGGCGGCATGCAGTTCGGATCCGTCGGATCGGTGCACATGGTACCGCAGCTCGGATCACCGGGCTGACACGGCTCCGGCGGCTTGCAGTTCGGATCCGACGGATCCATGCACGGCGGCGGAGGTGGTGGCGGGCACGCGCCGCTCGCATCGCAGCCGCACGTGGGATCCATCGGATCCATACACGGCAGTGGCTTGCCATCGCCGACACCGCCGATGTCCCACGGGTCCACGGGCTCGCAGACCTGGAAGCTCAGCGCACCGAAGCCCGTGGAGGTGTGTGAGAGCACGTGACGCACGCCGCTCGTGGTCAGGACCTCGAGCCGGTAGCGCTTGCCCGCGGGCAGCGCCAGCGTGAACGAGCCATCGCTGCGCACCTGCGCCGCGGTGATGGTGCTGTCGGCGGTGACGGCGCGCACGGCGAGTGCACCGCTCGTCGTGATCCTTCCGGTCACCACCTGGGTGGGGCTTCCCTCGGTACATCCGACGCCGGCCACCGCACACACGGCCAGCAGCCAGCTTCTCGTTCGTTGCAGGCTCATCATCTCGCGCATCGCGCCTCCCTGGTTTCCCCTACGTGCCCGCAACCGGGGGATTCTTCGCCGAAATCGAACGACCAAGACCTGCGATCACCGATCTCGCTGGAATCACTGACTCGGGATCGTGATCCCGAGCTCGGCGCGGAGGTGGGACTGCACCATCGCGGCGAGGGTCTCCTGGACCTGTGCGTCGAGCGCGCCCGACGCCTCACGCCCGAGGGCCCCGACCAGCGCGTACTTCGCGAGCGCGTAGCCATACGCCGCGGCGACGGCGGTGAGCAGCGTGAGCTCGATCTTGTCGATCATCTCGAGGGTCGGGTTGCGATCGAGCGAGGTCGCGATCTGCCGGGAGATCTGCTGGAGCCCCTGCGCATGCACGCCGAACGCATGCGCCGCCGACGGACGCTCGCTCGCGAGCAGCCACCGCATCAGCCGGAGGTGGACCGGATCCTCGAGAGCGGCGAACAGGATCCCGAGCAGCTCGCTCGGCCGCGAGAGCGCACCGGCCTGCCGGAGCCGCTCGATCATCGTCTCGCGCAGCGCGCGGATCCGTCGCTCGAGTGCGGCCTCGATCAGCTGCGCATAGGTCCCGAAATAGTGGGTGATCAGCGCGTGACTGACCCCGGCCTCGCGGCCGACGTCTTTGAGCCCGACCTGGTCCGGTTGGAACTCGATGAACACCCGATCGGCGGCGTCGAGGATCTCGAGCCGGGCCTCCTCCGGAGCCCTCCTCCGACGCGCGATCCGCGTGACCCGACGCGCTCTTCGTGGGATCAGCCGACGACTCCGAGCCATACAGCGATGATACCCGCCTGCCCGGTACAGGTGACTCCCCGCGCTGTTTTCACGTTGACAATAGGACGCCGATGGCTATTATCAACGTGACAATACGGAAGCCAAGGAGCTGCCGATGATGACCACCCAGACCCCTTCCCCCGCCCCCAGTTCTCGCGCAGCCGCACCCGCCGCAGCGCCCACAGCCGCAGCGCCCGCCGCAGCCGCAGTGCCCACAGCCGCAGCGCCAGCCACAGCCGCAGCGCCCACAGCCGCAGCGCCAGCCCCAGCCGCAGCCGCACCCGTGCCTGCCACCGACCTCGCCTCGTTGTCCCCCGTTCAGCGCTGGACCCGTGCCCTGCGCGCCCTGGCCCGCGTGGTGGCCAACCCCGAGGAGACCGATCAGGTCCTCGTGTTCTCGAACCTCGCGAATGCCGGCTCGATGGGCAAGCGCCTCGATCGGTTCTTCACCGATCCCAGCGGCGCGCGGCTCTATGCCGAGCACCGCGCGATCGATTCTCACACCGTTGACCTCGACCAGCTCGCCGCCCTGCCCGCGGGCACGCTCGGCCACGCCTATGCCCAGTTCCTGCGCTCTCGCGGGTTCACGCCCGACGTGTTTGATGGCCCGCCACCCGATGTCTCGGACCCGCGCGCCTCGTACGTGATCCAGCGGATGCGCCAGACGCACGACCTGTGGCACGTGGTCACCGGCCACGACACCAACCCCGCCGGCGAGATCGCGCTCCAGGCGTTCACGTTCGCGCAGGTCCGCGCGCCGAGCACGTTCATCCTGTCGACCGTCGGCACGCTCCGCGGGCTCCGCGAGCACCCGACACTCGCGCGCGAGGTGCTCGCTGCCTTCCGCACCGGCCGCCGCGCCGAGAAGCTCGTCGCGTTTCCGTGGGAGGACCACTGGGCCACGCCTCTCGCCGAGGTGCGCACGATGCTCGGCCTCCCCACCAACCCCGTTGCCACGAAAGCTGCTGCATGACCGCCCTCGAATCGATCCCCGACCCGACTGACTCCACCGACTCCAAGAACCCCACCGACTCCAACGACACCAACGACACCATCGACACCATCGACACCATCGACACGGCCGGCGCCGGCGGTGCCGCCCGCGGACGCAGGCGCGCCCGTCGCGACCGACGCCGGGCACGCAACGCCGCCCGCGCCGAGCGCCGCATCGGTCGCGCCCTCGCGCGGCTCCAGCGCACCGTCAAGCGCTACGCTGCCGTGCTCCGGTAGCCGACCCCAACGCCGACGAGGTCGCCGCGCCCGATCGCGACGAGGCCGACGGATGCCCGGACCTCAGAACCCGAACACCGTGAACGCCGCACCGAGCCCGACGTTGCGCCCCACGACGTCAGGGGTGCCGTCGTTGTTCTTGTCGTCACCGTAGAAGCCGTTGCCGAACCGGGCCTCGATCGAGAGCGCCCAGCGGCGCGAGCGCACGACGTCCACGGCGGCGGCGCCCAGGATCGCGAACCCATCATCCGAGGTCGCGGTGCCGGAGATCAGGCCGTGATAGTCGAGCTTGGCGTGCGCGGCGCCGATGCCCGCCGTCAGGGTCAGGATCGGCAGCGGGCGCCACTTCACGCCGATCGTGTTCACGTAGTGCGTGAAGGTGAAGTTGTCCTCGCGATGGGTCATCGCCCACGCATCGGCCATGATCGCGAACTTCGGCGACAGGAAGTACGCCGCGTTGAGGTTCGCGCCGCCGGCCTCGGTGAAGTCGTTGCAGAACCCGTTGTCACTGTTGCAGTAGATCTTGCCGACCTGCAGGCCACCGGCGAGCTCGAGGCCGACCCGCGGAGGGAGCGGATCCGCCGCAGCGAGGCTAGGGAGCGCGCACAGGAGCGCCAGCGGGAGAGCGCGCCGGAGAGCATGCGGGACAGCGCGCGGGAGAGCCCGCGGGCGGGTACTGGAGAGGCGAACGTGGCGCATGGAGATCCTTCAGGGGGCCGCGACGGCGGCTCCATCCCATGGAGCAAGCGCCTGGCCAGACCGGGCGCCCTCTTCATGCACACTTGCGCGACACGCGCGGGGCGCGGGCGCCACACTGCGCGCGTTCACGTCGGGAAACCCGGCGCGCGCTGGCGCGAAACCCTGCGTTGAAGATCTACCGGGGGCAGATCTTGTGCGCGGACGCGTTGTTCCGGTAGTCGGTCGAGTCGACGACCTGGCAGTTGGCGCGGATCAGCTGGCGCAGCTTGTCGAACTCCGAGTACGTCAGCGCCATCGGCGGGAACGTGAGCGGGATGGTCGGCGCGCTCGAGATCGTGCTGCGCAGCTGGGTCAGGAGGTTCTGCGCGCGGCCGGTCTCGTAGATCTTGGCGAAGTTCTGCTCGAACGCCGCGTACACGGGCGCGTACTCGGCGCTCGCCAGGTGCAGCGCGTTCTCGAACGTCCCCTGCTCGGAGTTCATCGAGAGGTTGAAGCTGCCGGAGATGATCTCCTTGCCATCGACGACCATGTACTTCGAGTGCATCTGTGCCGCGTAGCTCGCATCCCAGCGATACGCGAACGACTTGAAGCGGACGTCGATGCCGGCATCGACCAGCGCCTTCGAGAACAGGAAGTCGTTGCGCAGGCACTCGGTCTTCGCCGCCGGGGTGGTCGCGGCCGCCTGACACGCGGTCACCTCCGCCTGCTGCGCGGTATCGCCCGACGCGGAGATGTACTCCTGCTGATCGAGGTAGACCTTGATGTCGACGTTCGGGTGATCGTGCTTCTTGGCGAGCAGCGCCTCGGCCACCGGACGGAGCCGGATGTGACCCGAGGCGATATGGATCGAGGTCTGAGCGCGCTCGATCGCGGCGACCCACTGATCGGAGACCACCAGGCTCGCCTTGTTGACCGACCAGGTCGCGTGCTCGCTGCCACCGAGCGTGAAGTTCGGCGAGGTCAGGAGTAGCTCGACGCCCGGCTGATCGGGGACGTCGGCCGTGGTGATCTTCGCAACCGACTGGCCCTGCGCCGTCGCAGGCCCCACGAAGTCCTTCGAGCCCCACCACAGCTGATCGAACTCGTGCTGGAACGCCGCGGCGAGCTCCGGGCTGTTCTCGATGAACAAGGTGTTCTCGTCGTAGACGGTGGCGCCGGTGTTCGACCAGTTTGCGCTGCCCGTGACGAGCTTCGCCGTCGCGGCGCGGGCCTTGTCGTCGCGGGGACCATCGACGATCAGGAACTTGTGGTGGAGGATCTTGTTGACCCAGCGGACGTCCACGCCCTGCGCCTCGAGCCTGCCCGACTTCGACGCTGCAGCCGCCGTCGCGTCGAGGATCTTGCGATCGTCGCTCGCGGTCTCGAACAGGAAGCGGACCTTGACGCCGCGGCTCGTGGCATCGGCGAGCGCCGCGGAGATCCCGGCGTCGGAATAGCTGTAGATCGAGATATCCACGGTGTGCTGCGCGCCACGGATCAGGGACGCGATCTTCGCGTTGTGCGTGGCCTCGGCCGCCTGCGGCGAGAAGATCACCGAGATCTTCGCGCCAGTGCCGCCGACCAGTCCCTTGTCCCGCGCCGCCTCGAGCAACGCGCCCAGGGTCGTCGGACCCACGTAGGGGACCGCATCGAGCTCCGCGAGTGAATCGTACTTGTCGTCATCGGTCGTGCCCGCCATGCCATCGGCACCATCGCGGTGCTTGACGATGTTGCCGGCGACGCGCGCGGTGACGTGGGCGTCGGCCTTCAGCTTCGCCGCGGTCATCGCCGCATCGTTGACGAGCGCGAGCACGCCGAGCGCCTCGGGCGAGCCTTCATCGATCCCGCCGTCGGCCTTGCCGTTGGCGAACGCGTCGTTCTCGCCATCCTCGGCCTCCTCGTCGACACAGGCTGGCAGGGTGCCAAGAGCGAGGGAGAACATGGCCAAGAGTGCGCTGAAGCGAAGCATGACTGCCGGACGAGCAAGCGTCGCGCCGCGTCAGGGGCTAGCGATCTCGCGATCTTGCGAGTGGCCGGCCTGTCCGGTCGCCAGCGTCCGGTGGCGGGCCAAGTAGCCGGACACACCGGACAAGTGCCAAGCTCGCCGCCGATGAGTCGCGTCGCCGTCACCGGAGCCAGTGGCCTCTTGGGTGGGAACCTGGTCGCGGCCTTGATCGGCGCCGGCCACGAGGTCGTCGCGCTGCGGCGCGGCACCAGCAAGGTCAGCCAGCTCGACGACCTGGCGATCTCCTGGCGCGAGGCCGCCCTCGGTGACGTCCCAGCCCTCACGCGCGCGTTCGAAGGCTGCGCCGCGGTGTTCCACTGCGCGGCCTCGCTCGGCGTGATCCGCGAGATCAAGCCGGAGATGCGCGAGACCAACGTCACCGGCACGGCGAACGTGATCGCAGCGGTGCTCGCGGCGAACGTGTCGCGGCTCGTCCACACCTCGTCCGTCGTCGCCGTCGGCCTGTCCACCGATGGCCGCCCGTGCGACGAGACCGCGACCTGGAACTTCGAGAAGGAGGGCCTGATCGACGCGTACGCGATCACGAAACGTCAGGCCGAGGATCTGGTCAACGCCGCGCACGATCGGGTCGATGCCGTGATCGTCAACCCGACGTACATGTTTGGCCCGCGCGATGCCAAGCCGAGCTCGGGGCGGATGATCCTCGACGTGGTCCGCCGCCGCGCTCCGGGCTGGACGCCTGGCTACAACAACTTCGTCGATGTTCGCGATGTGGCGCGCGGGATGATCGCCGCGTGGCAGAAGGGTCGCCGCGGCGAGCGCTACATCCTCGCGGGACATGACATGTCCTATGGCGACGTGTTCAAGACCATCGCGCGCGTGGCCGGCGTCAAGCCCCCGCGGTTCGCGGTGCCTCACGCGGCCGCGTGGTTGTTCGGCAAGTGGGGCGACTTTCTCGAGGCGCGCGGCAAGGAGCCGCTCGCGAACTCCACGACCATCCGCTACGCGTACACCGACAAGTTCCGGTTCAAGAGCGAGAAGGCGGCCACCGAGCTCGGCTACACGTTCGGCCCTCTCGAGCCCGCGATCGCCGATGCGCTCGCGTGGTTCCGCAGCCACGGCATGCTGCGCTGACGGTCGCGGCGCCACCCGTGCTCAGCGCGCGTCGGGCGCGACCCGGGTCGCCAGATAGTCCTTGCCGCGCGTCATCAGCGCACGGAACGCGTCGAGATCACCCGCGCGGATCACGCTGCGCAGGCGCTCCACCGCATACAGGAGCGCGGCGAGCGATTCGGTGCCGTAGTCGTTGAGGGTCTGGATCTCGAAGTACAGATCGGGGTTCTCGGCCGCGACCTTCGCGGCGACGCCGAGCTGCGCATCGAACGTGGTCGAGGACAGTGTGGCGAGCTTGCGCGAGGCCTCGCCGCTCTCGGCGAGCGCGGTGAAGAACGCGATATTGAGCGCGTGCGAGAGCCCGAGCACGTACGCGATCAGGCGATCATGGCTCTCGAGATCCATCTCGACGAGTGTCGCCATCGTCGGCTCGAACAGCGCGCGCGCCGCCGCCGTGGCCGCCGGGGCACCGAGATCGACGAAGATCACGTGCCGCCCGCTGAGCAGCTCGGTATCCGGCCCGAACATCGGGTGCACCGAGGTGACCTGACCGCCGGCCGCGCGCAGCGCCTGCAGGCCCTTGCGGAGCGGGCTCTTCAGCGAGCCCACGTCGAACACCACGCCCTTGGGCGGGGCCTTCGCCATCGTCTCGAGGATCTCGGCGGTCGCGGGCATCGGCGCCGCGATCACGATCATCTCGTGATCGAGCGTCACGGTGCGCCAGTCGGCGTGGTGGGCGATGCCGACCGGGCCGGTGCCATGAGGATCGGCGATCTCGACGGTGAAGCCCTGCGCGCCGAGGTACCGCACGAACCACCGCCCCATGTGACCGCAGCCGCCGATCACCAGCACGCGGCGGCCGCTCCCCTCGCCTGCCGCCGCCACGGTGTCCTTCTCCTGGATCGTCAGCGAGCCGCGGATCAGCGCGAGGATCAGCTCCTCGCCGAGCTGCGCGGTGAGCCCGTGCTCGACGGCTGAGGCCCGCGCGCGCTCGACGACATCGCGCTCCTGACGGTAGTCCCGCGTGGGGATCCCGGCATCGCGCTTGATCTGCCCGATCTTCTGCGCGAGCGCCTGGCGTCGGGAGACCAGAGCGAGGATCTCGCGATCGATCTGCCCGAGCTCGGTGCGGTGAGTGTCGAGGCGAGCGCGCGCGTCATCGGCCATGGCGCCACGATACCAGCTCGGCCGCTCGGGCGAGGGCGGCCCAACCAGCGGCGCCGGTCTACCGCCGCCAGGATCGCACGACGCGGCCTAGCCTGCAGAGCGCGCGAGGAGCGCAGCCTCCTGCTGCGTCCAGGTCCGCCGGCTGCGGAACGCGTCCCCCGCGGCCACGATGATCCGCTCGGCGATCGCCGGGTGCTGCGCCACCTCATCGAGCGCGGTGCCGAGCTCCTGCCAGCGCCGCCCGGCCACGCCGTCGTACGAGCCGAGGTACGCCGACCCGACGTCGGTATCGAGGGGCAGCTGTGCCCTCAGGTGGCGGCGCAGCACGTTGTGCGACAGCGTGCTGCGCTCGAGCACGTACATCCAGCCCATCGCCTCCGACACGCTGCGAAACTGGGGGATCGCGAGGCACACCGGCAACAGCGTCACCTCGGCCGTTCGGAGGCCCATCGCCACGAGGTCCTTCGCGAGGAAGCCAGCGCGCGAACGCCGCGGCAGATCGAGGATCCGATCGAGGTTCGGCGTCATCGCGATCGCATTGTCGAGCGGCGTCTCGAAGCCATAGGCACGCAACAAGAACTGGAGGTAGTCGCTGCGGGTCAGGTCGGGCTGAAACAACGCATCGAGCTCCCGATCTGCATCGACGTGATGCATACGCGTCTCGTGGTCGAGCCGCTCGATCATCCAGGATTGGGCCGTCACGTCCAGCCAGGTAGTGCAAGCGAAGCACCATCGTGCAAACACGGGATCCACGGGCTCAAGCCCGGGCCGGCGCGACGTGTGCGCGGGAGCACGTGCGCTCGCGCGCGGCGAGGGCCGAGGCCTCAGGTGGGACGACGTGCGATGACGATCTTGGCGACCAGGTGCACCTCGGTGGTGACGCCCGTGAAGCCGACCTCGCCGACCAGCGCGGCGAGATCATCCTCGAGATAGTCCGCGTAGAACGGCTCGTGGAACTCCCGTGGGAACTCGCGCAGCGCCGTGGCGATCTCGGCGCTCTCGACGAGCTGGGCGCTGTCCTCGATCACGAGCAGCCCGCCGGGCTTGACCACCCGCAGCATCTCGCGCACCACGTTGCGCCGCGCGTTGCGCGGGAGCTCGTGGAACATGTACGTGCTGGTCACGACGTCGAACGTGGCATCGGCCCACGGCAGCGCCTCGCCGTTCTCCACCGCGAGCGTCAGCTCCGCGACATCGGCGAGCCGACGCCTCGCCGCGCGGATGTATGCCGGCGAGAGATCAACGCCGTGCAGCTGCATCGCAGGATGCGCGCGAGAGACCTGATGCAGCGTGCGCCCGGTGCCGCATCCGATGTCGAGCAGCCGCAGCCGCTCCCGTCCGCCGTGCGCCTGCACGTGGCGCGTGATCGGCGGGATCACCTGGCGGCGCATCACATCGGCGGTGCCGCGGAACAGCAGCTCCACACCGAGCTCGTAGACCTCGGCGGAGTGATCGCTGAAGTATCCGCCGGTCTGCCAGTGGAAGTTGCGGCGGTAGTAGGCCGGGTACTGCTGCTTGTCGACGGTCGGGATGTCCTTGTAGTCCCCGCGCCGCATCCGGCGCACCACGTTCGGAGTGTCGCGCATCAGCTGCGGCAGCGCGCGCATGAACTGGCGCACCGGAACGTCAAACAGCAGCTCGCGTGGATACAGCCCCGCATCGACGTTCGCGAGATCGCGTGCATGCAGCTCATCGCGCCGGCGCAGCACGGCGCGGAGCTGCGCCGCATCGACCTTGGGGCGTGGTGTGCGCGTGACCAGCCGCGCCGCCTCCTGGAGGACGGTGGCGTTGATCAGAAAGCCGAGGTGCTGCCCGCGATAGGCCAGACGATCGAGACGACTGAGCATGGTTAGCGAACCTTGCGGCGCCGGGTCCGCACGATCACTGTACCAACCATCAGGCTGATGACCAGCGCCGTCGGGCCGCCGCCGCCATCGCCGGTCTCGCAGCAGCCCTTCGGCGCCTTCTGCGTCTGATCCTGGCCCGGCGGCTCGTCGAACAGCGCCGGGCACTCGAGCACCGTCGAGCTGATGCCGAGCTGGTTCCGCAGGCTGCACCACGCTCGCGGGATCAGGTTCGGGCAGGTGGCCGGGTTGGCCTCGTACGTCGTGTCAGCGCAGTCGTAGACGCACTGATCGTGCTGCCGGGTGCCGGCCGCGCACTCCACCGGGCCCGCGATGTCTTGATACTTGAGGACGTTGGTCCACGCGGTCAGGTTCGTGGTCTTCATGATGCCGGCCCCGTCCGCGGGCGTCTGCATCGAGCCGAAGTTCTGTGTACATGCCCACAGCTCGCCGGCGGCGTTCTCGGTGAGGCAGTTGATGTGCGGCGCGCCGGCGACGGGCTCCCAGGTGGTCGGCGTCGCCGCGCGCGCGACGAACGTCCCGCTGTTGCGGGTCGCCGCCACGAGGTCTCCGTTGGCGCGAGCGACGAACGAGATCTCGTCGGCCTTCTCGAAGATCGGCGCAGTGCCCCAGCTGGTGCCGCCGTTGTCGCTGCGCCAGATCGCATCGCCGATCCCGCCGTTCTGGAGGGAGACGCGGACGAACACGGTGTCGGGCGTGCCGGCCTTGATCCCGACGATGTCGATCGTCGAGTTGTCCGAGGTGGTGAAGCCGGTCGAGGTGATCGGCGTGAAGCTGGTCCCGCCGTTGACCGACTTGTAGATCTGGAAGCTCCGCACGCCCAGGGTCAGCCGGTAGCCCGAGAGGTAGACCCGGGTCGGATCGGACGGCGCGACCTCGATGCTGTTGTACCAATCGTTGACCAGGCCCGCGGTCGCCCCGGGCAGGAAGGTCAGGCCGTTGTCCGTGCTCTTGTAGATCTTCGCGTCCCCCGGCGTGCTCACGTCACCGACGTCGGCGGCGGCCATGAACAGCGCGCCCGTGGGGCCCTGGGTGATCGAGGAGAAGAACTTCTTCGCGAACTGCGTGGGCGCGAACGTGCAGCCATCGCGGTTGACCAGCGAACCATCGAACGTGGTCGCGAACAGCGCTCCGGACGGGAGGTAGACGTAGTCGGGGTCGTACATCCCGCCGTACAGCACGGCCTTCTCGCAGAACCAGTGCCAGGTGGCGCCGCTATCGTGCGAGATCACCATCCCGAACGTCATGCCCGCGGCGACGTCGGCACTGCTGCCCTGCCGGAAGTTGATCGTCGAGGTGTTGGGCGCGCGACCGTTCGCGTGGGCGAGCCCGGAGGCCGCCAGTACAGCTACGATCGCGAGCTTCCTCAGCATGGACACCGAGGGTATCGCGCCCGGGTGCCAGGTGGAAACCCGAACGCCGTGGGCTGGCTCACGCTCGCTGACCCCGTGCGACGGCCGCGCTTCGCCCGAACACTCGCCGACGCGCCGTGAGGACTTCGCGAAGTTACGCGAGGCCGATCTCGCGCAGCCGCTGCTCGAGGTACTCCCCCGCGGTCAGGCTGGGGTACCGGGCCGCGCCGCCCGTGCGGGCGATGCAGCTCGCGAGTGGCGCCAGGCTGACGTTGGTGCGGGCGTGGATGAAGCACGGCATCGAGAACCGCTCGCTCGAGCTGTCCCCCGGGTTGACCACGCGGTGCGTGGTGCTCTTGTAGAGGCCGTTGGTGACGTTCTGCAGCATGTCGCCTGCATCGACGACGATCGTGTCGAAGCCGGTGTGGATCGGCATCCACGTGCCATCGTGCCGCTTGAGCTCGAGGCCCTCCGAGGTGGCGCCGGAGAGCAGCGTGATCAGGTTGATGTCCTCGTGGGCCGCCGACCGCACGGCACCCGCCGGCACGTCCTTGGCCACCGGTGGGTAGTAGAGGACGCGGACGATGGTGTCGGAGTCGGCGGCCATCTCGCGGAACTGGCGCGCCGGCTCGTCGAGGTACTCGGCCGCGGCCTCGAGCAAGATCCCGCCGAGCTGCTCGAGGTGGCGATACAGCTCGACGAGCGTGGCCCCAAACGTCGGCACCTCGCTCGGCCAGAAGTTCGGCCCGAACACCCGGTGGACAGGATGATCGTCGGGGACGTCCGGGCGGCCGACCTGCCAGAACTCCTTGAGGTCCGGTGCGGTCGAGTCCTTCGCGTGTTCGCGCCCGAACCCGGTGAAGCCGCGCTGCCCCTTCTTCGCGGGCTCGTGGTAGCGCGCCTTGGTCTCGGCGGGGAGGTGGAAGAACGTCTTCGCCACACCGTAGGCGCGCTCCATCAGCGCGTCACCCACGCCGTGGTTGCGGACGGCGAAGAAGCCGGTATCGGACAGCGCGCCTCCGACGGTCTTGACGAAGCCCTGCCGCGCCGCTCCGCCAATCGCCCAGTCGCGAAGATCGACCACGGGGATGTTCTGGACAGCCATCTCCTCCCAAGTATCGCCGAGGCGCAACGCGAGATCTAGGTGCGCATCGCCTTGCGCGCGAGCGCATCGATCCGCGCCTTCGGTGCGATCACCAGGGCTTCTTTCTCCCCACGCGAGAGCTGCTTGACCGCGTACTCGAGGCGCAGCGCACCACCCTGGGTGCGGCATCGCCGGGTCAACAGCACCGTCAGCGGCCCGCGCCCCCGCGTGTAGCGCGCCCCGGTGCCGGCATCGTGGGCAGCGATCCGCGCGGCGACATCGCGGGCGATCCCACAGTAGAGCGTGTCATCGGCGCAGCGCGCGACGTAGACGTACCACCAGCTCACCTCCCGAGTGTACGCTCGACCACAGTGAACGACGGCGATGACGCCACGCTCCCGGACACCCGCGCGGGCCTGACCGATCCGGTCCCGCGGATCTCGGCCGTCGACCTCGGCGAGCGCTACGAGGTGGGCCCGCTGCTCGGCCGTGGTGGCATGGGCGAGGTCCGCCTCGCACGCGACCTGCGGATCGATCGCGAGGTCGCCGTCAAGCTGATGCACGGGACGCATCGCGACGAGCTCACGCTCGGCCGGTTCTTCCGCGAGGCGCGCGTCCAGGGCGTGCTCGAGCACCCCGCGGTGGTGCCGGTCCATGATCTCGGGATCGACCGCGACGGCAATCCGTACTTCGTGATGAAGAAGCTCTCCGGGATGAGCCTCCAGGAGGTGCTGACCAGCAAGGATCCCTCCGTCGCCGAGCGGTGGCCACGGCGCACGCTCCTCGCCCGCCTGATCGACGTTTGCCTCGCCGTGGAGTTCGCACACTCACGCGGCGTGATCCACCGCGATCTCAAGCCCGCGAACATCATGATCGGGGACTACGGCGAGGCCTACGTGCTCGATTGGGGCCTCGCGAAGGTCTCCGCCGAGGGCGAATCGTTCCGCGGTGTGGCGCCGCTCTCCAGCGATGACATCGGCCACACACTCGTGGGCGATCTGCTCGGCACCCCCGGGTACATGTCTCCGGAGCAAGCGCGCGGTGAGGCCGTGGACTGGCGCACCGACGTGTTCGGGCTCGGCTGCGTGCTCTACGAGATCCTCGCCGGGTTCTCGGCGATGCCGCGCGGCATCGCGGCGCTCGCGATCTCACTCGGTGCGCCCCACCACCGGCCGTCCGAGCGCGCGAGCGACATCCCGCCGGAGCTCGACGATCTCTGCGTGCGCGCCACCGTCGCGACCGCCGCGGATCGGCCCACGGCACGCGAGCTCGCCACGGGTTTGCAGGCGTACCTCGACGGTGACCGCGACGACGCGCGTCGGCGAGAGATCGCGGATGAGGCGGTCGCCACGGCGCGCGAGGCCGCACGTCAGCCTGGCGATGAGGGCCGCGCGATCGCGATGCGCTCGGCCACCAGCGCGCTCGCCCTCGATCCGAGCCACCAGGGCGCGCAAGAGGTCCTCGCGTCGCTGCTGTTCGATATCCCCGACACGCTCCCGGCCGAGGCC
>JAYVRN010000785.1:0-11687 GCA_043776275.1 Myxococcales bacterium | reverse complement strand
GCGATTCGCGGATGTCATCGGTCTCGGGCTTGAACGCCAGGCCCCAGAGCGCGATGCGCTTGCCGGTGAGGTCCCCGCCGAAGTGCGCGAGCACGCGCTCGCCGAGCACGCGCTTCTGGCGCTCGTTCGCGCGCTCGACCGCATCGACCACGCCGAGCGGGACGTTCACGTTCTGCGCGGTGTGCCGGAGCGCGCGGAGATCTTTCGGGAAGCAGTTGTGCACGACCAGACCTCCCGTGGTCACGAACGTCTCGTGCCCGGGAACCTCGAGCGAGTACACGAACCCTTGAAAACGACGACGCCGGCAATCGGTCACGCGGACGCGGGGTGTCTCGTCCATCCGGTACCCGGTCGGCGCGATCCGCTTCGTCTGTCGAGAGAGTGAGGTCGCGACGAGGTCCGCGTCGCCCGGATGACACCAATCGAGCACGTGCTCCACCTGCTCGGCCCCGGAGACGCGGATGAAGTGGGTGTCGATCGTCGATCCCGGTGGACGACCGATCTTCCAGGAAGCGACGATCCCCAGCTCGCCGAGTAGCCGGACCACTCCATCCGCCATGGTCCGACTCGCAGTTCCGTACTCGAACACGACCCCTCGGCGGTTGGTGACGTAGCTCCAGCTCCCATCGCCGAGCCAGATCCCCGAGAGGAAGGCGCGCTTGGAGGCCGACGATGCCGTCCACAGCGCATCGGGAATCCGCTGCTCGTAGCAGTTGGAGCCGACGCCGAGCACGCGCGTCATCCAGGTGGCGAGGATCCGCGACGACACGGAGACCTTGCGCGAGGTCGGCGTGGTGTAGACGCTGCACTTGACCCCGAGGTCCGTGAAGTACGAGTAGATCGCGTCGACGAGGTGCTCCTCATCGCGGGGGTGAAACGCCCAGGCGATGCGCATGCGCTTCGCCCCATCGCGCCCGAGATCGGTCGTGATCCAACCCTCCGCACAGTAGAGACCGATGACACGCCAGAAGGCGGCAGTCTCCGGAATCGATGCCGGTACGTAGGTTCCGCTACGACTCGTGCCGATCATCGAGCTCGAGGGATCGATGCCCGCAGCAATCGCTTCGTCGAGTCGCAGCGTGCCCGAGCTGCGAATGTCGGCGAGGCGATCCTTGTCCCGAACGACCGCCCGTAGGGCATCCGTATAGGCTTCGGTCCTGAGCTCCTCGCCGATCCGAGCTCTCATCCGTTCGGGGGCCACACCGTGGTGGATCACGCCGCCGAGGACGTCGAAGTGGCGGGAGTTCTCGTGAGCATTCGTGGGGGGCGCTGCCGTGATCGGGAGCCAGTGCTCGTCGTCGAGTTGTTCCGCGAGGACGACGTCCCATGGCCCGCCCGGCTTCGATGCGACGAACGGATGGTCGGGTGTGCAGGTCACGCGCCGCCCCATCTTGGTGCGGACCTCGATGACATCACCTTCGTACGGCCGCCGGGTCACGGCGGAGACGGGCGCGAACCGAAGACGCTCTCCAGGTCCAGGCCATGCCAGGACCTCCAGTCCTTCTGGGCGCTCGCAGGTCGCGTCGATGGACTGTGGAGCGCTGACGAGCGAGCGCAACGTCCTGAGTTCGACGTGGGTGCCTCGCCGCACCAGGACCGTCTCGCTGCCGATCAGGCAGCTTCCGCCGAAGCCGGCCCCCGCGAACAGGAACTTGTTGCCGATCCGCGGATCGGAGCCGATGCCCTTGCGCACGGCCTCAATGTCCGCGCCCACGACCTCGCACAGCCTGGACAGCTCGTTCATGAACGAGATCCGGGTCGCGAGCATCGCGTTCGCGGCGTACTTGGTCAGCTCGGCAGACGCGAGATCCATGATCTGGATCCGGTCGTTGGTCCGCAGCACGCCGCGATAGAGCTCGCGCAGCACGGCGATCGCCGCCTCGTCCTCGGCGCCCACGATCACGCGGGCGGGACGGAGGAAGTCGTTGACGGCATCGCCCTCCTTGAGGAACTCGGGGTTCGAGGCGACCGCGTAGGGGTGCTTGGACGTGGAGCCGACGGCGGCGTGGACCTTCGCGGCGGTGCCGACGGGGACCGTGCTCTTGGTGACAACCACCGCAAAGCCGGTCAGCGCCGCGCCGATCTGCTTCGCCGCCTCGATCACGTAGCCGAGGTCCGCGCTGCCGTCCTCGCCCGACGGCGTGCCGACCGCGATGAACACGATCTCGGCGCCGGCGACGGCCTCGGCCGTCGAGGTCGTGAAGCGCAGGCGCTCGAGGCCGGCGTTCCGCTTGATCAGATCGTGGAGGCCCGGCTCGTAGAACGGGACCTCACCGCGGCGGAGGGTGGCGACGCGCGTGGGATCGATATCGACACACGTGACGTCGTGGCCGAAATCGGAGAATCCGGCTCCGGTCACGAGGCCGACGTATCCGGTGCCTACCACGGCGATCTTCATGGGCGGCACGCTACCATGCAGCCCGATGAGCCCGAGCAGCCCGAGCAACGGCGACGCGGCGCTCGTGCTGGTCATCACGCCGATCCGCGGTGCGCATGCACTGCGCCTCCCGATCACCAAGCGGATCACCAGCCTCGGTGCGGATGTCACCGCGGACGTGCGGCTGCCCACGGCGCCCGCGCACTGGGCCGTGGTGCATCGCGCGCAGGAGGGTGAGGCGGTCGAGGTGTTGATCGCGTCGACGGGGCAGCGGCATCGCCTGCTCCCGGGCCAGGCGCTCGAGGCGGAGGGCATCACGCTCGCTCTCGAATCCACGGCGGTGGCGCGCGATCGCGAGCGTTCGATCGAGGCGCTGGTCTCCGCTCTCGCCGCGGTGGACTCGGCCGACAAGGCGGTGGAGCTCCTCCTCACGGGGTTGATCGGCGCCTCGGGGGCAGACCTCGGCGCGCTGATCCTCGTCGAGGGAGACGGGTACACGGTGGCGGCGGCACGGGATCGCGACGGCGCGGTGCTCGATCGCGCCGCGGAGCTGTTGTCCGACACGATCGTCAAGGACGTCCTCGGCACCGGGGAGCGGATCCAGCTCGATGACGTCGCGGGTCACAGTCGCTATGCCGCGCTACCGTCGGTGGCCGCGCTGCGGCTCGCGTCGGCGCTGTGCTTGCCGATGCGGCTCGATGGCCGCACGCTCGGCGCGGTGTTCCTCGCGCGCCATGATCGCGCGGCGATCGACGAGCGCACCGTGGCGGAGCTCCGGATCCTGGCCGCGGTGGCGGTGCCGTTCCTCGCGCAGCTGCGGCGCGCGCCGCCGGCGGGTGGGGACGAGCTGCTCGGCGAATCCGCGGCGGTGCAGACCTTGCGTGGGCTGGTCCGTCGGGTCGGGCCGAGCGATCTCTCCGCGCTGCTCTACGGCCCCTCGGGCTCCGGCAAGGAGCTGGTGGCGAGAGCGATCCACCAGGCGAGCCCGCGGGCGGCGCGGCCGATGATCGCGATCAACTGCGCCTCGGTCTCGCCGACGCTGCTCGATGCGGAGCTGTTCGGGTATCGCAAGGGTGCGTTCACCGGTGCGATGACGGATCGCGTGGGCCTGATCGAAGCGGCGGATGGCTCGACGCTGTTCCTCGACGAGATCGGCGACATGCCCACGCCGATGCAGGCCGCACTGCTGCGTGTGCTCGAGCAGCGCGAGGTCAAGCGTCTCGGTGACAACCTCCCGAAGGCGGTGGACTTTCGCCTCGTGTGCGCCACGCACAAGGATCTCGAGGCCGAGGTCGCCGCGGGCCGGTTCCGCGCGGATCTGCTGTTCCGGCTGCGGGAGGTCACCGTCGAGGTGCCCTCGCTCGCGGCGCGCGGCGACGATGTCGTGCTCCTCGCGCACGCGTTTCTCCGTCAGGCAGAGCGGCAGCTCGGGCTCGTGCTCCACACGCTGACCGATGACGCACAGGCCGCGCTCAAGGCCCACGCCTGGCCCGGCAACGTGCGCGAGCTGAAGTCCGCGATGCGGCGCGTCGCGATCCTCGCGGACTCGAAGCTGGTCCGCGCCGTGGATCTCGGCCTGACCGGTGTGCCCCGCGCTGCCGACGCGCCGCGGAGCGCAGCCCCGCCCCCACCGGGTGGGCACGCCGGCGCGGTGAAGCAGTTGATCGACGACGCGATCGCGCCGGGAGCACAGCTGCAGCCGCTCGCGACCCTGCGCGACGAGCTCGTGAGGCGCTACGTCGAACTCGCGATCGAGCGCTGCGCGGGCGATCGCGAGGAGGCCGCGAAGCTCCTCGAGATCGGGGTCCGCACGCTGTACCGATATATCTCCTGATCGCGGGCCGCAGGACGAGTAGACTCGACCGGTGGCAGACCGACACGACGTTCACGGGGTGCTGGAGGGCAATCAGGAGCAGACGCAGGGTGCCGCCCCTCGACCCGCGCACAGGCCGGGGGTCGTCGCCATGCAGCGCGTGCTCGCTCAGGGCGGTGCGCCGGATCTGCAGCGGCTGTCCGGGCTGCTCGGCGAATACCCATCGGACCGGGACGAGATGCTGAAGGAGCTGCACGGCTCGCTGGGCAACGAGTACGTCGGCCACGTGCTCGACGTGTTCGCGCAGCCGGTGAACGGCGATCCGCCGGCTCCGACCTCGGGGCTCGCTCGGCAGCTCGCGCAAGCTCCCGAGGGAGACCTCCAGCTACCGATGCTCGGCCAGGTCAGCGCAGACAGCACGCCGCAGCAGGCGACCCCGATCACCTATGTCCCGGCCGCTCGGGGCAACGCGTTCAAGGGCGTCAAGGCGCCGACCACGCCGGGGACGTTCGATCCGCTCGCGAGCGCGAAGACCCTCGGCGGGCAGGATCTGTCGACGGTGCAGACCGTGAAGGCCGAGGCGGACATCCTCAACGAGGTCCGGCACCGCAATCGACGGTTCGAGCCCACCGCGCTCGCCGCGGCGCAGACCAAGCTCGGCGTCGCGAACGCGACGGGGGCGTTCAACACCGAGACCTTGCGAAAGCTCGTGGCGGCGAAGGGCGCCCAGACCGCGGACTCGATCCTCGACGCCACGACCTGGACGACCTACTACCCGGGCGCGGATCTGTTCCTCGACTACACGGAGGTCAGCGGCTCGAGTGCCGATCGATCGAAGACGCAGAACGCCGACGTCGCCGCGCAATCGGTCGGGTTCAAGGACTACAAGGAATACGCGGGCATCCTCAAGCCGTTCACGTTCCTCGGGGTCACCGGCGAAGGCACGGTCCATCCCCACCTGCAGGCCCGGCTCTCCGCGGCCGAGAAGTTCCTCGTCCACCGGCATGGGACCGTCGAGCAAGCGAAGCTGAAGAGCGGCTTCAAGGGCGGGCTCGTCGGCAGCTACAACACGTCCAAGGACGACCGTGCCTCCGGCCACGCGCACTTCCACACGATGGGACTCGCGGTGGACTTCGACAAATCGATCAATCCGTACGTCTACCCCGTGAACGATCTGAAGCAGCAGCGCGGCGATGCGGTCAAGGCGGAGAACAAAGGCAAGTCTGACGCCGGCGACACCACCACGCAGATCGATCCGGCCTCCGCGGGCGAGGCCGCCGCGGATTGGTGGGTGGACGTGATGGATCGCGCGTCGCAGCACGCCGCCCAGATCTTCCACGGGCAGGCGATCACGCGCGCGAAGATGATGGAGTGGAGCAACACGCTCTCCACCGAGGAGATGCACGCGCGGATCGCGTCCGGATCGGCGGCGTTGAAGCAGTACTACGATCTCACCAAGGCGGGCGTCGATGCGGACATCGTCGCGGCGTACGTCGGAGCTGGCTACACCAACGCGCAGGCGAAGCTCGCCCTCGCCGATGCGAAGAAGTTCCCGGGCTGGTTCGATGGCGGGTTCTCACGCGGTGGCGCGAAGGGCGTGATCAACAACCAGAGCCTCGATCTCGTGGTCGCGCTGCGCGATGCCGGCGGCCTGAGCTGGGGCGGCAGCGAGATGAGCGGCAGTGACCAGGGCGACTTCATGCACTTCGATTGTCGCCACGATCCTCTCGGCACCAAGTTGAAGACTCACATCTAGGGCCGCATGCGCGCCGTCTCGATGTCTCTCGTTGTGATGCTCGCCGTGGGCTGCGGGACGGGGGCGCGCCCCACGGATCCCGCACCGCCCGATCCGGTACCAGGTAAGCCGACGCCGCCCGCCGTGGTCGACGTGACTCCCAAGGCGCGGCTCCAGGCCGAGGCGCTGCTCGCGAGCGTGCGGGCAGACACGCTCGAGTCGCACGAGCGGCTGCTGGCGCACTTCGAGCCCGGCGCGATCGTGCTGTGGCCGGCGGCGAGCAAGCTCAACGACGCGATCTTCAACTTGCGGGGCGTGGTGCTCGCCGAGCACCCGCACGACGAGGTGGTCGACGCGAAGATCGCGAACGTGATCGCGGGCGCGGTGGGCTCGACGATGTGGGTCCAGTTCGAGCTGCAGATCGCCCTCCAGGAGGGCTCGGGCGCGAAGGTCGCACGGACGGTGCGCGTGTCCGAGCTGGTCGGTGGTACCGGGAAGATCGTCGCCGCCGCGTTCGGACGCGACGACGAAGCAGACTCCGGTGCCGCGGCCTTCGATCCTCCGTTGCCCACCGCTGCGGGACCGCTCAGCGTGCTCGCCGGAGATCCGGCCGCCGCCGCGAGGTCGATCCGCGATGGCGAGCCGGTGGCCGTGTTCGGCGACGGCAAGCTGCGAGCCACCACGCCGAGCACCGCACGCCAGCTGCTCGACACGTTCAAGGCGTCCGGGACGTTTCGAATTCACGGCGCGCCGCACGAGGTGATGACCGCCGAGGTCGGCTTCGTGCAAGCCCACCTCGATGTGGTCCCGGTCGGTGGGCCGGCTTCGAACCGCGTGGGTGTCTTCTTGATCGCGCGGCCCGATGGCGCTGGTGGCTGGGCCGTGGTCAGCCTGCACTACACGCCGCTGCGCTGAGCGTCTGCCACCGCCGGCAGTGGTGCCAGGCGTGGCAGCCTCGCCTTCGAGCAGGCACGCGGAGTTACGCGCGGCACGCGCGCTGCACTTCGGTCCGGCATGACCAAGCTCCTCTCGTTCGCGCTCGTCACGCTCATCGCCACCACCATCGCCACCACCATCGCCGCCACCGGATGCTCCAAGAAGGGCTCCGAGTGCGAGCAAGTGTTCGATCACACCGTGTCGCTCATGCCGGCCGAGTTCAAGGACAAGGCCGCCGGCAACAAGGACAAGGCGATCGAGAAGTGCGAGAAGGCCTCGCCCGAGGCACGGAAGTGCGCCCTCGACGCCTCCTCGATGGAGGACCTCATGAAGTGCCCGCGCACCTGAGGCCATGCGACGCCGCAATGGCTGGTGCGTGCTCGCGCTGACGATCCTCACCGCGGGTGGCTTCGCGATCGCCTGGCTGTGCTGGACCCGCACCGAGATGATCCGTCTCGGTGCGCGGATCCCCACGCCCTGGCTCCTCGTCACACCGATCACCGCGCTGTACTTCGCGTGGTGCTGGGCCGAGGGCGTGCGTCAGGTGACGGCGAGCCGGATCTCCACGATTCACGCCGTGCTCGCGCTGTGCCTGCTCGGGCCGCTCGGGATGGCGCACCTGCAGGCGCGGTTCAATGCGCTGTCGGATAGCGGACGCGCGCCGTCAGCACGGTGGTATCGCCCGGTCCGGTCCCCGCTCCGCCGGTGAGGACGAGGAAGTCACCGACGAGGGCGAGCTCGTGGTTGGTCCGCAGCATCGGTAGCGCGGCCACCGCGTGCCACGCGCCGAGCGATCCATCGGTCTCCACATGCGCGGCCACCGCGGTGGTCGAGCCGTTGGTTCCACCGAGCGTCTGGCTGCGTCCACCGACGACGAACACCCAGTCATCGACGGCCGCCGCCTCCCCGAACGCCGTAGGCGTGGGCAGCGCGGTGCTCGGGTGCTGGACGCCGATCGCACCGTCGTCGCCGATCGCGGCCGCGAACGTCTCGGGGGTCACGGAATTGCCGGCGTCGCCCTGGTACCCTCCGAGGACGAACGCGCCCTCGGACGTGAACGCGTACTGCGCCTGGGCGCGGAAGCCGATGTGCCAGTCGTCGACGGTCCAGGTGAGGGGCGCGTCCACGCGGGTCCGCAGCGTGACGGTGGTGTCGCCCTCGTTCGGTAGCCGCGTATCCATCAGTAGCAGCTCACCGCCGCGGACCGTGGCCTCGGAGGAGATCGCGATCGTCTCCTCGGGCAGGCGACCGAGCGAGGTCATCGCGCCGAGCGCACCGGCAGCATCGAGCTCGGCGGTCCATATCTGGCGCGCATCGGCCGCGCGCTCGTACAGGCCGTCGATCACGTAGAGCGTGCGGCCCGAGGCAGCCGCGTTGCACTCGGTCACCGCGGAGGGTGTCCTGCCGAGGAGCTGCCAGGCCCCGAACGTGCCGTCGGGGTGGACCTGGAGTCCGTGGATCTCGTCGGTCTTCACGAACTCGGCGCCCTGCTTGTGGTTGCCACCGATGACGATGATCCAGTCGTCGATCACCGCGCTGCAGTGGTTCGCGCGCGCCGTGGGGAGCGGCGGCGCGGCCTCCTCCCAGCTCGACAGCTCGCCGGTGGCGACGGAGGTGGGAGCCAGATCGCCGGGGACCGCGGGATCCGTGGCGCAACCAAGAAGGGACAACAGTACGAGGGCGCGACGCATGCGCGGACGTTCGTCCTCGCGGGCGGCGGTTGCAATCGCGACGTTGTTGCAACCCCGTGACCGAGGCCACCACGCGGGGTGCCATCGTCCGGTCCGGCTGCTACGCTCGAAGCCATGCGGATGCGCCGGGTCGCGATCGTGGTGGTGGTGCTGGGGGTGCTCGCCGGATGTGCCGTCAAGGCGGCCTCGTCCAACGAGACCACGCGCCAGGTCAGCGAGCGGAGCCGCGTGGGGTGCCTCGACGTCGGGGTCGATCGCCGCGGCGATCTGGGCGCGGCCGCGGTGGTGCGCTTCGCCTTCGAGAATCACTGTGCGCAAGCCACGGCGGTCGAGCTCGGCTGGGCCAGCGTGATCGGCCGGACCGCCGATGGGGTGGAGCTCGCGCTGATCCCCACGCACAAGGACAGCTCGCTCACCATCGAGGCTCATGCCGCCGGCGAGGCCACGCTCGCCTACGTGAATCCGGCGGCGCCCGCGCCGATCGGACAGCTGTGCGTGGATGTCGCGTCGCTCGCGCAGCAAACGCCGGCGCAGTGGCGCTGCTTCGGCAACCCCGAAGCCGTCGCACAACGCTGAGAGTTTCGATCGCGCCTGGACGCGATCAGACCGTCAGCTCGTCGCCCTCGCGCGCTGGCACGATCTCGATCGTCTCGCCGCCACGCGCGTCGAGCGCCACGCGGCAGCTGGCGACCAGCGCATCGACGTCGTCGTCGCTGTAGTCCTGATCGTAGTGGAACGTGACCAGCCGCTTGACCTGGGCGGCCACGGCCGCGGCCGCGGCGTCCTCGTACGTGGAGAACCCGCGGTTCCGGCGCGTGGCCTGATCGTCCGGCCGATAGGTCGTATCGTGGAGGAGCACGTCGGCGTCCCTGTAGAATGCGATCGCCTCGGGGGTGGGCGGGGCATCGGCCTCGGGCTGCCCGACATCCGAGGCATAGACGAACACCTTGCCGGCCTCCTCGATCCGGAACGCCAGCGCCGTGGTCGCGCCGTGCGGATGCTCGCGCGCCGTGATGTGCAGGCCTTCGGCCTCGAACACGGCGTCGGTCGGCGCCGCCTTGACCTCGAACGTCGCCGAGAAGTTCTTGAGGGTCTGCAGCGGCGAGAAGTTCGGGTCCATCTGACCCTCGAGGATGTCCTCGAGCCGCTCGGCCGAGCCATAGGGACCGGGGCCCCACACGGTGAACTGGTTGCCGCCGATGAACACCGGCGCGAAGAACCCGAGACCCTGGATGTGATCCCAGTGGGTGTGCGAGAGCAGGATCGCGGCCTTGCCCTGGCCCTTGCCGAACGCACCGGCCATCAGCGAGTTCCCGAGGTGCATGAGGCCCGTGCCCATGTCGATGATCACGAGGCCACCGCTGGCCGTGGTCACCGACACGCACGCGGTGTTGCCGCCATAGCGGTTGGTGTCGGGGCCCGGTGCGGGGATCGAGCCGCGCACACCCCAGAACCGGATCTTCATTCGTCCCCCAGCGGGATCTCGAGGCCCTCGTACGCGGAGACCAGCGAGAACTTGTCCCCTTGTGCGGTCACGACCTCGCGGTATTGCGCGAGGATCTTGTCGTTGTCGTCATCGGAGCGCAGCGGCGCGTGGTGGAACAGGCACAGCGACTTCACCTTGGCCTCGCGGGCGATCGCGATCGCGTCGTCGGGGTGCGAGTGCCCCCAGTGCGGGCGCTGGCGGTACTCCTCCTTCGTGAACTGCGTGTCGTAGATCAGGAGATCGGCGTCGCGCGCCAGGTTGACCACGCCGGCGCGCATGTGGGCGAGCTCGGCGACGGTCTCGGGCGACAGTGGCGCATCGAGCGAAGGCGCCTGGGTCACGAAGTCCGTGCCGAGCAGGTAGTCCGTGAACGGCGCGGTATCGGAGCAGTACACGACGATCGCGCCATCGACCTCGACGCGGTAGGCGATCGCGACCCACGGGTGGTTCAGCCGGGTGCACGAGACCTTGGCGTCGCCGATCTCGAACTTCGCGCCCTCGATCACCTCGTGAAAGTGCATGTCGGCGTGCATGGCCGAGAGTGGCACGGGGAAGTACGGCGCCCGGTGCTGGGCCGAGAACACCGCCTGGAGGTGCAGATCGCGCTGGCGCGCATAGATCTCGACCTGGTTGCCCTCGCGGTACAGCGGCGAGAAGAACGGCAGGCCCTGCACGTGGTCCCAATGGGTGTGGCTGATCAGGATCGAGGCCTTGCCCCGGCCGTCCCGGAACGCCTCCTCCATCAGTGACTTCCCGAGCCGGCGAAGGCCGGTGCCGGCATCGATGATGATCGGCGAGCCGCTCTTGGGCCGGACCTCGACGCACGAGGTATTGCCTCCGTACCGGTTGGTCGATCGACCTGGTACGGGGATCGATCCGCGCACTCCCCAGAACCTGACCTTCATCGTTCGGCGCCGGGGGCAAACCTAACGCTTGCAGGCACCTGGCCGCTAGAACCCCTTGCGCGAATCGAGCAGGATCGTGACCGGGCCATTGTTGACCAGCTCGACCTGCATGTCCGCCGCGAACTCGCCGGCTTCCACGCGGCCAACTCCCGCGGTGCGGATCGCGACCATGGCCTCCTCGTACAGGGCCTTCGCGGCCACCGGCTCGAGCGCACCCGTGAACGCCGGGCGGCGGCCCTGCCGCGCGTCGCCGTAGAGCGTGAACTGGGAGACCACCAGCACACCGCCCCCGACGTCGAGGACGGACCGGTTCATCTTCCCGGCGTCGTCGGCGAAGATCCGCAGGTTGACGACCTTGTCGACCAGGTAGACGAGGTCGGCGGCCACATCGCCGGCGCCCGCGCCGAGGAGGACGAGGAGCCCGTGGTCGATGGAACCGGTGATCCGGTCCCCGACCGTGACCTTTGCCCTGGAAACTCGCTGGACTACGGCACGCATCCGGCAACGTTAGCGGGCAACCCCCTCGCCTTGCCAGGGGTCCAACCCACCGCTAGGATGCCCGCGCTCATGAGGACCCTGTTGTTCGTCGGATTCCTGGCAGCCACCGGCTGCGGGAAAGAGATCGGCGACAGTTGCATCATCAGCTCGGACTGCGATCCGAACGGCACCCGGTACTGCGATATCTCCTCGAAGGAGGGGTACTGCACGATCCAGGGCTGCGACTACGACACCTGCCCCGACAGC
>JAYVRN010000784.1:0-3389 GCA_043776275.1 Myxococcales bacterium | reverse complement strand
CTGCGGGCGAGATCGAGCATCGTGAAGCTCGTGCCATCGGCGCTCTGCGGCGCGCTCTTGTCGCGGACCGCCATCGCGAGTGCAGGTGTCACCGTGCTGCGCAGCGGCTCGTCCCAGCAGTCCGCCTCACTCTGGATGTCGAGGCGCTGCACGTGCAGCGCGTCCATCGCCACGTTGACCCAGCGCTCGGAGAACTCCGGGCGGGTCATGATCGCGCGCGCCACGGTGTCCTTGGGATCGTCGCCGAGGTCGGCGGCCGCCTGGTAGAGGTCGGCGTACACCTTGACCTCGGCCTGGCTCTTGGGCCGGCGGCCCACCAGCGACAGGAAGCTCTGGCGCGCGAACGAGGCCGGATCTCCGCCGCACTGATCGAACGTGTTGTCGCCCGGACCATCGGGGCCGGCGTCGGTGCCGGGGTTGGTGTCGTTGCCGCAGCCCTCGCAGCCGGTGAGCAGCGAGCCCCCGAGGGTGGCGACGGCGGCGAACATCAACGGGAGGAGCGTGGAGCGCATCACAGCGTCCTCCCGAGGAACTTGGTCATCGCTTTCTGCGCGGCATCGAGCTCGTTGGTCGCGCCGGGTGAATCGGCGACGTTGAAGCCCTCGGCGGCGAACGGCCACACGCCGAGCGCGAGGAGCGCCGCCATCCGGTTCTCGGCCGGGGAGGCGAACCCGGTGGAGCTCGCCTTGCCATCGCGGCCGATCGCTCCTGACACGCCCTTGAACGCTGTGGTCACCGGTCCACCGATGAACGCGGTGACGTATCCGTACGGGTGGTGATTGCGGCCGTTCGCGCCTTGCTTGAGCGGCGTGCGCCCGAACTCGGTGTTGAGGATCACGAGCGTGTCGTCGAGAGAGATCTTGGTCGGGTCGTTCTCGCTCGGCCCGTTGATCATCCCGAGCAGCGACTGCAGCATGTTGTCGAAGTTGACCGCGGTGTCGACGGCGTTGTCCGTGTGCGTGTCGTAGCCGCCGCCGCCGGAGGCCTCGTAGAGGCCGGTGTCGCTCACGCACACGTACGAGGCGGGCTCGGTGGGGTGGGTGAGGAGCTTGCGCGCGGCGGTGAGGCCCATCAGAGGCAGGCTCTGATCGGTCACGCCGCACGAGGTGCCGTTGCGGCTCTGGAACAGATCGGGGGTCAGCACGCCGTTGATCGCGTCGGCGTTCTTCGTGGTGTTGAACGCCACGGCGAAGTCGTCGGTGCGAGCGCTCCGCACGCGCCCGTGGTTCGGAAACGTCAACCGGGTGTTGTACTGATCGAGGTACGCGCCCACGAGGGCATCGTGCTGCGCGCGCCCGGCGCCCACCGCGTTGCGCGCGAGCAGGGTGGTGAACCGCGAGGCGTTGTCGGTCTTGATGAGGAGTGGCCGTGCACCACCAGGGTGCGTACCCGAGGCGGCCGCCGCCGCGATGTTGTCGCTCGAGATCCCGCCGGTGGCGAACACGTAGGAGTGCGGCGAGGCGCGGCCGGGTGTGGCACCGGCATCGATCCGTGCGCGCTGGATGTGCGTGCCGAGGCCCGCGGCGTTCGGCTGCCCGACGGGGCGCCCGGTCAGCGCCATCGGCACCGCGGCCTCGTGCGGCTCGAGCGTGTGGCGCTGCACCACGAGGCGCATGCGCGCGGCCACGTCGGTCCGCGCATACAGGCGGTGTGCGAACGGTCCGAGCTCCACCATCGCCGAGTTCGCATCGGTGGCGAACGGGCGGGCCTGATCCACGTTGCCGCACTGAGACAGCGCCTGCGTCTGCGACAGCGCGTAGTACTGCGAGTTCGGATATTGCGGATCGGCCGCGGTGCCGTAGTCGCGGACGAAGTACAGCGTCTCCCACGGCGAGAGGCCGCCGTAGAGGAAGATCTCGAGCACCTTCTTCGCGCGCTGGCCCACCGGGAGCTGCACAGAGCCCGTGCCGGTCGGGAACGTCCCGAAAGTCGCGGCGCTCGAGCGCCCGATCCACGGGCCGACCATGACCGCGGCTCCGGTCCCTCCCGCGAGCGTCAGCAACGTACGGCGCTTCATGTCGCGTACCGTACGCCGCCCTCTCGGTGGTCAACCGATTCGGCGCTCAAGCCACCTCTCCGTCCGATGCGCCGGCTACGCAGCACTCGAAGCGCAGCCAAGAGCAGCTGTCAGCGAGCTGTCACACACCTTGCACGGCCACCTGTGGTGTCGTCCGGTCATGGCGCGGATCCTGGTCCTCCTGCTCGTGGTCACGGCGGCAACCCCTGGAATTGCCAGGGCCCAGCGCTGGACCGATGCCACGCAGAGCTGCATCGGCGCCACGGCTGAGTGGAGCAACAAGGTCGAGCTCGCCGATGTCGACAAGGACGGCCTGGTCGATCTCCTGATCGCCAATGGAGGGGACTACGCGAGTCCCGGCACCGCCGAACCCGTTCGGATCTGGAAGAACCTCGGCGGCTGGGGCACTGCGGGCACGCACTGCCAGGAGATCTCGGCGCAGGCCGTGCTCGGGTTCACCGGGCTGTCGCGCGTGATCAAGGCGATCGATGTCGATCACGACGGAGATCTGGATCTGATCACGGGCGGCGCCTACCAGACCCAGCTCAAGTTGTTCCTCCGCGGCCCGGCCGGCTGGACCGATGCCAGCGCGCAGCTGCCGCAGCAGCTGACCTCGATCGGCGATCTCGAGGCGGGCGACGTCGACGGCGACGGCGACCTCGATCTCCTCCTCTCCGACTGGGGCGCGGCGAACCCGACGATGAACGGCGCGGGCGGTCGTACGCGGCTCTACCTCAACAGCGGCTCGGGTACGTTCACCGATGCGACCGCAGCCAACATGCCCGCGCAGCTCGTCAAGTGGTCGTGGGACGTCGAGCTCGTCGACGTCGATAACGACTGGGATCTCGATGCCCTGGTCGCCTGCAAGTTCTGCACGACCAGCTATCTGTTCCGGAACGACGGCACCGGGCACTTCACCGACGACCCCACGGCGCTGCCGCACTTCCCCAACAACTACGACTTCGAGCCGATGGACATCGACGGCGATGGCGATCTCGATCTCGCGACGATCAACGATGGCGCACAGCTCCGCGAGCACATCTTCGTCAACGACGGGCACGGCGTGTTCACCGACGAGAGTGCGACACGCCTGACCGGCACCGCGAATCCGGCGAACGCCGATGACAACGTCGCGGTGTGGCTCGATGTCGACGCCGACGGCGATGCCGATCTCTTGATCGGATCTCTCGGAGCCGATCGCCTCCTCCTCAACACCGCTGGTGTGTTCGCCCTCGCTCCGAACGCCACTCCGAACGATACGTCAGCAACCCTCGGCCTCGCCGCGGCCGACCTCGATGGCGATGGGCGCCTCGATCTCCTGCAAGGGCAGGGTGAGTCCGACTTCCCCGACAAGGTCCAGCTCGGCAGCACC
>JAYVRN010000783.1:0-3399 GCA_043776275.1 Myxococcales bacterium | reverse complement strand
AGGACCGAGACCGCGACCACCGTGAGCGGCGCCACGATCTCGCTGACCTCGCTGACCTCGCTGACCTCGCTGACCTGCAGCTCGGGAACCTCCACCGTCGGCAGGGGCGCGGAGCCCTCCGCTTGCGGCACCACGGTGAGGACCGGGATCGGGGTCGTGAACGAGACCTTGGCGGACTCGAACGCGGCATCGATCTCGGACTCCACGATTCTCAGCATCGAATGGGTCTTCTTCATGGCGTTACTCCTGCGAGCGGGCGACGAGCAGTGGCGAGTGTCGAGAGATAGGTCCGGCGAGCCTCGAGCTCGAAGATCTCGAGGGTGAAGCGGGCGGCGAGTTGCTTGGCGGCGTCATTCCCCACGGCGGCGAGACGATCGCGTTCGCCGACCTGGGCCGTGAGCTCGGTATCGAGCGTCGCGAGCTCGGCGCCGAGGTCCGCGACGCTGCGCTGCATCGCTCGCCCGAGGTGTTCGAGCTGGCCGGGCAGGGCGCGGTCGTCGGTCTGCTGCTCTCGCTCGCGCGCATCCAGGGCGCGGCGATTCGCGCGGGCCACGAACGGTTGGCCGAGCGAGTAGCCGAGCTCCACCACGGCGAACCAATCGGCGCGCTCTCCACCGGCGACGCCGGCACGGACGTCGAGTCGCCACGCCGACAGGCCACGGAGTGCGGCGCGCTCCCGATCGAGGGCGATCTCGCTGGCGCGCACGTCGCGAGCGAGCTGGGCGAGCTGGGGGGCGGCGGCGGTGCCGGCGGCGGGCGCATTCGGCTCGAGCTGCTCGAGCTCGCCGGCCTCGCGGCGGGCCGCGGTCAGGCGCACGCGAAACGAGCCGCGTCGTGTGCGCAGCTCGTCGACCTCGATCGCGGTCGCCCGCTGGTGCTCGAACCGCTCGACGACATCGGACACCAGCGCATCGATCTCGGGGAGCTGGTGCTCGAGGTACGCGATCTCGGCGCGCACCGCCGCGAGCTCGCCGAAGCGTGCCCCCACGCTGAGGGCGCGCCCCGCTCGGTCGGCGGCGATCGTCCGGCTGCACTCCGCTCGCGCGATCCTCTCCACGGCTCGGCCGCGTAGCGCATCGACGGTCGAGAACCCGAGGGACGCGCGGGCCTGCAGGCCATCCGTCACGCCGACGGGATCTCCGGCATCGACCACGCTCGGTGCGCGCGCGCCCTCGACGACGATGCGCGGCGCATAGAGGACGACGGCCTCGGCCCGGGCCTCCGCCCGCAGCCGCTCGCAGGTCGCCCGGGTCCCGTCCGCGGCAGCGATCGTCGCGGTGAGGCTGAACACCACGGCGGTCGCGGTCGATACACCAAGCAGCATGTCGTCTGGGTGTGTCGACCAGCTTCCAAAGTCGTTTATGTCGGCGGATTTGACACCTCACGGGAGTCGATCCCTGGTGCTCTGCGTCGCGTTCGCGGCGTGTCTTTCCGGGGAGGTGCACGCGGCGCCGGCGCGTCGGGCGATGTACGTGCGCGACGCTGCCCTCCTCACCACGACGCCCCCCAGCCGGGCCCGGCTCGATCGGCTCCTCGATCACAAGCAGGTCACGGACGTCATCCCCTACAACCTCGGCCCGCTGCTCGCCACGGTGAACGAGCGGGAGGGCGTGGCGATGTGGATCGACGAGCTCCACCGGCACGGCGGGCGCGTGATCGTCCCGATCGCCGGCCACGATCGGCTGCGCGCCCTCGACACGATGCTGGCCGAGCACCCGACGACCTGGATCGACGGGATGATCACGGAGGTCGAGTTCTGGAACCGTGCCGATCGCGTGATCGGCTTCGAGGAGATGATGGCGCTCGTCGCCGACATGCGGATCCAGGCGGCGCTGTGGCGCCACGGCGGGCGCGTGATGCCGGTGGGCGCGTACCTCGGCTATCCGACCCAGGCAGAGGCGGCTCGGCTGGCGACGGCGATCGACTTCGCGTACCTCGACTACAGCGTGACCAGCCCGGGCCGCGCGTGGGGCTGGGTCCACGGGACCGGCGGTCCGCTGCGGCTGCGGTTCGGCTGGCTCGCGAGCGCGGGCGTCGAGGTCTGGCCGATCTTCTATGCGGCTGGTGAGGTCGACATGGCACCCGCGCTACGCGCCGACGGCACGAACGCGGCCGAGCTCCGGTTCCGCACCGACCTGGCGAGGGATCGCGAGCTCGGCAAGCTCGCGGTCACGGGCTTTGCCTACTTCACGTTCGAGGCGATGCCGGATCCGCGGTAGGCACCCGTCACCGGGCGATCGGGGCACGGGCGCCCGATCATGCCCCCAGGCGGGGAAACCCTGCCCGAAATCGCGGGCTGCATCAGGTGCTTACGGGGGCTACACAGAGGCTCTGGGTCTCGTAAGATTGGAGCCATGGTGATCCGTTTGGCCGATGAGAAGAAACCCCCAGCCCCGCCCAAGCGGGATGGGGAGCGGCAGACGGGGTTGGTGCTCGATGAACGGACACGCACCAAGAAGCCCCCGATGTACAAGGTGCTGCTGCACAACGACGACTACACGACGCGCGAGTTCGTGGTCTGGGTGCTCCAGACCGTGTTCCACAAGAACGAGACGGATGCGATCGCGATCATGAGCCACGTGCACACCAACGGTGTCGGGATCGCCGGCGTCTACACCTTCGAGGTCGCGGAGACCAAGGTCACCAAGTCACTCCACCTGGCGAAGGCCCAGCAGTTCCCCCTCCAGCTCTCGATCGAGCCCACGGAATAACGAGGTACCCCATGCTGTCGCCCGAGCTTCAAGCCACCCTGCAGCGCGCCGTCGAGGACGTGCGTGGCCGCCATCACGAGTACCTCACCCTCGAGCACCTGCTGCTCTCGATCCTCGATGACCCGAGCGGCGCCGACATCGTCATCAAGTGTGGTGGCGACGTCGACAAGCTCCGCGGGGACCTCGAGCGCTTCCTCGACGAGGAGGTCGACGAGCTCCCCGAAGGGGAGGAGTCCGGTCCCGATCAGACGCTCGCGTTCCAGCGCGTGCTCCAGCGCGCGGCGATGCACGTCCAGGCCGCCGGTCGCCAGCAGATGACCACGGGCAACGTGATCGCGTCGATGTTCCGCGAGCGGGACTCGCACGCGGTCTACCTGCTGGAGAAGCAGGGCGTGTCGCGGTTCGACGTCATCAACTACATCTCGCACGGGGTCTCGAAGGTCTCCACGGGCGGCGGGCCGGTGGTGCCGCGGGCCCGCGGCGTCGACGACGAAGGGCAGGAGGACGGCAAGATCGCGAACCCGCTCGAGAGCTTCTGCATCGATCTGACGCAGCGCGCTCGCGAGGGCAAGATCGATCCGCTGATCGGTCGAGCCGACGAGCTCGAGCGCATGATCCAGGTGCTGTCGCGCCGGCGGAAGAACAACCCGCTCCTGGTCGGCGAGCCGGGTGTCGGCAAGACCGCTCT
>JAYVRN010000782.1:0-11770 GCA_043776275.1 Myxococcales bacterium | reverse complement strand
CTGGTGGCGGCGCGTCCGCTCGCGATGAGCGATCCGAGCACGGCGTCGGGCTGGCGCTGCGACTATCGCAACACCTCGCCCTCGTCGACGATCGAGGTCGTCGCCGAGGTCTACTGCGTTCGCCCGCGCGAGTAGGTCTGCTCAGTAGCAGACAAGGCCGTGCGACGACGCCGGCTTGAGGCCGACCGCGAGCGGTGCCGTCGTCTTCTCGTTCGCACCCTGATACACGCGCAGCCCGGTCGCGGCGGTGCTCGGCGGCGGCGGGTTGTCGGAGATCACGAGCTCGCCGTTGGGACAGATCGCCAGATCGCCCACCACCTGGGTGGTCGCCGTCAGCTGATCGGGGAACAGCGTGCCCGCCGACAGATCGAAGTTCCTGGCGTAGCCCTTGGGATAGCTCGACACCCCGAGGAACATCAGCGGCGTGGGGACGATCGGAGCCACCGGGCCCGTGAACTCCGGGGCATAGAACGCCACGCGGCCGGCGAACGCGAACGTCCCGAGTGCAGAGTTGTTCACCAGGCAGCCGATCGCCCCGATCGTGCCCGAGGTCACGATCCGCTCGACGCAGCCCGCGCCGGTGCCGAAATCGATCGTCGGTAGCACCAGGTCGCCGCCGTGCGGTGCGGTGGTCGGGATCTGCTCGAACAGGGCGATCGGGTTGTTGGTCGAGAGCGTCAGCGTCTGCTTGATCGTGTTGGTCGTCGGGTTGACGACGTAGATCTTGCCCGGGCCGCGCGGTGGCAGGTTGACGTTGGTGTCGTCGAGGAGGCCGCATGCAAAGTACAGGTTGTTGTTCGCGTAGAACACCGAGCTGCAGTTCGGCTTGCCGTCCGGATCGTCGGCCGAGAGATCGATCTCCTGCACCACACTCGAACCGCGCGTCAGCACCACCGCGCCCTTGTTTCCGAGCGTCGCGACGAACAGCTTCTCGCCGATCGTGGCGACGTCCTGCGGGTTGGTCCCCGCGCCCGTGCCGAGCTGCTCGACGAGCGCATAGGTGTTGGCATCGAGGATCGTCACGTTGTTGCCGCTCGCGCGATTGACGACGAACAGCTCGTCACCCTTCTTGCGCAGGATCGGGTCCTCACCGATCGCGAGTGCGGGCGCGACGTTCGTCATGATCGTGCGCGCGTTGAGATCGAGCACCGACAGCACGCCGGGGTGACCGGGGACGAAGTCGCCTGCCACCACGACGGCGCGGGGCGGCGACGGTGCGGCATCGATGCCGGAGTCCGCGGGAGCCGCATCGGGCAGCGAGTTGTTGTCACCGCAAGCGGCAACGAACAGGAGCAGGGCGAGCGTCTTGGTCATGACTTCCTCATCGTCTAGTGGGTCCAGTCGAGCGAGAGATAGAAGCTGCGGCCGGGGAGCGGGAACCCCGACACATCAGTCAACGGCGTGGGGGTCTCGGTCAGCGCGGGCGACGGCGCGGGATCGAGCGGCAGGTGCGCCACCCGCGCATCGGCGAGGTTCGTGACGGACAGCGAGACTCCGAGGTGCGGCACCAGCTCCAGGCGCGCGCCCGTGCCGATCAACAGCCGGGCCGGCGTGGTGCCCAGGCTGGCGGGATCGAGGTAGCTCGCGGCCTGCCACGCGCCGTCGAACCACACCGACGTCGAGTGGTTCATCACGCGCCGCTCGACCTCGCCGCGCGCATACAGCACGTGGCCCGGGCGGCGCGGCACCGGCTTGCCATCGAGGTTCACGTCGTTCGACATCTGCTCGGTGACGAGGCGCGTGTAGCTCGCGGTCACGCTGAGCATGCGTGCCACGCGCGCCGAGGCGATCAGCTCGGCGCCGTACGCCTGCGTGTTACCGATGTTCGCGGCGCGGGTGACATATCCGGCATACGTGACGAGCGCGATCGTGTCGTGTGCGCGGCTCGCGAACACATCGCCTTGCACGAGCACGCGATCGATCTCGCCGCCCGCCTGTGCACGCGCCGGCGCCCACACGAAGCCGAGATCGCTCGACGGCCCACGCTCCGGCTTCAGGTCCGGAGAGCCGAGGATGAACCCGCGGTTGCCGAACACCTCGAGCAGCGTGGGCAGCCGGGCATAGCGGCCGATGCTCCCCTTGATCGAGACACTCGGGTTGACCGCGAACAGCGCGGTGAACCGCGGGCTCACCACGAGATCCCAGCGCGCGGCGACGTCCATGCCGGCCGTCGGGCCGACGCTCACCGGCGTGGGTGCGGAGTGCAGCGCCTCGAGGCGAACGGCCGGCGTCACCACGAGCTCTGGGCCGAGTGAGAGATCGAGCGCGCTGGTGACCGCGCCTCCCACCCGCGTTCCGGACACGGCATCGGTGCCCGCGTGATCGTCGTGATCGCTGAACGCATCGCCGCGCAGCTCGCCGCCCACCGCGACGCGATGAGCCCCGAGAGCGTGCCGCCACGTCGAGCTGACGCCGAGGGCGAGCGTGGTGTACGAGCGCTCGGCATCGCCGAGGCCGAGCTCGCCCATCGGATCGCGCAGCGCCTGTAGCTCGACGAGCGCGTAGCCGAGTTGATGACCGGTCCAGCCCGCGATCTCGGTCTCGCCGCCGGCATCGAGGATGCCATCGAGCGTGGTCAGCTTCGCGGTGTGCGCGGGCTGCGCCGTGCTGCCCGGCAGCCCCTGCCGCTTCCACGCCAGCCGCACCCCCGCGCCGAGCGGCCGATCGCGCGTGGCGAACCGGGTGGCCGCGTCCACCTGATCGAAGCCATTGTTCTCGCGCACGCGATAGCTGTCGTCGCGCTGGTTGAGCAGCGTGCCGTTATCGTCGAAGTACGAGTAGTCGCCGGTGGCGCCCTGATAGCCGATCGTCGTCGACGACAGCACCTGGCCATGCTCGCCATGCGCGTCGCCGAGGTGCGCGCGAAAGTGCCGCGCACCGTACGATCCGCCTCCGAGCGAGACCGTGAAGCGCTCGCCGTGCGGACCGCGCCCGAGCCGCGTGATCAGATCGATCGCACCGCCCACCCCTGCCCCGCCAAGCTCGACCGGCACCGCGCCGCGATAGAACCTGACCTCGCCGAACGCATCGAGTGGATAGCGGCCGAGATCGGCGGTCACCGCGGCGAGCTTGGCGAGCGGCACGCCATCGATCAGCACGCTGGTGTGCCCCGGCGCCGCGCCGCGGACGCTCACGGCCTGATAGGCACCGAGCCCGCCGAGGCTCGTGGTCAGCGCGCCCGCGCTGGTGGCGATCGCGTCCGCCACGGAGGTCGTCGCGGGATGATCCGCGGGGTGGAGGACCGTGACGAACGGGGCCTCGCCCAGCGCGCGCTCGCGATCGGCTGCACCAGCGTCTGGACCGCGATCGATCACGAAGATCGTCTCGGGCTCCACGGACCGCACCGGCTCCGGATCGGCGTACGCCCTCGTACCGGCGAGAGCCAGTCCGAGCACAGCGCAGAACGATCGAGAGAGTCGGTTCATAGGTCACCCCACGTGACGTGGTGTGACCAACGCGACCATCGCGTCCTTCACACCCGAAGTTCCGTCGGAGAGGTGTCCTGACTCCCGGTTCGTCCTAAGCGGCGCCTTCCCAGTTTCCCAGTGGCATCGTGCCGCGTCGTCCCCGGTCACAGTAGCGGGGGCTGTGCCAGCGTTTCACTGGCTTCCCTGCATCCGTCGGTGGTGGTCGTTCGTCGCGTAACTCGATAGAGCCTCTACCTGTCGTAGTACTCGTGACCAGCTCGGGAAGTCAATGGTTGACCCCGGCTCGGCCATCCCGGATCCTGATTCCATGCAGCGATGGGGCGTACCGTTCGTACTGTTGGTACTCGCAACCGCCGGGTGCGGTGATGATGGTGGCGCGGCGATCGCCGATGCGCCCGGCGGTGGAAGTGGCAGCGGCACCGATGGTGCGACGCCCGATGTCCCCGGAGGTGTGGGCGAGCCCACGAACCTCGTGGGGATCACGCTCGCGCACAATCAGGTACGAGCGATGGTGCAGACCGGCACACCACTGCCCGCGCTGACCTGGAGCCCGGCGCTCGCCGCCACCGCCGCCGCCTGGGTCGCGCTGTGTACGGACACCATGGCACCGACCGGCCTCGTCGATCACAACGCGGGACGATCGAGCGGTCACCCGTACTACGTGGGCGAGAACATCTACGCCTCGAGCGGCTCGGCCACCGGTCAGGGAGCCGTGACGTCGTGGGCGTCCGAGGGCGCGAACTACAACTACGCCACCAACACCTGCACGGGTGGCACGTGCGGCCACTACACGCAGGTGGTCTGGCGCGACACGCTCGAAGTTGGCTGCGCGCTCGGTGACTGCCCCGGCCTCACGTACCGGAGCACGATCGTATGTGACTACGGCCCCGGCGGAAACTCCGGCGGGAAGCCGTACTGAGCGTCACGGGGCGGTGACGATGTCGCCCTTCATCCCGCCGAGGGCGCCGAGCAGCTCGTCCTTCTCCTTCTGCGGCACCTTGAACTTGTCGAGGGACTTCACGAGATCCTCGACGAGCGCGCCGAAGTCCGCGTCCTTGACGCCCATGCCCGCGTGCGCGGTCTTCATGTCCTTGCCCGCGTACTTGCACGGACCACCGGTCGCCTCGCAGATCTGATCGACCAGCTTCTGCTTGAGGCCCGGGATGTCCGCGTTGGCGAAGAACGTGTTGATCCGCTTGTCGGCCGCGACGTTACCGACGAAGTCCTCGACCACCGCGGTGATCGCATCCTTGCCGCCGAGCCGATCGTACAGCGACTTCTCGGCCATCGCCGAGCCGCCACCGCCGCCGGCGCCCTTGCTCTTGCCGCCGCACGCCATCAGGGAAACCGCCGCCAGGGCGGCCATCATGAACATCCGAGTACGCATTGATCAAATCCTCCGGGTAAGCGAACTGAGCCCCTACGAACCATCCCCACTACTGGATCGGTTGGTACCGCGATTTCTTACGCTCCAAGTGACGATGGCGCAAAAAACTCAGGCGCTCGCTGCTACGGGGCCGCCGGGGCCGGCGCGGTCTTGGGCGCCTTCGGCTTGACCTTGTAGGTGGCGAGGAACTTCATCGCCTTCAGGCCGCGGACGGCCCAGAACAGGACCACGAAGCCGACCACCAGGAAGGCCGGGCCGGCCATCAGCATCTTGCCCCACGAGATCGACTCCGCGTTGAGCTCGGTGCCCTTCACGCTCTCCTCGATCGCCGCGAGGATCTTGCCGGCGACGATGACGAAGATCAGCGGGAACACCTGCACGAGCAGCACCGACGGCGCGCCCCACTTGAAGAACCGCGCGTGCGTGGACAGCGGCGTGCCGTCGTTGAACCGCTGCTGGAAGATCTTCTGCGACTTCCCGAGGAAGAACGCCGTGGACAGGATCAAGGTTGCCAGGTTGAGGACGAGGAACAGGATCACCGAGAACAGCGTCATGAACACGAGGCCCGACGACGCGCCCTCCGCGAACTGCAGGTACTGCACGGTCAGGCTGAAGTAGTCGAGGAACGCGAACAGTGCCGGCTTGACCACCTGGCTGAGCACCAGGCCAGAGACCACCGTGAGCACCACGAGCACACCGATCGTCCCGAGCGAGGCGATCAGCTCGCCGCGCACGCGCCGCATGCTGTTGGCCACGACCTCGCGCCCTACGCCTGCCTCTCCCGAGGCCGCGCGCGCAGGGAGCTTGATGATCTCGGTGAGCGTGGGTCTGATCGCGAGGACGAACAGCAGCAGCGCGACCAGCGTCAGGATGATCGGGAGCACCTTGAACACGAAGTCGACCTTCTTGAACATCTTCGCGATGCTCAGGAACACCTTCGCGTCCTTGACGATCTTGAGGCCGTTTCCGAGGAGCGCCACGCTCGGCTGCTCGTCGGGCGAGTTGCGGATCTGCTCCACCGTGGGCATGAACAGCTCCTTGCCGGTGGAGAGGAAGTGCTCCGCGTTGTCATCGAGCGCGTCGAACGTGCCGGCGGCGATCGCGATGCTGGGGTTGGTGTAGCTCGACAGCGCGCCCTGCACGACGCGCAGGCCATAGAGCACGCCGCCGAACAGGTTGACGGTGACCACGAAGGTAACCGCGGCGAGCGCGGAGTACTTCACCAGATTTTTGCCCTGCCCCGGGTACTTCTTCGCGAGCGCGAGCGGCATGAACAGGAGCAACAGGCCGAGCAGCGAAACTCCCGAGATGATCAGCGAGAACTTCTTCATCTTCTTGTCGGAGCTCTTCGCGATCTTCTTCTCCATCTTGGCGAGGACGATCTTCTTCACGAGCCGCACGCCCTTGCGGAACATCTCGACGGAGATCGAGGGCTTGAGCTCGGAGTCGTTCGGCCGAGACTCGAGCGCCTTCGCGTCGGGCTGGTTCGGGATGTCGTCGAAGAACTCGCCGAACTCCTTACGATCGGCGATCTCCTCGGGGCTCATCTTGCCATCGCCGTCCTCATCGAACGGGGACGTCGGCGGATCCTCCTGCTCGGCATCGGGCACGCCGTCGTTGTCGATGTCGCCATCCTCCTGCGCATCGGGCACGCCATCGCCATCGGCGTCGGGCGCGTTGACATCGACATCGGCCTCCATGACCTGCTCGTCCATGTCGGAGACGCCATCGCCGTCGGAGTCCTCCTTGCCGTCGGGCACGCCGTCGTGGTCCTTGTCCTCGGTCGCGTCCGGGATGCCATCGCCATCGGCGTCGCCAGCGGTCGCGTGGTGCTCGGTGGCGGGAGCTGCGGAGCCCTCGTGGTGGTCGGCCGCAGAGCCAGAGCCCTCGTGATGCTCGGCCGCAGAGCCAGAGCCCTCGTGATGGTCGGCCGCAGAGCCCTCGTGGTCGGCCGCAGAGCCAGAGCCCTCGTGATGCTCGGCCGCGGAGCCTTCGTGATGCTCCTCTGCAGCCGAGCCGTCGTGATGGTCGGCCGGCGTGGTCGGGGTAGCTGAGCCGTCTTCGTGATGCTCTGCGGAGCCCGGATCCGCGTGCGGCGGGTCATCGGCGCGAGACCGCGTGGCGAACACCGCCAGGCCGATAGCCACGAGAACAACTGTTAGACCAAGACGTTGACGCATTGTTTGGCGCCACGCGTAGCGCAGGCCGAGTGCCGCGGTCAACGATCTTGGGCCGGCCCCTTGCGTCATCCGGCATCCGTACCGATGGTGCGCGGATGGCGCAGGACCTCGCGGGCAAGACCTTCATCATCACGGGTGCGAACACGGGCATCGGCAAGATCACGGCGAAGGAGCTGGCGCGCCAGGGTGCTCGGGTGATCCTCGCGTGCCGGTCGCAGAGCAAGACCGATCCGGTGATCGAGGAGATCAAGCGCGAGACCAACAATGACCAGGTGGAGTTCATCGCGCTCGACCTCTCGGACCTCGCTTCGGTCCGCGCGTGCGCCGAGGCGCTGCTCGCGAAGGCGCCCAAGATCCACGGCCTGATCAACAACGCCGGTGTGGTGGCCAAGCGTGGGAGCGCGACCAAGGACGGCTACGAGATGACGTTCGGCACCAACCACCTCGGCCACTATCTGCTGACGCGGCTGTTGACCGATCGCCTCAAGCAGACCGGCGGCGCGCGGATCGTCAATGTCGCGAGCGCCTCGCACTACCGCGCGAAGGACATCGACTGGAACGCGGTGCAGAAGCCGACCAAGACGGTGGTCGGCATGAAGGAGTACGAGGTCAGCAAGCTCGCGAACGTGCTGTTCACCAAGGAGCTCGCCCGCCAGCTCGAAGGCTCCGGCGTCACCACGTATGCGGTGCACCCGGGCGTGGTCGCGACCGATGCCTGGCGCCGGTTCCCGAACCCGATCCGCTGGGTGATCAAGCAGTTCATGATCACCCCCGAGCAGGGCGCGCAATCGAGCTTGGTGTGCGCGACGTCACCCGAGCTCGCCGCCCAGAGCGGGCGCTACTACACCACCGGTGGCAAGGAGAAGCGGCCGAGCAAGGCCGCTGATGACGCCGAGCTCGCGAAGACCCTATGGTCGAGGAGCGCGGAGTGGACGGGGCTTTCCGCCTGAGCGTACCCTCGGGGGATGGTGCTCCCCTTCCTCGCGGTGCTGTCACAGATGCACTACGAGGGCGATGTCTCCGCTGCGGGTGGTGACTACGCCGATGTCGCGTTCGACGTGCCCGCCAACACCGTCGAGATCCAGGTCGCGCACGCCGACAACTCCGAGTTCGTGATCCTCGACTGGGGCGTGTGGAGCCCCGAGGGCTTCCGCGGCTGGGGTGGAGGCAACACCGAGGATGCGATCGTCGGCGTCGAGCAATCGTCGCGCAGCTACCTCCCGGGCCCGATCACGCCCGGCACGTGGACCGTCTCGGTGGGCAAGGCCAAGCTCGACCCCACGACGGGCGGCCACTACTCGATCGACGTGACCTGCCGCGACAACGCCACGCTCACCGTGCTCGCGAAGGCGCCGTTCGCGCCCACCGTGCTGTCGACGGAGCGCCGCTGGTACAAGGGCGACTTCCACGTGCACTCGGAGCAGAGCGGCGATGCCACCGCGACGCTCCTGCAGATCTCCACGCTGGCGCGCAGCCGCGGGCTCGACTTCGTCAACCTGAGCGATCACAACACCAGCTCGCAGCACGCGTTGATCGCCGCGCTGCAGCCGATGCTCCCGAACTTCCTGTTCCTGCGCGGCGCCGAGATCACGACCTATGCAGGGCACGGCAACTCGGTCGGCACCAGCGCGTACATCGATCACCGGATCGGCCACCAGGCGCGCGCGATCGGCGCCGTGCTCACCGAGGTGCAGGCCCAGGGCGGCGCGTTCATCGTCAACCATCCCACGCTCGACCTCGGCGGCGCGTGCATCGGCTGCGCGTGGCGCCACGCGGACACGGACTGGAGCAAGGTCAACGGCCTCGAGGTGATCACCGGCAAGTGGGAGTTCGTCGAGCGCGCGTTCACGCCGTCGGCGATCGCCCTGTGGGACACCCAGCTCACCGCCGGCCATCACATCGCCGCGATCGGCGGCAGCGACGATCACCGCGCCGGCATGGGCACGGGCGCGACCGATACGCCCCTCGGGAGCCCGACCACCCTCGTGCTCTCCGATGGGCTGTCCGAGGCCGCGATCGTCGACGCGATCAAGCACGGACGCACGATCGTCCAGCTCCGCGGCCCGGACGATCCCCTCGTCGAGTTCACGCTGCACGACGGCGCCGACGTGTTCGAGATCGGCGACGAGGACCACGCGGTCGACACCGCGGCCCTGACGATCCACGTCGCCGGCGGCGCGGGGAACTTCGCTCAGATCTGGCGCGATGGCGTCCAGATCGCTCAGCTCGAGGTGACGTCAGACGACGCCACGTTCAAGTACGAGGACACCGCGAACGGCGGGCACCGCTATCGCGTCGAGCTGATCAACGATGCCAACCAGCGGATCGTGGTGACCAGCCACATCTACGCAACGGTCGATCACGCCGACACGGGCTGCGGGGGATGCGGCGCGGGAGATGCGGGTGGTGGTGTGGGGTTGATCGTGTTCGCGCTGCTTCGCCGCAGACGACGGGCGCCCTGACCGACGTTGCTATCGCACACACGGAATGCCAGGCGCAGAGCAACCCCGGAGCGGGACAAGTCACGGCTTGAACGTGGTCGCGTCGAGCCCGTGGCGCTGGAGCAGCCGCCGGAAGTTCGTGCGATCTAGGCCCGCGAGCCGTGCGGCCTCGGACACCGAGCCCTTCGCCTTCTCGAGCGCAGCGATCAGGTAGCGCTTCTCGAAGGCGCCGCTCGCGCGACGCTTCGCTTCGGTCAGCGGCTCGAGCTCGCCGTCGTCGCGCGCCACCGAGGTGCCGGGGGGCGCGGAGCGATGGCTGATCGATGCGGGCAGTGACTCGGGGCCGATCACGTCCGTGTGGTGCAGTGCGATCGCGTGCATGATCGCGTTCTCGAGCTCGCGCACGTTGCCGGGCCAGGCGTAGCCGGTCATCGCATCGAGGGCGTCGGGGGAGAGGCTCGGGGGCGTGGCTCCGCCGTGCTTCTCGAGAAAGTGCGCGGCGAGGAGCGGCAGATCGTCGAGCCGATCGCGCAGCGGCGGGACCTGGAGCACGACGACGTTGAGCCGATAGAACAGATCCTGGCGGAACTTCTGGACGTCGACCGCACTCGCGAGGTCGACGTGGGTAGCCGCGATCACGCGGACATCGATCTTGCGCTCGACGTTGCCGCCCACTGGGCGGACCTCGCTCTCCTGCAACACGCGCAAGAGCCGCGCTTGCACGGCGAGCGGCATGTCGCCGATCTCGTCGAGGAACAGGGTCCCGCCATCGGCCTCGACGAACACGCCGGGACGGTCGCTCGTGGCGCCGGTGAACGCGCCCCGCGTGTGGCCGAACAGCTCGCTGTCGATCAAGGACTCGGGGATCGCACCGCAGTTGAGCGCCACGAACCGCTTCGCGCGACGCATGCCGCGGAAGTGGAGTGCGCGCGCGACGAGCTCCTTGCCGGTGCCGCTCTCACCCTGGATCAGGATCGAGACGTCCTGGCCGGCGAGCCGGTCGAGCGCGGAGCGGAGCCGACGCATCGCCGTCGAGGTACCGACGAGCAGGCGATCGGCAGAGTGATCCACCCCGCTCAGCTGCGGTGCGCGGGCCGCCGCGAGCTGACGGCGCATCGTGGAGTACCGGGCCGCGGACTCGACCATGGCGCCGAGCTCGTATGGGCGGAACGGCTTGGTCAGGTAGTAGAACGCGCCGGCGCGCATGCAGGTGGTGGCGGTCTGCGCACTGTCGTCGCCCGTGAGCATGATGATCGAGGCCATCGACCCAGCCTCGCGAAACCGCCGCAGCACATCGATGCCGCTCATCCCGGGCAGGCCGACATCGAGGATCACGACATCCCAACCATCCTCGCCGGCCTCGAGCCGCTCGAGCACGGGCCGCGGATCTTCGAGGATCTCGTGGTCGTGTCCGTCCGCGCTCAGCTTCCGCGCGAGGAGCTTGCCCACCTCCACATCGTCCTCGACCACCATCACCCTGACGCGTACGGGATCCTCGCCCATGGTGAGAGGCCACAGGCTGTCATGCTCGGCGTGTGAACGCCAGCCCGCCCGATCAGGCTGCGGTGGCGCGGAGGGTCCGGGCATCAGCCTCCGTCGCGACCTCGGTGACGCCGAGGTGTGCGCGCAGCCGCTCGACGGCGCGCCACAGCAGCTGGCACACACGCGAGGGGGTGATCCCGAGGGTCCGCGCGATGTCCTGGTAGGTCAGGTCCTCGATGTAGTGGAGACCAAGGATGGTCACGTCACGCTCTTCGAGCAGCTGCAGCGCCGCGTTGACGCGCGTGATCTCTTCGGTCCGTGAGGCAGCCTCGTCCGGAGCGATCTCGAGGCCCGTGCGCATCGTCAGAGACTTCTCGTCGAGCGGCTCGACGTCGACATGGACAAGGTGGGAGAGCCCGTTGCGATAGCGTTCGACGGAGACGCCAAGCTTCATCGCCACGCGCGCGTCGCTCGCCTGCTCCCCCGCGTTCTCGAGCTCGCGGATCGCATTGCCGATCTTGCGCGCCACCTGACGAACGCGGCGCGGCAACAGATCACCGCGGCGCAGCTCGTCCAGGATCGCGCCGCGGATCCGGTGCTCGGCGAACGAGAGGAACGGCTCCTTGCGCGTATCGTCGTAGCGCGCGGCCGCCTCGGTCAGGCCCAGCATGCCCGCTGCCACGATGTCCTCGCGGGCCACCCAGTCGGGGCACCGTCGTGCCATCTTGAGCGCGATCCGGCGCGCGATCTCCGTGTGCTCGACGATCAACCGATCTCGCGTGGTGGTGGGCGTCGTGGTGGGCGTCGTGGTCTGCACGCTGGGGAGCTATCGCAACCCTCAGGCCATCATTT
>JAYVRN010000781.1:0-11784 GCA_043776275.1 Myxococcales bacterium | reverse complement strand
TGGTCGGGGAGCCCGTCCCCGTTGAGGTCCAGCGTGCCCATCCTCTGGCCGAACATCGTGCCATCGGAGGCGGAGATCCGATTGTTGTCCGGGCTGTGGGATCGGGTCGGGAAGTAGTAGCGCTTCGGTCCGATCTGCCCGCTGCCGTCACCAAGCCAGACGTACCAGGCGTCTGGATTTTCACTGGTGGAGATCTCGCCGTGGACGACACCATCGAGCCAGCCGTCGCCGTCGAAGTCCATGACCGCGTGGTTCTCGGCGAACAGGTTGGGGCCCGTGAGCGACGAGTCTCCCTGGTCCGATTCGAGCGGAACCGGCTGGTACTTCACCGTCGGCGTCGCCGGGAACACGCCATTTCCCTGGTTACGAAACACGAACCAGGGGAACAACCCCTCGCAGCGCTCGTAGGGCGCTCGCTTCACGGGGCCGCCGATGCCCAGCCCCGGGAGCCGCGCGGTGATCCGGAAGCAAGACTGGGTCTGGTTCGAGGTCAGGCACGTGTTCACCGCCGTCCTGAGCGATATGCAGGCCCGAAACCGTCGAATCCCTGGGAGCGGTAGCTCTCCCAGGGATTCTCAGGTGTTCGCAAAGAGAGCGGGGCCCGATCCGGGAGCAAGGCACCGAAGCGCTGCAGCCGGTTATCGCGTGCGAGTGGCGGATCGCTGGATGAGAGCCTCCGCTCGGACCGATCGACAAGTGCTACGATGGTCCTGTGGCCGCCACCGACATGCTCGCCGAGATCCTGCGCCTCCCGGTGGAGGAGCGAGCGAAGCTCGCCTTCGAGCTGCTGCGCAGTCTGGACGGCGAACCCGAGCCCGGCGCAGCCGAGGCCTGGGACGCCGAGGTCGAGCGTCGCGGCGCCGAGGTCGACGCCGGGACCGCCGACACGATGACGCTGGACGAGTATCGAGCGCATGTCCGTCAGCGTCGTGCCGCACGCGCCGGTCGATGAACCTGCGCATCCATCGCCTCGCGATCATCGAGATCGATCACGAGGTCGACTACTACGAGGCCCGTCAGATCGGGTTGGGCGCCGAGCTCGAAGACGAGATCGATGCGGTGTTCGCGACGATCCTCCGCTTTCCGGAAGGCGCGCCTCAGTGGAAGAGCCGTCCAGACCGCCGCGTCGCCGTGCTCGACCGCTTCCCGTTCACCATCCCCTATCAGGTGACCGGTGATGAGCTCGTGATCCTGGCGCTCGCTCATACAAGCCGTCGTCCAGGCTACTGGTCGCGACGCGACCCTTGAGCGGAAGACCTCCCCGACCGACTCGAAGCCCGGCCGAAACGTCGGAACCCGCCTGAGCAGCCAGGCGGGTTCGCTTCGTAGCGGGGCCCGATTCGGGAGCAAGGCACCACGCGCATAGAACCGCGAGGTCGAGAACTTGAGTAGCGCCGCCGAGATCGGTCAGAGGACATCGCCGCGGCGGTCAAGGACATCAAGCCGCTCGAGGGTGCTCTCGAGGTCCGCCGGGAGTCGTGTCATCAGCCATTCCTCGGCGGTGGCGGGGATTGGATAAGCGACGGACAAAACGCTGCGGCAGCGAGGCAGTTCGCGAAGCGTGGTTCGTTCGAGCCGCACGCCCCCACGATCTCCGTGCGTAGGCCGATGTCTCGACCGTCGAGGATCAAGGGGACGTCTGAAACGCCGATGGTGGAGTAGGCGGTGACGCCTTCCCACGGCGAGTCATTGCAGACAGCCACATCCACGCTCGATCGGCGACCGCTGCTCCAGAACGTCAGATCCGGCTGGCGTTTGCCCCCGAAGGCAGCGACCGCTGCCCCGGCGATGACGCTGTGGCGTGATGGAGTGGCCAGGTGCGCTCAGGGCCCAGTGTAGCGCAGGATTTTAACGGCTCTCCGACCATCCGCGCCGGACAACTAGCCCTTCTTCGCGGTCCGTGACACTGGGACCGACGGGCTGCCGAAAATGTCGTAGCCAGCGGCGAGCCTTTCGAGAAATTTACCAAACCCGCTAGCGACTTCCAACGCATCCAACCAGCCGGACGAGACGAAGGGAATCATCACTATTGGAGCGGGCTGCGCGCGCGTGTCGAAACCGAATCCTTCCCCGCCGCCATCGGAGCCAATCAGCACAAGGCCGGGGGCAGATTCCTTGAAGTAGCTATATCCCGCATTATTTTCGACCAGTTCGGCAGCACCCCACAGCTCAAGATACGCTGGCCCGACGTCGCCAGAACCACCACTCATCGTGAGAAGAAAAGCTCGATAGTCCGCAGGAAGCCGCTCAAACTTCTGTTCAAGAGCTCGGATCTCAGAAGTCGTGGCGCGTGGCCTTCCGCGAAACTTCTCAAGTCCCTTGATCATTCTGACACTCGTGCGCTAGCAGCCGTCTCTCAGCAGCCTGCTACGCCGGGAGCTTGGGCTTGAGCTTCTGGACCTCGGCGACCTTCGCCGTGGGGAGCCCGAGATCCTTGACCGGCTTGCCGCCGGCGCCCTTGCCGCGCGCGCCGAGGAAGCCGAACGCCGCACCCGCGAGCCCGCCGATCAGGTGGGCCATGTGCGAGACGTTGTCGTCGTTCTTGACGGCGCGATAGACCTCGCCCCCGAGATAGATCAGGGCGATCGCGATGAACGTCAGCGGGATCTCGCCCGACTTGATGTTCGCCGTCGACGCCAGGAGGATCATCATGAACACGATGCCGCTCGCGCCGAGCAGCGGGTTGCTCGACAGCGCCACGTTCGCGAGCCCGGTCACCAGCGCAGTGATCAGCATCATCACGAGCAACGTCACCGATCCGTGCCGCTCCTCGAGGATCGGCCCGAGCAGCAGGATCAGCATGAAGTTGCCGATGTAGTGCTCCCAGTTGGCGTGACCGAGGGTGTGCGTGAACAGGCCGAGATAGCTGGTCCAGTCGATGAACTTCGGATGCGCGGCGAAGTAGTGCACGCGCGTCTCGACCGGCAGGAACGTCACCACCAGCGCCAGCAGGGCGAACGTGAGGACGACAGGCGCGTTGTAGGTGATCCGCAGCTTCACGCCTGAAGGCTAGCACCGTTCCCGCGCTCGAACCGGTCCTGTTAGTAGAGCGGCCAGTCCGCGGGCCGCATCTGCACGCGGGTGTCTGCGTACTCGTAGCGGTGGGGCGGCAGGTACGTGTGATCGTGCTCGGGGACCTCGATCACCGGGATCAGCTCGACATCGCCATACGCCTTGGAGCGCACGACCTCGACGCTGCAGCAGGCATCGCGGACCACGGACTCGGACACCGAGCCGAGCACCAGCCGCTCGAGGCCGTGCAGGCTGTGGCTCCCGATCACGATCAGGTCGGCGCCCACGTCGCGGGCCAACCACAGGATCTCGTCGGCGGGCTTGCCGAGGCGAGCATGGACGAAGAAGTCCACGCGGTGCGCGGGGGCGGCGAGAACGAGCTCGTCGTGCACCGCGGTGGTCAGCGCCTCCTGCACGCGCGCGGCATAGACGTAGTCGACGCCGTCGTAGGCCGGGATGCTCGGGATCGGCGCGTGCGCACTGACCACGCACACCACATGGAGCACGTGGTTCGGTGCCGCCGCGGCCAACGTGACCGCGCGGCGAAGCGCGGCATGACCGGTGTGGCTGAAGTCGTAGGCAACGACGACCGCGTTGTGAGTGGACATTCCAGGACGAGGAGCAACGACCGTGCCACCTGGCCGATCGAGCGGGCTCGCCCCACGAGCGTTCGCGCTCGGCCTTGCCTACACGCGGACGACGCGCCATGTTCCTGGAAATGGCTACCGTCGAGATCACCCAGGAGAACTTTCAGAAGACGATCGAGAAGGGCGGCATCGTCCTGCTCGATTTTTGGGCCGAGTGGTGCGGCCCGTGCCGGGCGTTTGCGCCCGTGTTCGAGACCGCGTCCGAGAAGTACGCAGACGTCACGTTCGGCAAGGTCGACACCGAGGCGCAGCAAGAGCTCGCCGGGGCCGCGCAGATCCAGGCGATCCCCACGTTGATGCTGTTCCGCGACGGCGTCCTCCTGTTCCGCGAGTCCGGCGCGCTGCCCGCGGCCGCGCTCGACGAGCTGGTCGGCCAGGCGCAGAAGCTCGACATGGCCAAGGTCCGCGAAGAGATGGCGAACCACAAGCACGAGCACCAGCACGGCCCGGGCTGCAGTCACGATCACGACCACGACACGCACGATCACTGACGCGCAGGGCGTTGAGAAACCGAAGGTTTCGAAACGAACCCTGCGCCCGTGCCCGTGCCCGTGTCGACGGGCGCTACAGCGCCGAGCGGTTGCAGCGCACCGCGTCGCTGGCGCTCACAGCAGCCGGCCCTGCGCCGGTGGCGGTGACCAGCGCGCGAGGTACTGCTTGAGCCGCAGCTTCTTCAGCGTCGAGGCCGAGGACATGTAGCGGATGCAGCCGAAGATCGGCCGGTTCGGAGCCCACGGCCGATCGAAGCGGCCGAGCGTCCAGAAGATCCCGCTGTACGAGTTCGGGTCGCGACCGTCGATCGCGTACTTGTTGTTGAGCTCGATCAAGGTCGCGAGCGCGCGCTTGGGGCTCGGCGACCACTCGAGGATCTTCTTGCCCCACAGCATCCGCAGGTAGTTGTGGATCCGGCCCTCGCTGACCAGCTGGCGCTGCGCCGCATTCCACACCGGATCCTCGGTCTCGGCGGCCTCGAGCTGCTTCGGCGTGTACCGCACCGGGCGCGGATCGCTCGCGTGCTCGGTGAGCGTGGCCTGCGCCCACTCTGGGAGCGAGGTCCATTGATCATAGTCGGCGCGGTGGAAGCAGAACCCGTAGCCGAGCTCGCGCCACGTGATCAGCTCGTCGAGGAACGACTCCGACCCGGGCGGCAGCCCCCACCAGCCCTCGCGCGAGCCCGTGACCTTGGCGAGCGCGACCCGCGAGGGATCCCAGTCCGCCGCGGCCCACACGCGCTCGGCCACGTCGTGCGCCGAGATCTGGCCGAAGTGGAGGTATGGCGACAGCCCGCTCGCCGCGTCGTCGTCGGGATGGTTGTGCCCGTCTCCATAGTGCGCGAGGCGCTCGGCGACGAACGCGTCGAGCAGCGCCTCCGCGGCGTTCGCGCCCCCGGGGAGCGCCGGCACGGGCCGGACCGCATGATCGATCGGGAGCCGCGCGAGCTCTGCGGGATCGGCGGCGAGGAGCGCCGGGCTCGCGGCGGGCCATCGCGCCGAGATCGCCGCTGGGAGCTTGCCGCCGCGGACCTGCTTGCCGAGCCTGGCGAGTGGGCGCGCGTTCGGCCGCGCCATGAGGTGGGGGCCGATCGTCTTCTGCAGGTGCCGTCGAAACACCGCCGCGCTCGGCCAGGCGCGCGCAGATCCACGGAGCGGCAGGATCCCGTTGCCGTCCACCTGCTCGAGGCGCACCGCGAGCTTTCGGCCCGCAGCGGCGACCATCCTCGGCAAGAAGAAGCCGGGCTGCTCGTCGGTGATCACCAGGCACGCCTCGCGCGCGAGGGCCTCGAGCAGGCCGGCGCCGTGCCCGAGCGTGGGTTCGACATAGGGATGATAGGTCACGCCCGCGGCAGCGAACGCGGCGGCGTTGTCCGCCATGCCCTGGAGCACGAAGGCGTGCATCCGATCGCTCGCCCACGGATAGCCCACGCGGAGCGGCTCGAGCACGATCAGCGGCCGGCCGAGCTCGATCGAGCGGGCGATCGCGTGATCGAGGGCGAAGCTGTGGTGGGACCGCCGCGCCGCGATCATCCAGTACAGGACATACGCGCCCCGGATGGCGACCGGCGCCTGATTGACCGCCGTGACACGCAGGTCGCGGATCGCAGGATCGATCGTCACGGTCGTCACGGTGCGCTTGGATGTCGTCACCCGAGGAGACGTTACGCCGTCGTGGACCGTGTTACCGTCGCAGCGTGCGCCGAAGCGTCGCGCTCGCCGCCGCAGTCGTGGGCCTCGTGGGCCATGCCGAGCGCTCCGCGCATGCCGATGATCCGCGCGAGCTGTTCGGCGTGGGCGGCAAACATCCGCAGCCGGCGCCCGAGGGCAGCTGCGACGAGCCGCACACGTTCGGCTGTGCGACCGTCTCCGATCCCTTCGATGCGACGCCGCCGTTCGCCCTCTCGACCTGGCTGCCCGCGACGTACCTCCGACGGCTCCCCGTCTCCGATGCCACGCATGATGCGATCGCGCAGTTCGCGCTCGGCGCGGCACGTGATGATGTGGGCACGACCTTCGGTGGCGCCACCGGTCTCGAGAACCGCTGGACGATCGAAGGTGCACCGGCGGACTCGATCCGCACCGGCGGCGCCGACACCCGCGTCCCGCTGAGCTTCCTCGACGGGATCACGGTCACCGCAGGCGGCTTCGCGGCGCACGATCGCACCAGCACCGGCGGCACGATCGATGCGACGTTGCGCCGCGGCACCACGCATCACGAGATCGAGGCCACGGTGTGGGGCGGATTGACGGCCGAGAGCCGGCGCAGGCCGATCGCACGTGGGAGCTACTTCCTGCGCCGCCTCACCGCGGACGCCGGTCCCGATCTGTCGGCCGCGATCGTCGCCACCGGCCCGCTCGGTGGGCTCGCCGGCGGTACCGCGTGGTACGCGGCGGGGATCGCCCCCGCGATCGCGAGGACGAGCTTCACCTGGCGCACGTCGCGGCTCGTCGACGCCGATGGCGACGGCGGGATCGATGGTCTGCCCGGAGCGCCGGTGACGCAGCTCGTGCTCGAGACCACCGACGAGACCACCGGGTACCTGGTCCCGGCGATGGCGCGCGCGGGCTGGGATCGTGGCCCGCACCACCTCGCCCTGACCTTGATCGGACAGACCAGCCGCGGCACGCGGTTCCTCGCGAACGCGACCCAGCAGGCGGCGGGCCTCGATCGCACCGACTGGATCGGCGACGGCATCGCGACGTACGAAGGCACGTGGAAGCGCACCCACGCGCGATTCCAGCTCGCGTGGCATCGCAGCGTGCACCGCGAGGCCGCGCACGACCCGGCCGCCGCGAACCTGCCGCAGGCGCTCACCGCGTACATCCCCACCACGCTGGCCGACGATCCGGCCCTCACGCAGGTTTGTCACGACAACACGTACCCGAACATCGAGACCTGCCAGGTCCCGTTCGGATACTTCGCGAGCGGAGGCGCCGGGCCCTTGCTTGATCTCGTTGGAGATCGGCCGACCGCGACGGCGGAGGTCACGCACCAGCTCGATCGCCACACCACGCTCCGCGCAGGGGCCACGCTCGAGGATTCGCGGCTCGTCAACACCGCGCGGCTGACCGGCGATGTGCAGACGCGCTCGCTGTTCGACGGCCACCTCGACGAGCTGCGCTACTACCACGGCAGCTGCGAGCCGGTGGCCCACGCCTCGTGCGGCTATGCGTCCACGTCGGAGCTGACCTATCGCACCCGCTACACCGCCGCGTACGTCGAGGACACCTGGACGCCTCAGGATGACCTGAAGGTCGATGGCGGGCTCCGATGGGACCTGATGTGGGTGGGCCCCCGCCTCCATTTCTCGAACCAGATCGCGCCGCGGGGTGGCTTCGCGTGGGACCCCCTCGGCGGCGGCCGCTCGCGGGTGTGGACGAGCTTTGGCCGGAGCTACGTGATGTTGCCGGCCGGGATCGGCGCCACCGTGATCCGGCGCGACCCCACCGTGCACGACGCCATGGGGTTCTCCGATACCCGCGAGGTCGATCCGGGCGCGGCGTATTCCGTGACCAGTGGGATCCGGCCGATGGCGCAGGACGAGCTGACCGCGGGGATCGAGCTCGGGCTGTCACGGACGTTCCGGGTCACCGCCTGGGCCCAGGGCCGATGGCTGCGGCGCGGCCTGGAGACCACGCCCGACGGCTTCAATAACCCCGGCCGCACGGAAGGCCTGCCCGCGCGGCGCTCGTCCGAGCTGCTCGCCGCCGAGATCGCCACCACGCCGACCGGCAAGCTGACCCTGCGCGCCGGCTACCTGGTGGGCAAGACGATCGGAAACTTCCTGGGCCCCTTCGACCCCCGCCAGGGCACCATCCTCTACAACGGCGACGCGTTCGATGGCACGGGTGATGCCGCGTTGACCTCCGGCAACGAGATGGGGCGGCTGCCCACCGACGTCGGCCAGCGGGTGTTCGTGGAGGCCGATCGCCGCGGGCGGCTCGGCCCAGTCGCGCTCGAGCTGTCGACCCGGCTGACTGTCGCCAGCGGGCGTCCCCGCAGCGCGTTCGCCGACACGGATCTCGGCGTGATCTCGCTCGTGCCGCGCGGGTCGATCGGCCGGGGGCCGATGCTGTCCCAGGCCAACGTGCGGCTGGCGGCCCGCTGGGAGGGCTTCGACGTCACCCTCGATGTGTTCAACGCCTTCGATCGCGCCCAGTCCACCAGCGTGGACGAGCTGTACGCCTCGGCCCTGGTCCGGCCGATCGAGGGCGGGACCTACGAGGACCTCGTGTTCCTGAAGGACACGGATGGCCACGACGTCGGCCGCCGTACGGCGTTCGGCCTGCCGCTCGCGTTTCAGGGTCCGGTGTCTGCCGTGCTCGGTGTGCACCGATCGTTCTGAGCGAGCCGCCGAGCGCCGTGTGATTTCGGACCACTCCCGGATCCAAGCCGGCGGGATCGCGTTACATTTTCGTTCTGCCTCTCGGCGCGCGATCGGGGTTCGTGCGCACGACAGAGCGAGGAGCCCATGGCCGACCTTTCTCAGTTCAAGGATGCCGCTGCTGCTGTCACCCACTCTCCGCACGCCGTCAGCGCGTGGGAAGAAGTCGAAGGCCTCGCGGCTGATCTCGACAAGCCCGACGAGATCGTCGCGCTGTACAACGAGACGCTCGCGAAGAGTCCCGAGCCGTCCGTCGCCGAGATGATCGGCGAGCGCGCCGGCGGGTTCTGCGACGAGTGGTTCGGCGACGACCCCACCGTGCTCGAGAAGATCCTCGTGCGCGTCACGGCGCTCGCACCCTCCTCGGACACCGCGCTGCAGCGCTTGAGCGTGATCTACACCGTCGCCGAGCGATGGGCGGATGCCCTCGGGCTCTACGATCGCGCCGTCGCATCCACGAAGGACAAGGCGCGCCGCGTGCGCCTGCTCCGCGAGGCCGCGCAGCTCGCAAAGGACGTCGCGAACCAGCCCGACAAGGCGATCGGGTACTACCAGCTGCTGCTCCCGCTGACCCCGGATGACGTGCAGATCAGCCAGAGCCTCGAGCGCTTGCTCGAGCGCCACGAGCGATGGGCCGATCTGATCGAGCTGTGGGAGAGCCGTCTCGACGGTCAGGGCAAGAAAGAACGCGAGCGCAGCCGCGCCCGGATCTCGTCGGTCTGGCTCGATAGCCTGAAGGATCCCGCGCGCGCCCTCGCCGCTGCCCGGCCGCTCCTCGCAGAGGCCGACGACGACAAGGAGAGCACCGCGCTGCTCGAGCGGATCATCGAATCACCCGCGGCGACCGCCACGGTCCGCGAGAACGCCCTCGATCTGCTGCGCGCGCACTACGACGCCACCACGCGTCCGCGCGAGGTGATCCGCGTGCTCGAGCGCGTGATCGCGATCGATCCCGCCGCGAGTGGGCCGCTCCACGAGGAGGCCGGCTCCCGCCTCGCCGAGCTCGATGATCTCCCCGCCGCGATGGATCACTATGCCGCGCTCCTCGCGATGTCGCCGGAGTCGTCGGCCACCGAGGAGAAGCTGCGCCAGCTCGCGGATCGCGGCGGTCACCACGATCGCTATGCCGATGGCGTCGCGAACGCCGCACGCGCATCGCAGGAGCCCACGCGTCGCGTGGAGCTGCTCGGCGAATCCGCGCGCACGCGCCTCGAGCGCCTCCAGGACACCGAGGCCGCGATCAAGCTCCTCGTCGAGGCGTCCGGGATCAGCGGTGCCTCGGAGCACGAGCAGCTCGGCGTCGCCCGTCGCCTCGCGGCCCTCTATGCACAGACCAACCGTCCGAAGGAGCGCCTCGGCGTCCTCGAGCGGCAGGCCCACCTCGAGGCCAATGAAGGCGCACGGAGCGCGATCCTGTCAGAGGCCGCCAAGCTCGCCGAGTCTCTCGGTGACACCGAGCGCGCCCTCTCGCTGTGGGAGCGTCGGATCGATAGCGACCCGAGCGATCTCTCCGGCCTCGACGCACGGATCGGCATCCTCGAGACCCAGCAGCGCTGGGATGATCTCGTCGCCGCCCTCGAGAGCCGCGCGAACAAGGTCACCGCGCCGATGCAGAAGCGCGCGGATCTCGTGCGCGTCGCGCTCGTCCACCACCTCCAGCGCAAGGATCTCAACGCCGCGATCAGTGCGTGGCAGCGCGTGGTCGCCGATCACCAGGACGACGAGGAGGGCATCACCGCCCTCGCCGATCTCCTCGCGGAGACCGGGCGCTGGGCCGAGATGGCCGATCTGCTCGAGACCTCCTCGGGCCGCGCCACGTCTCGCACCGTCGCGCGCCTCGTGCGCCTCGGCGATGCGCTGCGCGAGCACCTGAGCGCAGAAGCGCGTGCGCTCACGGCGTACCGCAACGCGATCGCGATCGATCCCGCGAGCAAGGAGGCCCGCGCCGGCCTGACCGCGCTGCTCGAGACGCCGGCCACCCGCGCGGGTGCGGCCGATGCGCTCGCCCAGGCGATGCGGATCAACGGAGATCTTGGCGGCGTCCTCGATCTGCTCCCCGCCCGGCTCGCCGAAGCGAAGGACGATCGAACCAAGCTCGCCCTCCTCCGCGAGGCCGCGCAGCTGCGCCTCGAGCACAAGCACGACGCCCCCGGCGCGCTCGCCGATCTCGCGAAGGCGTTCCCGCTGTCACCGCGCGATCAGCTGATCGAGAACCAGCTGGTCTCGCTCGCGAAGACCACGGGCGATCACCTCACCGCGGCGTTCGCGTACCGCGAGGCGATCGATGCCCTCGGCACCGATCAGCGCGAGGCCGCGCGCCTGCGCATGTCGTACGCCGATATCGTCGCCGATCACCTGGCCGATCCGCCCGGCGCCGCCGACGCCTATGCGCAGGTCGCGGCGGTGGAGCCCGGCAACCGCCGCGCCACCCACGCGTTCGCCAGCCTCGGCAGCCAGCTCGGCCGCTGGGATGATGCGGCGTCGGTCGTGGTGCGCCACGCCGGCGTCCGCGAGGCGTTCGATGACGAGCTCCTCGGGATCCTCGAGGTCGCCGCGGCGAAGGCGAGCGCACACGATGCGTTCGCGAGCGCGCTCGGCGCGGCCCTCGACAAGCAGAAGCTCCCGACCTCGGTCGGCGCCAGCTTCTTCCACCGCCTCGCCACGCTCCACCGCGATCAGCGCAGTGACAAGGCGGCGGCCACCAAGGCGCAGCGCAAGGCGCTCGAGCTCGGTGGAGAGCGCACCGCGTGGCTGTCCGAGCTGGTCGCGCTCGAGCGCGATCAGGGCTCCACGCCGCAGCTGCTCGAGGCGCTCCGCCGGCTCTCGGATGCCGACGGCCGCGATCTCGATTCGCTGGTCGGCGCCGCCGAGGTCGCCAGCAAGCTCGGCGATCGCGAGCAGGCCCTGCAGATCCTGTCCGCCGTGCTCGGTCGCGCCACCGCCGCGTGGCGTGGCACCGCGAGCGTGAAGAGCGCGCGCTCCGTCGATGCCGTCGCCAAGTGGGCGATCGACGCTCTCGTCGATCTGTATCGCACCGGTGGCCGCGCCCGCGCCGCCGTCGACACCCTGATCGAGGCCGCGCGCCTCCCGTTCGATCAGAACACGCGCCGCGACATGCGCCTCCGCGCCGCACAGCTCGCCACCGTCGAGCTCGGCGACAACGCCGCGGCGATCGACATGTATCGCAGCGTGCTCGCACAGGCGCCGAACGATCTCGAGGTCATCGAGCGCCTCGCGCACCTGCTC
>JAYVRN010000780.1:0-3422 GCA_043776275.1 Myxococcales bacterium | reverse complement strand
ACGTGGAACGACCCGAGATCGAACTCGATCCCGGGCTCGACCTGATGGAAGTCGAACACCGCGGGCACGGCCTCGAGCGGCATCGGGAAGAACTCGTGGCGCGTGATGCCACCGATCACGGAGTTGAGCTCGTCGGCGGCGGTCAGCAGGGCGTGGACCGCGATCCGGGTCCCCGGGACGTACGCGGGCGAGAAGAACGGCAGGCCCTGGATGTGGTCCCAGTGCACGTGCGACAGGAGCACGTTGTACCGCTGCGGGCCGGTGGCCTCGCGCATCAGCTTGTTGCCCAGGGCGCGCATGCCGGTGCCGGCATCCACGATCACGCATTCGCCTTTGGCCGAGCGGGCTTCCACGCACGACGTCTGACCGCCGTACCGCACGGTGGCAGCGCCGGGCACCGGGTAACTCCCCCGGACCCCCCAAAAGGTGATCTGCATGGACGGGCAGAATTGTATCCCCTCCCGACGATTTCCCCAAAGTCGCCCCGGGATATCGTTAGCGAAGCACTCATGAATCCGCAGCCAAGGATCCTCGTAATGGGCGCCGGTGGGATCGGTGGCATCGTCGCGTCCACGCTGATGGAGGTCGGCTCCGCGGTCACGGCCGTGTCGACCAACGCGTTGATCCGCGCGGCCGTCGACAAGGCCGGCTTTCGTGTCGTCGACGATGGCGAGGAGCGCACCGTGCGTGGCTGGGTCTCCCCGGCCCCCGAAGGCAAGTACGACCTCGCGATCCTCGCCACCCAGCCGCCCAACGTCGAGGAGGCCGCGCGCACGGCGCTGCCGCACCTCGTCGAGGACGCTCAGGTGGTCGTGCTCCAGAACGGCCTGTGCGAGGAGCGGATCGCCGCGATCGTCGGCGCGGACCGCGTGATCGGCGGCATCGTCGCGTGGGGCGCCTCGATGCCCGAGCCCGGGCGCTACGAGCGCACGGCCGCCGGCGGGTTTCAGCTCGGGCGCCTGTCGGGCGAGATCGATGCCGACGTCCGCCGGATCGGTGAGCTCCTCGAGGCGGTGGGGCCGGTCACGCTGTCGAAGAACCTCCGGGGGGCACGGTGGAGCAAGCTCGCGCTCAACTGTGCGGTCTCGGCGCTCGGGACGATCGCCGGTGATCGGCTCGGCCCACTCGTCCGGCAGCGCCGGTATCGGCGGCTCGCCCTCGAGATCATGACGGAGTGCGTGGCGGTCGCGAAGGCCGAGGGGATCGCGCTCGAGAAGGTCGCCGGCACGCTCGATCTCGATTGGGTCTCGCTCACCGAGGCGGATCGCTCGGCGACGCTCTCGATGAGCCTGACCGCCAAGCACGCGCTGCTCCTCGCCGTGGGTCTGCGCTATCGCCGGATGCGCTCGTCGATGCTCGCCGCGATCGAGCGTGGCCGGACCCCGGCGATCGATTTCCTCAACGGCGAGATCGTGACGCGCGGCAAGACCCATGGCATCGCCACCCCGTGGAACGAGCGTGTCGTCGAGACCGTGTGGGGCATCGCGAACGGCACGCAGAAGTCCTCGCGTGAGACGCTCGACAAGGTGTGCGGCCCCGACGATCGGCCGAGCAGCGCGGCGATCAGTTGACGTCGACGGACGGCGGGAGCTTGCGCGTGCCGAGCCACAACGCGACGAGGCCGAGCAGCCCGATCAGCGCGAGCCCGAGCCCGAGCCGCGCGCCCGGCGTGGCATAGCGCCAGTGCACGTGGTGCATGCCCGGCTCCACTGCCACGGCGCGGCGGAGCACGTCGGCGGTCAGCCAGTCGGCGGCGTGACCATCGACGGTGACGGTCCAGCCGGCCGCCGGTGACGACGAGACCACCACGTAGCCGGGGAGCGCGGGGGTGCACACGAGATCGACGTCACCCTCCTCCCACGTGGTGACGCTGCACGGGATGGGCGGCCCGCGATCGCCCTGAGAGGCTCCAGCGCCCTTCAGCACCACGGTCCCTCGCAGCACGTTGGTGCCGCCTCCCGGCGCGAACATCAGGTCCATCGCATCGCGCGGCGCCGACGCCCACTGCCAGCCGCGGAGCACGGCCGCCACCGGCGCGACCGGCAGCGACACCAGCGACCATCGCCCGCGACTGCCGAGCTCGGTCATCTTGTTTCCCGTGACCACCGTGGTCGGCAGGATCGCGAGCTCGATGCCGAACCGATCGAGCAAGGCCCCGCCCTCGCGGGCCGCGGCGAGCCACACCTGATCGTGATCGGGCAGCCGCGCCGGATCTTCGCTGCGCGCCGCGGCCAGCCCCCAGCGCCACGGCGACGCTCCCCGGAGCGTGGACATCGCGTCGCCGAGCGTGTCGGGCACGTCGGGCAGGATCACCGGGCGGAACACGCGCGCCGGGCGAGGCGCGGACTCCGCGAGGCTCGCCCACGGCGGCGGCTCCGCGACGATGGCTCGCGGCGCGACCGGCATCACCTGAGGCAACGCACCCACGCCGGGGAGCACGAGCAGCGCGAGCACGAACGGCATCGCTCTACCCGGAGCGCGCCACGCGAGCCCGATCACCACGGCGATGCAGCCGACCCCGAAACCTCCGTCGACGAGCGCGCGATCGATCGCGGGCGACGCCTCCGGATGTCGCGAGCGCAACGCGCCGAGCGCACCGAGTGCGAGCACGCTGCAGCCTGCACCGACGGCGAGCGAGAGCACCGCACGTCGCTTGCCGGCGAGCAGGGCATCGAGCCCTGCACCGGCGTGCGCCGCGAGCACGAGGACGAGCGCGCCGAGGTGCAGCTCGGGCGCGCCGAGCCACGCGGGCCAGCCGCCGCGCCCGGTCACGAGAGCCAGGCAGGACAGGCCGACGATCAGGCCGAGCACGCGGCGCGCGGGCGTGACGACCGAGGCCATCGCGAGCAGGGGCACGCCCACGAACACGCTCGGCGCCCACGGCGCGGTCCCCGCGAGCGCCGCGATCGCACGATCGGGATCTACCGAACCGAAGCACCCGGGGACGATCAGCTCCACGAGCCGCGCGAGCGGAAGGCCGGCCTGGACCGCTCCGGCGCGATCACCGGCGACCAGTGTGAGCGCCGCGGGGATCCACAAAGCGGAGGCGATCGCGAGACCACCGCCGACGGCCGCGGCGATCCAGCCCACGCGCGCACGTCGCCCCGCGAGCACGAGCACGAGCGCGAGCGCATCCACGAGGACCGCGATCTCGCCGACCAGCCCAACGAGCCCGAGCAGACCCGCGATCGCGATCGTCGCCCGAGCGCGTGCGCGGCGATCGGTGCCCTCGTGCAAGGACAGCGCCGCGAGCGCGAGCCACGGCAGATGTGCGAGTGCGGGCAACGCGCCGCGTAGGCCGGCGCTGCCGAGGACTCCGGTGCTGACCACCAGCATCCCGACGACGAGCGCGGCCGGATCGCTCGCCTTTTGCTTGCGCCGTGCCCACACCGCCACGCCGAGCGCCGCCCAGGCGAGGTGGA
>JAYVRN010000779.1:0-3422 GCA_043776275.1 Myxococcales bacterium | reverse complement strand
CGGTGGGATCCATCGCCACCGGGTTCGCGCCGGCGCCGCTCGGCTGCGTGGCCGCACGACGCTGCGCCAGCATCCGGCCGCTGCCGCCGCTGTGGCTCGGCGGGCGCGCGGTGCGGACGTAGTCCGGGAGATCCGAAAGCTCGAGCTGCTGGCCATCGCAGAACGAGACGGCGCGCTCGATCACGTTGACCAGCTCGCGCACGTTGCCGGGCCACGGGTACGCCTGCAGCGCGGTCATCGCCTCCCGCGAGGTGGCACGAACCTTGGGCTGCCCGGTGGGGAGCTTGTTGTACGAGCCGTGCTCGAAGAAGTGCTTCATGAGGAGCGGGATGTCGTCCGCGCGCTCGCGCAGCGACGGCAGGTGGAGCCGCACCACGCTCAGGCGATAGAACAGATCCTGGCGGAACCGGCCGGCCTTGACCTCGTCCTCGAGGTTGCGGTTGGTGGCCGCGATGATCCGGACATCGACTTTGGCCGCCTTGGCGCCGCCGACACGCCGGACCTCGCGCTGCTCGAGTGCGCGCAGCAGCTTGGGCTGGAGATCGATGGGGAGCTCGCCGAGCTCGTCGAGAAACAGCGTGCCGCCGTCGGCCTGCTCGAACAGGCCCTGCCGCGTCATCACGGCGCCGGTGAAGCTGCCCTTCTCGTGACCGAACAGCTCGCTCTCGATCAGGTTCGGCGGCACCGCACCGCAATCGAACACCACCAGATCGTTGCGAGAGCGCGGCGACAGCGAGTGGATCGCCTGTGCGACGACCTCCTTGCCGGTGCCGGTCTCGCCATCGATCACCACGGTGGTGGCGGTGGGCGCGATCTTCTCGATGATCGAATAGATCTCGCGCATCCGCGCATTGCCGCCGATCAGACCCGCGCAGCGGTCGCTGCGAGACGGGACGATCTGGACCTCTTCTTCCTTGGCGTTGAACCGGAGCTGGCTCTGGCCCGCGGACAGCACCGCGCCGGGCTTGAGGAACGCCTCGCGGACGCGGACCTTGTTGATGAACGTCCCGTTGGTCGATCGGTTGTCCACCAGGATGTATCCGGTGTCGTCCTGGACGATCTTGCAGTGGTAGCGGGAGACCGTGTCATCGGCGAGGACGATGTCGTTGTCGTCCATCGAGCCGATCCGGATCTCCTCCTTGTCGAACGTCCACTCCGCGGTCGGGTCGTCGACCCCCTGCAGCATGCACCGACGCAGGTGCAGCGTTGGACCGCGGTCCAGATAGCTGACCTTCGTCGGCGGAACGAAGTCCGGGAACTTCTTCACGTTGTCGCAACGATAGCCCAAACCCACCCCGCACGGGAACCCTCGTGGGTCGCAGGTTGGCCCTCAGGCCTTGCGCTTCACGCGCCGCCGCTGGAGCACGACGTAGCCGCTGGCGAGCAGCGCCGCGAGCGCGATCGCGATGCCGATCACGAGGCCGCGCGGCACGGGCTTCTTGCCGGCAGCGGCGCCAGTGCATGAGCCCCCGGTGAGCGGGGCGGTGTCGCTGACCGTGAACGCGAGGTCGAGCCCATCGTCCATGAGTGGGCCGCCCGGGCCGGCGAAGCGATAGTCATGCGCGGGGTCGCTGATCGTGCCGATCCGGGTGTGCGTGATCGTGATGCCCGGTCCGTCCTCGACCTTGACCTCGGTCTCGCCCGGGTGCGGAACGCGGAACCGGTCGCGGAGCGTCAACGTATGCGCGCCGCGAACCGAGGGCAGGCAGGCCCAGGCGATCATGTCGATCGAGAACGTGCCGGCGGTGACCTGCGGGGAACCCATGCCGACCGCCACGGTGGACCAGGTCACTGGCTGGGTGGTCCCATCGAGGGTCAGCTCGAGGGAGGCCGCGACCTCGCCGGCGAGCTTCGTGCCGAACGCCTGGCCCTCGGCCTCGGAGATCTGGCCATCGTGGTTGGCATCGATCGAGGGCCGGGTCTGGGCACCCGGGACCTCGCCGAAGAACACCGTGTAGGCGACCCGGACCTGGTCCGCAGCGGGGGTGACCTTGAGGTATCGGTTGTTGTCGTCGACGGACGGGGCGACGTGGGCCTCCAGGGAGACCGAGGCGAACGTGATCGCCAGCACGAGCAGGCCGAGGCCTCGACGCATGGCGGCATCCTGCCATGGCTCACAGGGGGTACGCGCGGCTGTGAGTTCCGATTGACCGCGCCGGATCCGTCGTGTTCAAGTCCCCCGCGATGAGGAAGATCACGGGTCTCTGTTTGCTCGCGGGTGCAACGCTCGTCGGCGCGTGCGGTGATGATGGCGCTGGCGGCAGCGAGCTGTTCCCGCCCAAGCCGGAGTGCATGGGCACCGAGATCACGCCGTACCAGGGCATGCAGGCCCAGGTCATCTCTCACCTCGAGATCGGATCGGCCACGGATGGCTTCGATCTCGACAAGGACGGCGATCCCGACAACAAGCTCGCGGCGGTCGCGAGCCTCGCGCGGAGCGCGATCGAGGACTCGTTCAAGACGTACTCGATCGTGATCCCGATCGAGTTCTTCGACCTGCCGGCCGCCGCCGCGGACACCTGCGTGAAGTTCGCGATCTATCTCGGCGCGTACGTCACCGACACCGACATGGACGGCAAGAAGGCCTTCGTCGACAACGGTGACTGCAACGATCACGACGGCGCGATCCACCCGGGCGCCACCGAGAACGAGACCAACCTCGTCGACGACGACTGCGACGGCAAGGCCGACGAGAACGCGCAGAACCAGCCGAGCGGCAACACCACCGATGCCGATGGCGACACGTACAGCCCGGCCACGGGTGACTGCGATGACCGCCCGGGCATGGGCGCGGCGATCCACCCGGGCGCCGCGGAGATCTGCGGCGACGGGCTCGACAATGACTGCGACGGCGTCGCCGATCGCACCGAGGACGCCATGGGCAACGCGATCGCGTGCAGCCCGTACGAGCCCGGCAAGGCCGACATCTACCTCGACAAGCTCTCGTTCGTGCCGGGCAGCACCACCCAGCCGATCATCGAGTTCAAGGACGGCGTGATCACCAGCGAAGGTGGCGCGCTCACGCTCAACGCCGGTCCTTCGGTGTTCGGCGTCGCGATCCCGGTCACCGACGGCATCACGCTCGATCTCAAGATCTCCGGCGCGACGATCAAGGCCGACGTGGTCCAGGAGGGCACCGCCGTGGTGCTCAAGAACGGCCACCTCGGCGGCGTGATCGATGCCAAGACGGCCGACACCATCCGCGGCCTGACCGTGGAGCAGATCGGCCTGTTGCCCGAGAACTCGCTGCTCGACGCCACGTTCGCGAACCTCCTCGGCCCGCTGCTCGCGCTGCCCAAGGCCAAGCCCACGATCACCGCGAAGTACACGGGCTGCCGCACGCCCGACATCGACGTCGATGGCGACGGGCTCGAGGCGTTCTGCGATCTCGATCCGAACGACGAGATCAAGGAGGTCAATAT
>JAYVRN010000778.1:0-11852 GCA_043776275.1 Myxococcales bacterium | reverse complement strand
ACCGTGACCATCGCGTTCGGCGCGATCGGCTTCGCCGATGACTACGAGAAGGTCGCGAAGAAGAACAAGAAGGGCATCAGCGGCAAGCTCCGCCTGGTGCTCGAGTTCGCGGTCGCCGGCGGCGCGATGGCGTGGCTGTTCTATTCCAACGTGATGCCCGAGGAGGTCCGCCTCCGCCTGCAGCTCCCGTTCACGAACTTCTACACCTCCGATCTCGCGATGCCCGCGTGGATGTACGTCGCGTTCGGCGCGTTCGTGGTGGTCGGCACGGCCAACGCGGTCAACCTCACCGATGGTCTCGACGGCCTCGCGATCGGCCCCTCGATCATGAACGCCGGCACCTTCATGGTGTTCGCGTACATCGCCGGTGTCAGCACGACGCTCGTCGTCCATGGCGGCACCGAGGTCACGATCGCGGAGTACCTCCACGTCGCGCGGATCCCCGGCATCGAGGAGATCGCCGTGTTCGCTGCCGCGCTGTTCGGCGCCGGGATCGGCTTCCTTTGGTACAACACGTATCCGGCGCAGGTGTTCATGGGCGATGTCGGATCGCTCGGCATCGGCGGCGCGATCGGCATGATGGCCGTGCTGACCAAGAACGAGCTCGTGCTGCTCGTGGTCGGTGGGCTGTTCGTGATGGAGGCGGTGTCGGTGATCATCCAGACCAGCGTGTACAAGGCCACCAAGCGCATGAACCCCGAGACCAAGAAGGTCGAGGGCAAGCGCGTGTTCCGCATGGCGCCGATCCATCATCACTACGAGATGAAGGGCTGGGACGAGCCGAAGATCATCGTGCGGTTCTGGCTGATCTCCGCGCTCCTCGCGCTCGTGGCCCTCGGCACCCTGAAGATGCGCTGATGATGGACCTCGATGGAAAGACGGTCGTCGTCGTCGGTCTCGCCCAGACCGGCATCGCCGTGGCGAAGTTCTGCGCCAGACGGGGCGCGCGCGTCGTCGTCACCGATGGCAAGCCCGCCGACAAGCTCGCCGATCAGATCAAGCAGCTCGAGGGAGTGCCAGTGCGGTTCTCCCTCGGCGGCCACGATCTGAGCACGTACCTCGCGGCCGAGCTGATCGTGATGTCGCCCGGTGTCCCATCGTTGCCCGAGACCCGCGCCGCCGCGGCCGCCGGGATCCCGGTGATCGCGGAGATCGAGCTCGCCTACCGGTTCCTCCACAAGGAGGCGCAGGTGCTCGCGATCACCGGCACCAACGGCAAGTCCACCACCACTGCGCTGACCGGCAAGCTGTGCGAAGCCTCGGGCCGGCCCACGTTCACCGGCGGCAACCTCGGGAACATGCCGATGATCGATGCCGTCGATCACCCCGCGAACGTCGCTGGAGGCCTGATCGTCGTCGAGGTCGCGGCGTTCATGCTCGAGAACTGCACCACGTTCCGCGGCAAGACCTGCGTGCTCACGAACATCACCGAGGATCACCTCGATCGGTTCGGCACGATGGAGCACTACGCCGAGATCAAGGGGCGGATCTGGGACTACCAGCGCTGGAACGATCTCGCGATCGGGAACGCGGCCGATCCGTGGGTGATGCGCGAGGCGGAGACGATCCCGTCACAGCTCTACACGTTCGATTCACGCCCCGGTGCGGTGCCGGATCGCGGCGCGGTGATCTCCCAGAACCGGCAGGACATCATCCTCCGCATGCCGTCCGGCAAGGAGCACTACCCGGTCGGGGATCTCGTGATCGTCGGCAACCACAACCTCGAGAACGCGATGTGCGCGTACCTCGCGGCGCGTGGCGTCGGTCTGCCGGTCGAGGCGATCCGCGCCGGCGCGCGCGCCTATCGTCCGCTCCCTCACCGCATGGAGCTGGTCGGCGATCGCGCGAACGTCTACTACTACGATGACAGCAAGGGCACGAACGTCGCCTCCGTCGCCGCCAGCGTGCGCGGCTTCCCGCGGCCGCTCGTCCTGATCGCCGGTGGCGTCGACAAGGGCGGATCGTATGCGCCGATGCTCGAGGCGCTCGACGGCGTATGCAAGGGCATCGTGCTGATCGGCAAGGCCGCGCCCCTGATCCGCGAGGCCGCCGCGGCGCACGGGGTCGCGTATCCCGTGCTCGACGCGGCGGACATGCACGAGGCCGTCGCCACCGCGACCTCGCTGTGCACGAACGGCGATGCCGTGGTGCTGTCCCCCGCGTGCGCGAGCTACGACATGTTCCAGAACTTCGGCCATCGCGGCCGGGTGTTCCGGGAGGCGGTCTCGGCGGTCGGCGCCACCCGCCTCGACGTGTAAGGATCCACGCGTGCCCGAGCTGCCTCCCGCCAAGCCCCGCTCGCCGCTCCGCGTGGCGGTGCTGCCGTTCGGCGCGGTGGTCCTGCTCGGGACCATCCTCTCGTTCGCGATCCTCGGGATCAACGGCCGGCTCTCCGACGATCCGTACGCGCGTGGCCAGAACATCGGGAAGGGCATCGGGATCCTCGGCGCGATCTGCGCGGTGGTCGCGTACGTGTCCCAGCAGAAGCGCAACGCGCGTAAGTGAGCCCCCGGGACTTCTGCGCCTCGGGCGCCGGGCGTATCGTGATCGAGTGCGGTTCCCGATCCTGGTCACGATCGCGTCCTTCCTCGCGGGCTGCCCCGCGGCTCCCAAGCCGCCCCCGAAGCTACCCAACACGGCGCTGATCGCCGGTGACTACGAGCGGCACAAGCCCGACGGGGAGACCGCGATCCGCTTCGATCCGAATGGGTCCTACCGGGTCGCGAAGACCCGGATGCAGTTCGATGTAGAGCCGGCGGTGGGCACCGGGACCTACAAGATCGACGGAGATCAGCTCACGCTGACCGCCGACAAGGGCCAGTGCGCCGAGACGGCGGGCACGCGAGAGGGCGTGTACAAGGTCGTGCTCTCGAAGATCGGGGTCCGGTTCACCAAGGTCAGCGACACCTGCGAGCGACGGTCGGCCTACGACGGCCAGACCTGGTGGCGCGTCAACTGATTCGTCGCGTACTTCTGCCCACCTCGCCCGGACGTTCCGACCGACAGGCGTGCTGAAAACTGGCCCCTCGCGATCGAGGTGACCAGGATGGCCGGATGGCAGTTGTGCGTCGCCTCGCCGAAGGGCGGCCCGATCCCGCCCGGCGCCCGTCCCGCGCCGCGCGCTGGATCGGCGGCGCGCTACGCAAGCTGCGCGAGCGTCGTGCCGCGGCCACGCCCGTGGTCGATCCCACGCTGCCCGCGGCCGCGCAGCTGATCGCGGTCCAGCATCCGAGCGCCACGCTCCCCGAGCGCGCCTTTGACCTGTGGTTGCTGGCCGCCGTGCTTGGCCTCCTCGGGATCGGCACGATCGAGATCTATTCGTCGACGGCCGCTGATGGCCTGACCCAGCACCACGACTCGATGTTCTTCCTCGAGCGGCAGATGATGTTCGTGTCGCTCGGTGGACTGGCGATGTGGGTCGGCGCGCGGATCGACTATCGCCGCCTCCGGCAGCTGACCTATCCGCTGCTGCTGGTCTCGATCGGCCTCCTCGGTCTCGCCCTCCTGGCCCCGTCGAAGAACGGCGCCTCGCGCTGGATCCCGCTCGGGCCGCTGACGTTCCAGCCCGTGGAGATCGCGAAGCTCGGCCTCGTGACGTATCTCGCGTACTCCCTGGGCCGGAAGGCGGATCGGGTCAAGACGTTCACCGTGGGGTTCGTCCCGCACCTCGTGGTCTGCGGGATCATGATGGTGCTGCTGCTCAAGCAGCCCGATCTCGGCTCCTCGATCGTGATCGGCTTGACGACGCTCGGCATGCTGTTCATGGCCGGCACGCGCGTCTCGTACATCATGCTCGCCATCCTCGGCGCGGCGCCGATCGCCTATCACTTCGTGGTCGGCACGCCGTGGCGGCTGCAGCGCGTGCTCGCGTTCTTCAACCCCGAGGCCTACGCGAGCGGCCAGGCCTATCAGTTCCTCCAGGCGCGGCTCGCCATGGGCTCGGGCGGGATGTTCGGCGCCGGACTCGGCGATGGGCATCAGACCCTCGGATACATGCCCGAGGCGCACAACGACTTCATCCTCGCCCCGATCGGCGAGGAGATGGGCTACTTCGGCGTGGCCGCGGTGCTCCTCCTGTTCGGCCTGCTGGTGTGGCGCGGGATCCGCGCGGCGCTGGGAGCGCGCGACGTGTTCGGCGGCTACCTCGCGTTCGGCATCACGATCATGTTCGGCGTCCAGGTGCTGTTCAACGTGGGCGTGGTGCTCGGCATCGTGCCGAACAAGGGCATCACGCTGCCGCTCGTCAGCTATGGCGGCAGCTCGCTGGTGATCACGATGTTCTTCGTCGGGTTGCTCCTGAACGTCGGACGGCGCCCCGAGAGACGCCCGCCGACCGAGGAACAAACCCGCGAGCTCGCGCGTCGAAAGCGGGTGCGAGTGCGCGTGTTGACGCAGCGGCCGGGCGACACGGCATGCGCCTCCTGATCGCGGGCGGCGGGACGGGTGGACACCTGTTCCCGGGCGTCGCGGTCGCCGAGGAGCTGCGCGCGCGAGAGCCCGATGCGGCGATCCGGTTCGTCGGCACCAAGCGCGGGATCGAGGCGCGCGTCCTCCCTGACCTCGGCTGGGAGCTCGAGCTGATCGAGGTCTCCGGCCTCAAGACCGTGGGGCTCCTCGGCGCGCTCCGCGGGTTGTTCCGTCTGCCCCGCGCGCTGTGGCAGGCGCGGAAGGTCGTCAAGGCGTTCAAGCCCGATGCGGTGATCGGCGTCGGTGGCTATGCCTCGGGCCCGGTGGTCCTGATGGCGCGGCTGCGCGGGATCCCCACCGCGATCTGCGAGCAGAACTCGATCCCCGGCCTGACCAACAAGATCCTTGGCTGGGTGGTACGCGCGGTGTTCCTCTCATTCGAGGAGAGCCGGCGGTTCTTCAAGGCCAGGAAGGTCCAGATGACCGGGAACCCGGTCCGGCGTGAGCTGGTGCAGAAGCTCCTCGCCGCGGCGCCACCCGCCGGCGAGCGCGTCCACGTGCTGGTCTCCGGCGGCTCGCTCGGTGCCGTCGCGGTGAACGAGCTCGCCGCCAAGGCGCTGATCGAGCTCGCGAAGACCACGCCGCTGACGATCACGCACCAGACCGGCGAGAAGGACCTCGCACCGACCATGCAGCGCTACGCCGATGCCGGTGTCACCGCGGACTGCCGCGCGTTCATCAAGGACATGGCCGGGACCTACCTGGCCGCAGATCTGGTGATCGGACGCGCAGGGGCGACCACCGTCGCGGAGCTCGCAATCGCCGGCAAGCCCGCCGTGTTCATCCCGTACCCATTCGCCGCCGACAATCATCAGGAGATCAACGCGCGGGAGATGGCGGCCCAGGGCGCCGCCCTGAGCTTTCGTCAGTCTGAGCTGACCGGGGAGCTGCTGGTCGCCGCCCTCCGCCCGCTGGTGACCGATCCTGCACGGCGCGCCGAGATGGGGGCGAAGATGAAGGCCCTCGCGAAGCCCGGCGCCGCCAGCGCCGTCATCGACTGGTGCGCGGCCCAGCAGCGGTGATCAGACCGCTGGTTCGCCTGCTACGTTGGTAGCCCGATGGTTCGCCTGGTCTCCGCGGTGCTCCTGACGACGGTTTTTCATGCGTCCGCGCTCGCCTGTGCGTATCGCGAGCTGGCAGATGTGCCGCTGATGCCGGCCGGCGCTACGCTTCTCGATGAGGGCGGCGTGTTGATGACGATCGAGTACAGCGGCGACTCCGAGGACGGCGGCGGCCTGTCCTTGACCTCTGACGGGGTGCCGGTCGAGGTCACCCTCGAGCAGCTCGCCCCTGCGCTCTCCCTCCTGCGTCCGAAGCAGGCCACTGCGCGCAAGCTCGACCTCGTTGGCTCGCGCGGCGCGATCGTGCGCTCGTTCAAACAGAGCACCGGGGGCAAGCGCCTCCCGGCGCCGACCGGCAAGGTGACCTCGACCCTGAGCCGGAACGCGGTGGTGCAATCGCGCACTCCGATCTCGGCGGCGATGACGATCACGCTGGCGCAGGATCCTCCGAAGGACGCCGCCGTTCTGGTCGTGTTCGAGGGGACGGGCGCCGACCGTGAGGGGCGCGCCTGGACCGTGCCGGTGCGGGGGCAGCGGACCTATACGTTCTCGCAGGGCGGCAAGCAGTGCTCCCCGGGCCCCATCGTTGTCCGTCAGGGCGCGCGGATCACGCTCGCGTACTTCGACATCCACGGCCGGGAGTCACGAGCTGCTGCTGTCGCCGTCGCGGCCAAGCGCTGAGATCGCGAGGGGATTCTCCCCAGACCTTCAGGCCGCGAGGTACGTTGGATCCCTATGGTCCGCCACGCCTCGCTGGTCGCACTCGTCTCGCTGGTCTCGCTCGCCACCACGGCGGCCCCGGTCGCCGCGAAGTGCGCGATGAGCCACCTCCGGCCGGAGGTCCTCAGCACCGAGGAGCTTGCGCCGGGCGGCGGCATCGTCGTGGCGACCGAGCAAGCCAGCTACGACGAGAAGGACGAGGGCGATGCGGTCCAGCCGAGCTGGCAGCTCGAGATCGGCGGCACGCGCAGCGCACCGAAGATCGACACGCTGGCGCCCGGGCTCGCCGTCTATCGCGTCCCGGCCGGCGCCACGGCGGCGACGTTGTTCGATGGCAAGACGGTGCGCGGCAAGATCACGATCGGCACCACCAAACCGCTGGCGCTCATTGCACCGAAGGTGAAGGGCATCCGCCACGACAAGTCGCTGGGACGCCGCGCCAGCGCGTACACCACCGTCACGCTCGACGGCGCGCCGCCCGCGGGCATGGTCGCGCTCGTCCTCGCCGATGCGAAGGGCACGGCGCGCTCGTTCGGCGTCGTCGTGGATGCGTCCGCCACCGAGATCCGGGTCTATGCGCACGGCCGGTGCGGCGTGGTGCCGAACAACACCGTCGAATCCAAGATCGGCGACAAGGTGAAGCTGTTCTGGGTCGACCGTAGCGGCCGCAAGTCGCCGGTCTCGAAGATCGTTTCGATCACGGGGACGCCCGCCACCGAGATGGAGTGATGCGGGCGGTCGCACTCCTGCTCGTACTGGCCTCGGCGTCCGCACACGCCGAGCGGGTGTGCGAGAGGGGCCCGCTGCGCCCGCAAGTGATCGGCGGAGCCAAGCGGGTGATCGCCGGCTCGGGAGGCGTGATCGTCGCGAGCGGCGACAAGCTCCCGGACTGGCGGTTCCGTGTCGTCAACAAGGTGGCCCGCCCCCGGGTGGTGCTCCTCGCCCCCGGCCTGGCGATCTATCACCCGCCGCCGCTCGCGGGGACCGACGCTGTGCTCGAGGACCTCGAGCACAGCGTGATCAACAGCGCCCAGCGCGCATTGACGATCGCTCCGAGCCTCGAACCGCCGAAGGTCGACGTGATCACCAGCACCGATCTCGAGGGCCGCACCACCGTGATCGCCGAGCTCGATCCGGTGCCTCGAGAAGCCATCCTCGTGATCGTCTCGGTGGTCGAGCGCGGGCGCACCGTCCCGATCGCCTGGGCGAGGACCGGCGGCGCCTCGGGACGGAAGCTGCTGCTCTGGCATACGCCGTATGGCTGCGAGCAGACCGTCGACGCCCTCCGTCCGCCGCGGGTCGGCGAGCGTGTGGTCCTCAGCTTCGTCGACGAGGCCGGGCGCGTGTCGGAGCCCTCGGAGCCGGTCGCCGTCGCGAAGGGCCAGAAGTGAGCCGCGCCGTTCCGCTCGTGGCGGTCCTCGCCTTGCTACCCGCTGCCCCTCGTACGGTCGAGGCCAAGCGGATGTGCTTTCACGGGCCGTTGCCGGCCCAGGTGATCTCCGGTGCGCGCGCGAAGATCGCCGGATCCGGTGGTGTGATCGTGGCGAGCGGTGCCGTGATGCCCGACTGGCGATTCCGCAATCTCAACAAGATCGTGCGCCCGGATGTCGTCACGCTGGCTCCGGGCCTGGCGATCTTCCACCCGCCACCGCTGGCCAGCACCGACGTCGTCCTCGAGAACACCGCGCACGGGACGATCGCGCAGACCGAGCGTGCGTTGACCATCGAGCCGCCACCCGGAGCGCCCGAGGTCGCACAGATCACGTCCACCTCGCTGTCCGCGGAGCGCCGGACCGTCGACGCGCGGTTGACCACGCCCACACCAGAGCACGCGATCATCGTGATCGTGTCGAAGGTCGTTCCGGACAACGCCGGGTCACGACTCGTGCCGCTGACCTGGGCCGCCGTGCCGCCTTCCAGTACCTCGTCCGTACGGCTGTGGTACCCGCCGCGAAGCTGCGAGGCGACCATCCCGGACTCCGTGGAGCCGCGCGCCGGGGACCGGGTCGTCCTGACCTGGGTCGACGACGCTGGGCGCGTCTCGGAGCCTTCCAAACCCCTTGTCATTGCAGGTGGATCCAAGGGGAAGTGATCTCTGGTAGAAAGCGTTCTCTCCAGCAGGTCCCATGTTCCGCAAGCTAGATACCAAGATTCACTTCGTCGGCATCGGTGGCATGGGCATGTGCGGCATCGCCGAGGTGCTCGCCAACATGGGCTACAAGGTCTCCGGGTCGGACATGAACGACACCGAGATCACGCGGCACCTCGCGAACATCGGGTGCTCCGTCACGCGGGGCCACCGCGCTGACAACCTCGGCGAGTCCGATGTCGTCGTCGTGTCGAGCGCGATCAAGGGCTACAACCCCGAGGTCGAGGCCGCGCGCGCCCGCCAGATCCCGGTGATCCCACGCGCCGAGATGCTCGGCGAGCTGATGCGGATGAAGTACGCGATCGCGGTCGCCGGCGCGCACGGCAAGACCACGTCGACGACGATGATGCACACGGTGCTGATGGCGGCCGGCTACGATCCCACCGCGGTGATCGGCGGGCGCGTCAACTCGCTCGGCCTCGCGAACGCGCGCTGGGGCAAGAGTGACTACCTGGTGGCCGAGGCCGACGAGAGCGACGGCTCGTTCCTCACGCTCACGCCCACTGCCGCGATCGTCACCAACGTCGATCCGGAGCACCTCGATCACTACGTCACGTTCGACAACGTGAAGAAGGCGTTCACCGACTTCTGCAACCGCGTCCCGTTCTACGGCATGTCGGCGCTGTGTCTCGACAACGCCGGCGTGGGCGCGATCCTGCCGAACCTGACCAAGCGGTTCACCACGTTCGGCATCACGTCCCAGGCCACGTACCGAGCGCGCAACGTGCGCCCGGATGGCCTGACCACCCGGTTCATGGCGTGGCGGCACGCGAGCGAGCTCGGCGAGGTGGTGCTGCCGATGCCGGGCAACCACAACGTGCTCAATGCGCTGGGCGTGCTCGCGATCTCGGACTTCATGGGGATCCCGTTCGAGACCTATGTGAAGGCGCTCTCGCAGTTCGAGGGCGTGGCACGCCGCTTCACCGTCCGCGGCGAGGTCGGCGGCGTCACCGTCGTCGACGATTTCGGACACCACCCGGCCGAGGTCAAGGCCACGCTCAACGGTGCGCGGAGCTCGTTCCCCGGCCGCCGGATCATCGCGGCGTTCCAGCCGCACCGCTACACGCGCACCCGCGATCAGCTCGCCGAGTTCCCCCGTGCGTTCCACGATGCCGACAAGGTCGTGATGTGTGACATTGCGCCCGCCGGCGAGAAGCCGATCGAGGGCGTGACCTCGGAGACCGTGGTCCGGCTCGCCCGCGAGGCCGGTCACAAGGACATCACGTACATCCCCAAGCGCGAGGATCTCGCCGCGTGGCTCGACGCGCAGGCCAAGCCTGGTGATCTCGTGATCACGCTCGGCGCCGGCAACATCCAGCTCACCTGCAACGAGGTGATCGCGCTGCTCGAGAAGCGGCTCGGCGCGGCGACCAAGAAGAACCTGGTCCGGATCGACGAGTCGAGCGCGACGGTCGCCCGGTGAGCCGCGAGCTCGCGATCGTCCTCGGCCTCGTCCTCGGCCTCGTCCTCGGCCTGGCCGGGAGCAGCGGGTGCAAGCAGGCGAAGGAGCCGGCGCAGCCGAGCGAGGTGCTGGCTCAGTCTCGCGCGCTCGCGGCGGCGATGTGCGCGTGCAAGGACCAAGCGTGCGCCACGCCCCTGCGCTCGCAGTGGAACGAGCTGACCAAGCTGCTCCACGGCGCGACGTTCACCGAGGAGCAGGTCGAGGGCCTGTCGACCGAGGATGTTCGCTTCTCGCGCTGTATGGACGCGCTCGCGCACTAGGCGCTGGCGCTCGACGAGCGCACGTGCTCGCTCGTGCCGCTGGCATGTCCGATGAATCACCGAGGGCGTGCTCCGAGCGATCCTATCGTCGTTGTTCGCACTCGCGCTCGTCGTGAGCGCTGGTGTCACGGCGAGCGCCCAGGCCCCGACGACGCCTGCCGATCCGGACGACCAGACCCACCTGCGGATGGCGCTGTTCGAGCTCGCGATGTCGATGGGGATCCCGGCGGCGTACTACTGGCGCACCTCGGAGCACCTGTGGCGCGCGACTAGGAAATCATCGGAGGTGCGGAGTACGTTGTACCGACGCACGATGCAGGTCACCACGGATGCTCCTCTCGCCGCCCACACCACCCTCGGCCTCGGCGGCCCCGCGCGCCGGCTCGCGCGCATCGAGAGCGTCGGCGACCTGACCGAGGCCCTGGCCACCGTCACGGACGAGCCCGTGCTGGTGCTCGGCGGTGGCTCGAACCTCGTGGTCCGTGATGGCGGATGGCCTGGGCTGGTCCTCCAGCTCGCGATCCCGGGCGTGACGATCCGCGAGGACGATCGCGAGCACGCGCTGGTCTCCGCGTTCGCCGGCGTCGTGTGGGACGACCTGGTCGCCCAGATGTGCCTCGCGAAGCTCGCGGGGCTCGAGTGCATGTCGGGGATCCCGGGCCTGGTCGGCGCCACGCCCATGCAGAACGTCGGTGCGTACGGCCAAGAAGTCGCCGACACCATCGTGCGCGTGCGCGTGCTCGATCGGACGACCGGCGAGATCGAATACTTCGAGCGCGCGGCGTGCGGGTTCGCGTATCGCACGAGCGTGTTCAAGGGCAGCAAGCGCTGGATCGTGCTCGAGGTCCAGTTCCGGCTGGCGCGGAGCGAGGACAGCGGCGTGATCCACTACCCCGAGCTCGCGCGCGCGCTCGGGATCGTCCCGGGCGGACGCGCGCCGCTCGCCGCCGTGCGCGACACCGTGATCGCTCTCCGCCGTGGCAAGGGCATGGTGGTCGATCCCGCCGATCCCGATTCCCGTAGCGCGGGCTCGTTCTTCATGAACCCGATCGTCGATCCCGCCACGCTCGCGGCGCTGGAGGCCAGGCTCCCTGCCGGCACCGTACCGCCGAAGTTCGCGGCGCCCGAAGGCAGGACCAAGCTCAGCGCGGGCTGGCTGATCGAGCACGCCGGGTTCGCGAAGGGCTTCACGCCCACCTCGTCGTCGCGGGTGGGGATCTCCAGCAAGCACGCCCTCGCGCTCGTCAACCGCGGCGGAGCATCCACTGCCGAGCTGCTCGCCCTCGCGCAGGAGATCCAGGATGGGGTGCGTGCACGTCTCGGGATCGATCTGGTTCCCGAGCCCGTGATCGTCGGGAGCGAGTTCCGGTAGAACAGGGCATGTCGCATCCATTCGCCGGCAAGCGCGTCGCGGTCGTGATCGGCGGGCTCTCGGCCGAACGCGAGGTCTCGCTCAACACCGGAGCCGGCGTGATCGCGGCGCTGACGGCGAACCAGTGGGATGCCGTCGCGATCGACTGGGCCGAGGGCACGAGCCTCGCCCAGCTGCTCGAGCGCTCCGGTGCGCAGGTGGTGTGGAACGCGTTGCACGGCACCTGGGGTGAGGACGGCGCGGTGCAGGGCCTGTGCGCATGCCTCCGCATCCCGTGCACCGGCTCCGGCATCCTCGCGAGTGCGCTCGCGATGGACAAGGTGATGTCGAAGCGGATCTTCGAGAGCAACGCGGTGCCCAC
>JAYVRN010000777.1:0-11857 GCA_043776275.1 Myxococcales bacterium | reverse complement strand
GATCGACCTTGATGTCAGGGCAGCCAGTTGCGCCGATGAGGAGGCCGGGTACCAGCCAGGCCAAGAACTTGTTTTGCATGCATCTCTCCGGTTAGTCGAAGCTGCGGGCAGTATAGCCACACCCGATCGACTTGGGCGAGCAGGCGTCGAAGGAAGGTCCAAGGAAGGATCGACCGTGGAACCGGTCACGCACCGTCCGTATCGGGGACCACACGGATTTCGCGCCTACGTGTCGGAGATGTTCAGGTGGCTGGCTGTTCGTGCTCGTCCGCGAGCAACGCGGCGGCCGCGCTCCGGTGCTTACGGAAGTCCGCCACCACATCGTTGAGCTCGGCCCCGAACAGGAGCGCGATGTTCGAGAGCCAGAGCCAGGTCAGGAACGCGATCGCTCCGCCGAGCGCACCGTAGGTCGTCTCGTAGGTGCCGACCTGCGCGAGGTAGAGGCCGAACAGGTACGAGATCCCGAGCCACAGCACCACGCCCACGAACGCGCCCGGCGTGAACACCCGCAGCGGCGCGTCGGTGTTTGGCAGGAACTTGTAGAGCATCGCCCACACCAGCAGGACCAGCACCCCGGCGCCGACCCAGTGGCCGATGCTCCACGCCACATCGAAGACATCGCCCAGCCCGAGCCGATCGGCGACGTAGTGCCCGAGCAGCGGGCCGACCACGAGCAGGCCGAGCGCGAGGACGATGATCAGCGCGACCGCGAACGTCAGCGCGATCGCCGTGGCCTGCCGGTGGAGGAACCGGCGGGTCTCCTGCTTGCCGAGGATCCCGTTGAGCGCTCCGCCGAGCGCCGCCGCGCCGCGCGACGCGCCCCACAAAGCGAACAGGGCACCGCCGATCGCGAACCCCGCGTCCGCGTGCTCGATCAGGGCGGTGACCTGCTGGGAGATCATGACGCGAAGCGACTCGGGCATCGCCGAGGTCGCGATCAGCACGCCCTGATGCACGGTCTCCGGATCGATCACGAGCAGCGCGATCGTCACCACGAACACCAGCATCGGGAACAGCGCGAGGACCGCGTAGTACGCCATCATCGCGCCGATGTCGTCGATGTTGTCGTCCCAGACCGCGCGCGCGAGCTGCCGCACGAACCGGATCGGCCCCCACACCGTGCGCGCGGGCTGCACCGTGCGCTCCGGCTCGCCCGGGCCCCCGCTCAGGAGCGGCGTCAGTCCAGGTTGGGCGGCCACGACCACTGCCCGAGCAGCCGTCGTGCCAGCTACGTGCGCCCAGCAGGACTCGAACCTGCGGCCGCAGGATTAGAAATCCTGTGCTCTATCCAGCTGAGCTATGGGCGCGAGCCGGCGAATCCGCCGGGCGAGGACTCTACTCCAGCTATCCATCAAATGGTCGTGTTAGGTTTCGCGCGATCATGCGCGCTGCCATTGCGACCTTGGTGACTGCCGTAACCCTGCTGGCCGCCTGCTCGAAGGGCGAGAACGCCGGAGCCGAGGAGGCGCGGAAGGCCGCCGAGGCCGAGCAGAAGGCCAAGGAGGCCCGCGGCGAGCCGGCCAAGAAGATGGCCCCGCCGGTCCCGGGTGAGACCCGCATCCCCTGCGAGCAGCTGCTCGATCTCCCGGCGTACCAGACCGCGATCGGCGAGGTCGAGCCGATGACGATCCGCGACCTGGCCAAGAACGAGCCCGAGGCGGCGGCGTCGTGCTCGCTGATCCGCGGCGGCAAGAAGCTCACCGAGGCGGAGCAGCAGGCCAAGCTCAAGAAGGAAGGCCGGCTCGGCGTGATCCCGGGCGACGAGATCTGCAACGTCACCGCCTTCTGCTGGACGATCGAGGACCCGGATCGGTTCCGCAAGAAGTGCGCGACCCGTAAGGAGACCGACGACGACTCGATGGGCAGCTACGCGTGCCGCCAGACCGTGGCGGTCGGTGCGTTCGATGTCTACGTGTACCGGTTCTTCGACGCCGATACGAAGTGCATCCTCCAGGTGAAGGGCGGCGCCAGCCAGACCGACGCCGAGATCACCCGGAAGTGCGCGATCACCGCGCGCGACACGATCGGCCCCGCGACGATCGCCGTCGGCAAGAACGCCCCTGCCCCGGCGGCGCCCGCCGGCAGCGACAGCGGCTCGGCCGCCAAGTAGTCGAACGCTCGGCCGCGACCGTCAACAGCAACCGTCGGCGACGCAGTCGCTGCTCAGGCCGAGAGCTCGGCGATCCGGCGCTCGAGGAATCTGCGCTCGGGCTCCGAGCCCACATAGACCAGCGCCTCGCGATACGCAGCGCTGGCCTCGGCGGAGCGCCCGAGCCGGCGCAACAGATCCGCGCGCGCCGCGTGCCACAGGTGGTACTCGGCGAGATCGCCGCGCAGTGCCTCGATCCGTGGAAGCCCCTCGGCCGGGCCGCGCGCCATCGCGATCGCCACCGCGTGGTTCAGCGCGACGACGGGCGTCGGGTGCCGGCGCTCGAGCTGCTCGAACAGCGCGGCGATCTGCGGCCAGTCGGTGTCCGCGGCGCGCGCAGCACTCGCGTGGAGCGCGCCGATCGCGGCCTGCAATGCATAGCGGCCCGGGCCACTGCGGAGCGCCACGGGCACCAGTGCCAGCGCCTCGTCGATCTGCGCGCGATCCCAGCGGGCGCGATCCTGATCCTCGAGGAGCACGAGATCGCCGGTGGCGTCCGTGCGCGCATCGCGGCGGGAATCGTGGAGCAGCATCAGCGCGAGCAGGCCCTGCGCCTCGGCCGCGAGAGGCACCAGCCCCGGGGTGAGCAGCTCCACGAGCAGTCGCGCGAGGCGGATCGCCTCCTGGCACAGATCGCGACGGATCCACGCATCTCCGGCGGTGGCCGCATAGCCCTCGTTGAACACGAGGTAGATCACCGTCATCACCGCCTCGGTGCGCTCGGGGAGCTGGGAGCCCTCGGGGACCTCGTACGGGATCCGCGCATCGCGGATCTTGGTCTTGGCGCGCACCAGCCGCTGCGCCATCGTGGCCGGTGCCGCGAGGAACGCGCGCGCGATCTCCTCGGTGGTCAGCCCGCCGAGCGTCCGCAGCGTCAGCGCGATCTGCGCCTCGGGCGCGAGCGCGGGATGGCAGCACGTGAAGATCAGCCGGAGCCGATCGTCGGGCACCGCGACGAGATCTGCGGTCACCGTGGCCTCGGCAAGAGGTTCGGCGGCGACGATCTCCCGGAGCTTGATCCGACGACGGATCGTGTCGACCGCCTTGTTGCGCGCCGTGAGCACGAGCCAGCCACGTGGTTCCACCGGGATCCCGCCCTCCCACGCCTCGAGCGCCGCCGTGAACGCATCCTGCACCGCCTCCTCGGCGAGCTCGAAGTCGCCGTTGGTCACGCGGATCGTGGTCGCGAGCACGCGCGCGCGCTCGGTGCGAAACACGGCCGCGATCGCCTCCTGCGTGCCCGGCATCGCGCCGAGCTTACGCCGTCACGGCGTGTGGTTCATGATCGGACGGACCTCGATCGATCCGTTCTGTGCGCTGGGGATCCGGGCGGCGATCGCGGTCGCCTCGTCGAGATCCTTGGCCTCGATCAGATAGAACCCGCCGAGCTGCTCGCGGGTCTCCGCGAACGGGCCATCGGTCGTCGTGGTCTTCCCGTCGCGCACGCGCACCGTGGTCGCGGTGCTGGTCGGCATCAGGGCCTCGCCTGCCTTGAAGTTCCCGGAGCTCTTGATCTCCTGCGTGAAGGCGCCGTACTCGCCGAACATCTTGCCGCGCTCAGCCTCGGACATCTCGGACCAGGCCCGCTCGGCGTAGTAGATCAAGCAGAGGTATTGCATCGTGTGGCTCCTCGAAGGGGACGTTCACCCATGGGTCGAACGGCGCGGTCCGGAATCGACAACGAATCGACCGGCGTCCGACAGGTGTCGAGCGAAGCCCCGCAACCGTAGCTAACTCTTGGTGATCGTGAACCCGGTCAGGCAGCGGAACTGCTTGCCCTTGTACTCGCTGACCACGTACTCGACCGCCACCTGGTACTCGGAGCGGAACGCGGCGAACAGCAGCTGGATGCTGGTGTCCGAGAGCTCGCGGCCCTTGCACTGCAGCCCACCCCACCGATAGTTGGTGGTCGCCTTGTCGGCATCGAGCCAGACCGCGCCGTGGAACAGCTTGTAGCTGGTGTCCCCCGGCTCGAGGATCATCAGCTGCGAGACGCCCGTAGGCGACCCCGTGTCGGCCGCGGCCACCCGCGGGGCCAGGACGGAAGTCGCGAGGACGAACGCAATCACGGACGAGGTCACCAGCAAGGGGAAGCTGCGCATGCCCCCCTAGCTTATCAGCGGCGGCGACGGCGGAGCACGAACACGAGCCCGAACGCACCGAACGTGAGGACCGCGAACGGAGCGGCGGCCGAGCCGTTAGGCCCGGAGGTCGCGCAGCCGAGGCAGTTGCCGGTGTCCTCACCCTTGGGCCAGCACACGCCCTTGCCGGGGCTGGTCTCGAGGCACTCGTAGGCGGCGGGATCCGAGCAGCTATCGGCCACACCGACGATGCACGGCTCGGTGCAGATCTGCTTGTCCGCGGTGCCCTGGCACACCCCCGACAGGCAGTACTGCGCGAACGTGCATTCGTCACCGAGCACGCCGACCGGCGCATCCCAGAAGCAGCGGCCGTTCGAGCACTGCTGGCCGGCCGCGCAGCTCGCCTCGGTGACGCACGGGGCACCCTTGGTCACGGTCACCGTCGGGGCCACCGTCGTGGCATCGATGTCGTCCTTGGCCTTGACCACGATGTCGATCACGCCATCGGGCACCGCGGCCGGGATCGGGATCGAGTACGAGCTCTCGGGCTGGCCGTCCGCGCCGAAGCCGGCGCCCTTCGCGGTTCCCCACTTGTAGCCGTTGAGCCACAGCTCGAGGGTCTTCACCCCGCGCTGCGAGTATGCGGTGGCGACCACCGCGGCGCCGGAGGCGATCTGCGTGTTCGGCGCCGGCAGCGTCACCGTCAGCGAGGGCGGCGCGGTCAGCGGCGTCCCGGGACCGAACGTCGCGAGCAGGGTGAGATGCGCGTTCTGGTTGGCGCCGCAGTCACACGGCCTGGGCTGGAACTCGCCGCAGGTCGCGCTGTCGTTGCGGAAGAACTTCTGCCCGCCGCAATCGCTGCGGTAGGTCATCGGATCGTTGCACGCCGAAGACTGATCGGAGAACGCGTACGAGTGATCGAGGCTGTAGGTGTGCGCCGTCTCCTGCGCGATCGTCCAGCACAGGTGGTTGACGCGGTTGCGCCCCGTGCCGCCCTGCGCGTTCGCGAACGTGTACGTGATCCGGTTGTCGACCGGCGCGCACGACACGCCCGGAGAGATCCCGAGGATGCTCGAGGACAGGCCGAGATCCGGCGCGACGCCCGCGACCACGTTGACGTGGTAGCTCGTGTTGACGGGCTTGACGTCGGTGATCACGGCGGCGAACGGCGAGTACACCTCGCGCACGCACTTGACGACGTCGGCCCACTCCGCATCCGCGGCGGCGCCGGTCTGGCCCGCGGAGTTCTCGAACTCGGCCAGCGTGAACTCGGTGGCGGCGCCCTTGGGGATCGTCGAGTGCAGCGTGAGTGCGTCGTCGAGGCCACCCTTGGTGATCAGGCACCCGCCCTTGCAGCGCTCGAGGTAGATGATCTTGGAGACCGTGCCCACGTGGGACACGCCTTCACCAGGGCCCGGGTCCTCGCCGGGCGGCAGGAACACGCGCTCGCCCTGGCCGGGCGGCAGGCGGCCGGCGACATCGGCGAAGGCGTGGGTCGTGAGCGCGAGGACAGTCAACGTTGCGAGACGTGCGATCACGAGAGCCTCCCGGGGCGAAGCGCGAACATGGCGAAGGCTAGCGTCCCGAGCGCGGGACGACGAGCCACGAGATCACGCGCGCCGGCGGCGGCGGAGGACGAACAACCCGAACAGCACCGTGCCGAACGCGCCCGGCAGCCACGCGTTCGAGCGCTCGCCCACGCTGCAGCAGCCGCTGTCGTCCGCCTTGAAGAAGCACACGCCCTTGCCAGGCGTGGTCTCGGTGCAGGTCAGGTTCAGGTCCGCTGGGCAGGCATCGGTGCCGCCCGGGATGCAGTCCTGGGTGCAGATCTTCTCGGTGGCCGAGCCCTGGCAGACCCCGCTGAGGCAGTACTGGCCGTAGGTGCAGGCCTCGCCGATCTCGCCGACCGCCGGATCCCAGAAGCAACGACCGTTCTCGCACTTCTGACCGGCGAGGCAGGTGTCCGCGCTCGCGCACGCCGCGCCCTTGTTCACCGTCACCGTGGGCGAGGTGCCGACCACGCCGAGGTCATCGTACGACTTGATGACGATGTCGTAGGTGCTGTTCGGCAGCTCGGACGGCACCGCGAACTGCGACAGCGACGGGTTGGCCTGGCCCTGCGCGCCGAACGCGGCGCCCTTGGCGGTGGCCCACTTCCAGCCGTTCAGGTACAGCTCGAGCCGCTCGACGCCGCGCTTGGAGCCCGTCATCGCCTGGACGGTCGCGCCGAGCGCTGCGCCCGCCGCGGGGAATGCCACCGACACCGTCGGCGCGGGGATCAGCGAGGTGCCGGCGCCGAACACGTCGATCAGCTTGCCGTGCGAGTTCTGGTTGCCGCCGCAGAAGCACGCGTTCGCCGGGTTGCCATCGGTGCCGCAGATCGCGGTGGAGCCGACCTTCGCGATCTTGTTGCGAAAGAACTTCTGGCCGCCGCAATCGGCGCGGTAGGTCATCGGATCGTTGCACGCCGAGCGGCTGTCCTCGACGAACTCGTACTCGTGATCGAGGCCGAAGTTGTGGGCGGTCTCCTGCGCGATGATCCAGCACAGGCCGTTGACGCGGCTGCCGCCGGCCTCGGCGGCGAAGATGTTGATCGACGACGTGAACGCGAACGACACGCCCTGCGCGTTCGCCGAACAACCCGGGGCGATGCTGGCGATCCCGCCGACGCCGGCCGGGAGGCCGAGATCATCGGGGCTGCCGCCGACCATGATCTCCTCGTGGATGATGCCCGCCGCGGGGCGCACATCGACGACCTTGACGTTGAACGGCGAGTAGACCTCCTTGACGCACTGGACGACGTTCTCCCACTCGCCGGTGGTGAAGCCGGTGTACTCCGGAAGCGTCTTCTGCGCGTTGACGATCGAGGACGTGTCCGTGGCGGCGTTGTCCATGCCGGGACGGACCGTGCAGCCACCGACGCAGCGGTTCAGGTAGATCGTCCCACCCGCGAGCGCACCCGCGGCTTGCGGGGGGAGCTCGTAGGGCAGCATGTGGGTCATCAGCTCGATCCGGCTCTTGTCGGCCGAAGCCGTCCGAACACCCATGACCGTACAGGCCGCGACAACAAGCGTAAGCCAGCGATTCATGAGGCGGGATTACTACAGGACGCGCGCGGTCGTCAGCAGGATTCGTCACGCTCCAGGCGAGGAGCGCTGACATCGTCCAACCATGCGCGAACCCGATCTGCGACGCCTGCCCACGAGCCCGATCACGAGCAGCGCGAACCCACCGTGGATCCACGGACTCGCGCCTCCGGTGCCGGTCTCGCAGCACCCGGCATCGCCCTTGGGCAGACACACCCCGGCGCCCGGGCTGGCCTGCACGCATGCGAGGTCCATGGGACATGAGTCACTGCCGGGCTCGCAGGGCTCCGAGCACAGCTTCCCGGCCGAGGTATCGACGCAAAGATTGCTCTTGCAGAACTCGGTGTACTTGCACTCGTCCCCGAGCTCGCCGACGGGCGGATCCCACAGGCAGCGGCCGGTCTCGCACCTCTGGAACTCCGCGCACACCGACGCGTCCGTGCACGGCGCACCGTTGGTGACCGTGATCTGGGCCGAGTCCGTGGAGGCCCCGAGATCATCGGTGGCGCGCACCACGAGATCGACGATGCTCTTCGGCACGGCAGCTGGGACGCTGATCTGGTAGTCGCCCGGGTTGGGCTGGCCGGTGCCCCCGATCGCGGCGCCGGGCACCGTGGCCCACACGAAGCCGTTGATCAGCAGCTCGACCTTCGTGATGCCGCGCTGCGATCCGGCGCGCGCCGCGACCGAGGCGCCGAGCACCGTCGCATCGGGCTGCGGGAACGTGATCACCGAGGTGGGTGGCGGCGTGATCGGCGTGCCGGGGCCGAACACGTCGAGCAGCTTGGCGTGGGAGTTCTGGCTCGGCGTGCACTTGCACGCGGGCTTGGCGGCGAACTCACCGCACTGCGCGCCCTTGTTGCGGAAGAACCGCTGGCCACCGCAGTCCATCCGGTAGGTCATCGGATCGCTGCAGCTCGATTTCCCGTCGAAGAACATGAACTCGTGATCGAGCCCGAACGCGTGGGCGCTCTCCTGCGCCACGGTCCAGCAGATGTTGAGGACGCGGCTCGTGGTGGGGTGCGTGTTCGCGAACGAGAACGACACCACGTTGTCCTGCGCGGAGCAGTCCCCCGCCAGCGGTGCGATCCCGAGGATGTCCGCGGGGAGCCCGGCCTCCTGTGGGACGCCGGCGACGATCGCGAGGTGGTATGTGGTCCCGCCGACCGGGCGCGTGTCGGTCACGGTCACGTCGAACGGCGAGTAGACCTCGCGCACACAGGTCACGATCGCGTTCCACTCCGCGTCGGCCGCCGTGCCGGTCTGGCCCATGCTGTCCTTGAACTCGTGGAGCGTGAACGGCCCGGTCCCCTGCGGGATCGACGACGTCATCGCCATCGCATTGGTCCCGCCGTTGTTCACGGTGCAGTTGCCCGTGCAGCGCTCGAGCACGATCGTGTGCGAGATCGGCCCCGCCGAGATCGCGGCCGGGGGCACGTCGATGGTGACCCGGCGTCCCGGTGCCGCGGCCGCGCTCGAAGCGATCAGGAGCGCCGCGAGCGGCACACGCGAGACGAACATCCACGCTCAGGATAGAACATAAACCGCGGAACGTCGGCCTCAATGGAGGTCGATGGTGGTGCCCGACACGGTGCGATGCCCCACGACGCGCGGGGACAGGTTCATCATCCCCTGCGACCAGCCCACGCCGACCTCGAGCTCGAGCTGCTCGGGGCCCGCCGGGAACTTGATGCGTCCGATCGCCTGCTCCACGCACCAGCGCAGCGATGGGGAGGGCTCGCCGGTGGCCACCGACGAGTGCGCCACGCCATCGGGCTGCACGGTGAGCCGCACCATCAAGTTCGCCTCGAGGTGCAGGTTGCCTGCCTCGTCTCGCCGCTCGCTCCACTCGTCGAAGCAGCCATCGAGATCGTGCTCCGCGTCGTTGATCGCGCTGGTCACGCGGAACGCCTGCGAGGGCGGCAGCTTGACCACCCGCTCCTTCGGCGCCGTGAGGGCCGTGACCTTGGTGATCAGCTGCTGGATCTGCGCGTCCTTCTGCTCGAGCTGGCGTCGCAGCTCGGTGACGTCGGCCGGTGGGTTGTTGAGCTTGTTGATGAGGACCGTGCGCTCGGCGTTGAGCTGGCGGATCTCGTCCTTGAGGGCATTGATCGTCTTGATCAGCTCGCCCGTGGTGCCCGGATCCGCCTCCGGTGGCGGCGTGCGCGCCGGCTCCTTCTGCGCGTACATGATCGTCGCCGCCGCCGCGCCGAGTGCGAGGAACGCCGTGCCGGCCGCGACCGCGATCCGCGGGGACAGCTTCGGCGTCGGCGGGGACAGCTCGCTCATCAGCTGTGACATCCCCGGGAACCGCTTGGCCCGATCGCGCTCGAGACCGCGCGAGACAGCGCGTCCGATCGAGGCGGGGACCTTGGTGTTGTCGGGGACGGGCGACGCCGGCTCCCCCTTCTCGTACATCGCGACGCTGGTGTTCCCCGCGAGTGGGTGCTGACCGTAGAGCGCCTCGTACAGCGCCACGCAGAAGCTGAACTGATCGGCCCGCGCGTCGATGTCGGGGCCGGCGAGCTGCTCGGGCGGCATGTAGCGCGGCGTGCCGAGCACGGTGCCGGTCGCGGTGAGCGCGGCGTTGAGCGCGGTGGGGAGCGAGGGCGTCTGACCGCGCGCGGACTCCTCGTCGATCAGGAGCAGCGAGCGCGCGAGCCCGAAATCGGTGACGCGGACGCGCCCGTCGCCGCCCACCAGGACGTTGTCGGGCTTGAAGTCGCGGTGCAGGAGGCCCACACCGTGCGCGGCCACCAGGCCCTTCGCGGCCTGCAGGAACACCTCGATGATCTCGCGCCACGATCGCGGATAGCTCTTCAACCACGCCGTCAGGGTCTCGCCCTCGACGAACTCCATGGCGATGTACAGATCGCCATCGTCCGTGGTGCCGACGTCGTAGACGCCCACGACGTTGGGGTTGGACAGCTGGGCGATCGCCTGGGCCTCCCGGCGGAGCCGCTTCTGCGCATCCTTGGTGGCGAGCTGCAGCCCCGAGCGCAGGAGCTTCAGCGCGATCTTGCGATCGAGCTGCGGATCGTAGGCCGCGAACACCACGCCCATGCCACCCGTGCCGAGGGTCTGCAGGACCAGGTAGCGCCCTACCCGATCGCCGATCGACAGGGTCCGGTTGGGCAGGTGGGTGACCTGCGAGGCCGACAGCTTCTCGTGCTTGACGGTCTCGATGTTGGAGTCGAGCGCGGCGTCCTGGGCCATCGCCGCGACCAGCGCCCGGCAGTCCCGGCAGCCCGCCAGGTGGCCTTCGACCTTCAGCAGCGCCGTCTGGGCCAACGCCCCCGAGACGAACTCGCTGACGGCGTTATCGTCGAGACACTCCACGGGGGTACTCCAGGGTAGCCCGCGCGCCGTGGGCGGTCCTCCCAAACTCCTGAAATGCTGTGACACCAGGACGGGGACACTCGTTCCCAGTCCCCACTTGCATTGGTGACGTGGTCAAGGTAGCAATCCCGCGCATTTACTGGAGAACGTCCACGTGTTCACCGACCTGTCCAAAGTCCGCAATATCGGAATCTCGGCTCACATCGATAGTGGCAAGACCACGCTGACCGAGCGCATCCTCTACTACACGGCCCGGATCCACGCGATCCACGAGGTCAAGGGCAAGGACGGCGTCGGCGCGAAGATGGATTCGATGGAGCTCGAGCGCGAGCGCGGCATCACGATCCAGTCGGCCGCCACGTTCTGCCAGTGGCCGCCCGACCCGAAGGCCAAGGCCGTCATGCCGGTCCCGGGCTCGCCGATCAAGGTCCAGCACCACATCAACATCATCGACACCCCAGGACACGTCGACTTCACCGTCGAGGTGGAGCGCTCGCTCCGCGTCCTCGACGGCGCGATCATGGTGCTGTGCGGCGTCGCCGGCGTGCAGTCGCAGAGCTACACGGTCGATCGCCAGATGCGCCGGTACAAGGTTCCGCGCATCGCGTTCGTCAACAAGCTCGACCGCACCGGCGCGAACCCGTTCCGCGTCCGCGACCAGCTCCGCGAGAAGCTGAAGCTCAACCCGGTCATGATCCAGTGCCCGATCGGACTCGAGGACAAGCTCGAGGGCGTCGTCGACCTGATCGAGATGCAGGCATTCACGTTCCACGGCGAGAACGGCGAGAATATCGAGCGCGGCCCGATCCCGGAGGCGTTGCACCCGCTCGCGCCACACGGCCACACCGGCACCCTCAAAGAACTGTGCGACAAGATGCGCCAGGAGATGCTCGACGGGCTGTCGCTGGTCAACGACCGGCTGACCGAGGCGATGATCGAGGACAAGGTGACCCCGGAGCTGATCCGGTCGTGTCTCCGCGAGTCGACGATCGCGCTCAAGTGCACGCCCGTCATGTGCGGCTCGGCGCTCGGTAACAAGGGCGTCCAGGTGCTGCTCGACGGCGTCTGCAACTTCCTGCCCGAACCGCGCGACGTCGAGAACATCGCGCTCGACCTCGACAAGGAGGAGGCGCCGATCGTCCTCTCGTCGGACCCGACCAAGCCGCTCGCCCTGCTCGCGTTCAAGCTCGAGGACGGCCGCT
>JAYVRN010000776.1:0-3433 GCA_043776275.1 Myxococcales bacterium | reverse complement strand
CGATCTGCACCGCGTGGGTGATCGGGAGCTTCTCGCCCGTCTTCCAGGTGCGATGGAGGATCGAGCGGACGTCCTGCCCGTGCAGGTACTCCATCGCGAAGAAGCTCTCGGCGCCCGTGCCACCCACGTCGTGAACCGCGACGATGTTCTTGTGCGAGAGGCTCGCGGCGAGCTTCGCCTCGTCGAAGAACAGCTGCACGAACCGCGGGTTGTCGGCGAACTTCGGGAGGATCTTCTTGACGACGACGAGCTTCTCGAACGTCTGCGGACCGGCCACGCGCGCGAGGAACAGCTCCGCCATCCCGCCCCGTGCGAGCGGGCGAACAATCTCGTACGACCCGAGACGGGTCGGCCCCCCGTGCCGCTCAGCCTCCTGCACTGCCCTGATCATACCAACACCGTCGGGGCGGTTCCGGACGTTCGTCGGCGTTTGGCGCAGTCCTGGGCGCTATGCGCGAATGGTGCAGGAGTCTGCACCCGGGGACCGCCGAAAATTTGCAGACCCGATCCGCGGGTGTGAGGGTGCCTGTATGGGCGAGACGCTGTTCACGAGCACCTACACCCCGGACCCCAAGAGTGCACTGGACGTCCTGGCGTTCGTGCTGACGCCCATCGAGGCGTTTGCCAGCGATCCCGACGAGCTAGAGGCCGTGGCCGAGCTGCTCGGCGCCGCGAAGGCCGAGGCGATCGAGCGCTGGCAGTCGATGCGGACCGAAGCCCGCCGCGACTGACTCAAGCGAGCTGGGGCGGGCCCAGGCGACCGCCCCGGACGACTTAGACGACGTCCATCGCCGCGTACGAGAACGACATCTTCTCGGTGAACAGGTCGATCTTGACCTGCTTGATGTCCTCGCTCCCTGCGTCGCTCTTGTCGGGCGTGATCGCGATGATCTCCGCCTCAAAGAACTCGAGCGTGAACAGCGGCCGACGGCTGTTGTCGTAGGTCTGGATCATCCCGGACCGCTTCGAGCCGTGGCCGCGCTGCGAGCGCTCGGTCTTGAGCGCGTAGTCGTTGAAGTGATCCATGAACGGCTGCGCGTCCGCCTCGGGCACGTAGAACGACAGCTGCGGGAACTCGATCTGGCTCGGCGTCTTGGTCGGCGACTGCCGTCCGCCCGAGTGATACTCGAGGACGTTCTGCTTGATGGTGAACGAATCGACCTTCGTGACCCGCTTGCACGCCTGCTCGAAACCGTCGAGGACGAACCGGAAGTTACAGGAGGTCCACAGCTTCTGACCTTCCATGCCCTTGGGCTGGGTGAGCTTCTGGCCACCGCCCGGCTTGAACACGATGTCCTCGACCGCGACCGCGATCGACATGTACGCGGCGTTCTTGTCGGCGGCGTCGAGCTTCGGGAACGTGAGCTCCTTGATCATCGCCTCCTTGAACTCGCGACGCGCGCGCTCCTTGTAATAGAAATCGGCGGCGACGATCGCCCCGTTCTTGCGCTCGGCGTTGCCCTCGAAGAAGTGCTCGATCCAGTCGTAGAACGGCTTGGACATCGCCATGCCGACCTGGACCTTGAAGTCCTCGTACTTCTGCTTTCCGAGCTGACGCCAGCGGTCGTAGTTCGTGCCGTTCTGGTACGTCATCACGTCGACCTTGAGGCCACCGCCCTCGATGGAGCGGAAGAGCCCGACGTCTTGCTTGCCGTCGAGCTCCAGCGCGAAGTGCGCTGCTGCGTAGGTCCGAGGTTGTGTGTTGTTCTCGGGCATGCGTCCCTTGGCGATTGTACATCAGGGGCCTGGGCCGCCCCGAAGGTCGTAGGTCGAGCATGCTACGCTCGACTCTCCCGGGGCCTTCCTAGGCGACGAATCATTCCGGTGGCTTCGCGCGGCATGGCCGATCCCACTCCACCCCCCGTAAGTACGCGTCCTCCCCCGGAGATCGGGGAGTCGGCCCCTCCCATGGGCACTCCCGTGGCCCTTGGGCCGATGCCCGTGGCCGAGCGCCTCCCTGCCGCCCCCGCCCCGTGGGGGTTCTTCAAGGGGCTGTTGACCGGGGTCGCCATCGAGATCCCGGTCCTGGCGGCGGCCGTGTGGCTGCTCGCCCGCGAGGGGATCGGCAACCCGGATGCGGGCTTCATCCGCATCATGCGCCTCACCACCGTGTTCGCCGGCGTCGCGGCGCTGTTCACGGCCGGCGGCATCGGTCGGCTCGCGGCCTACGCCTCGGCGGTCGGCGGGAGACGACGCGCGATGTTCGTGGCGGCCCGCGCGCATGCCGTCGCGAGTGGCGGGCTCGTCGTGATCGCCGCGATCCCACTCGGGCACATGCCGGAGACCTCGCTCGGCTTCATCCCGATCGTGATCGCGGGCCTGATCGCGGGCGCGCTGTGTGGCGCGCTGATCGGCGCGGTGTGCGGCGGCGCGGCACCGGTCGGCTTCGCGGACGTGTGGTCGCTCGTGCGAAAGCCCACCGATGTCCTGCGCCAGCTGCTGAGCCCGGAGGATGTCGTCAAGCTCGGCTCCTCGCTGCGGACGCGCACCACCCACCTGTTCGAAGGCATCTTCGAGCCGGCCGCCAAGCGGCCCACCGACGGGGCGAAGCCGGAGGCCGGCAAGCCCGAGGCAGCCAAACCGGAGGCCGGCAAGCCCGAGCCAGCCCAGCCTCCCGATCCGAAGCCGCCCGCCGAGGCGGCGAAGCCTGCCGATCCGACGACGCCCGCCGATCCCGCGAAGCCGAAGGCCGAGTGACGCGGATCGATCGTCACGAGCAGCGCTCGCTCGCGGTCGCCCTCCTCGCCTCGCTGCTGCTGTGGAACCTGCCGTTCGGTGGGCTCGTGCTGTATCCATTCAAGCTGCTCGCCACCTGGCTGCACGAGCTGTCCCACGGCCTCGTGATGATCGCCACCGGCTGCGGGTTCGACTACGTGTTGATCTATCGCGACACCAGCGGGCTCGCGTACTCGAAGACCAGCATGGCCGGCTGGGGCCTGCCGTTCATCGCGGCCGCCGGGTACATGGGCACGCCGCTGTGGGGAGCGCTGATGCTCCGCATCACACCCACGGCCGAGCGCGCGCGGATCGTGTTCGCTGTGCTCGGCGTGCTGCTCGTGGTCAGCGCGTTCACCGTGATCGCGATCGACGAGGATTCGTTCGGCCCGTGGGCGATCGGCGTGATGGGCGCAGCGTTCCTGGTCGCCGCGTTCGCCGTCCCGGGCCGCTATCGGCGCGCCCTCGCCCACTTCGTCGCGGCGCAATCGTGCATCAATGCGCTGCTCGACATCCGCGTGCTGCTACGGCCATCGCAGGTCGTCGGCGGCTCGACGACCGCATCCTCCGATGCCTCGAACATGGCGGCCTCGACGTTCGGCACCACCGCCGACTGGGCGGTGTGGACGTGGGCCGGCATCTGGCTCGCGTGGTCGCTGCTCGTGCTCTACGTCGCGTTGCGGTTCAGTGGATCGCCTGCGTCGTCGCCCGCAGCGCC
>JAYVRN010000775.1:0-11901 GCA_043776275.1 Myxococcales bacterium | reverse complement strand
ACCGCGCCGCGATCGGCGTGGACAACTCACCCGGGACGTTCGAGTACTACACGGACCAGATCGGGCACGGCATGTGGCTGTGGGCCGCGCTGCTGCCCGCCGCCCTCGCCTGCTCGTTCCTGCGCGCTCGCCAGGACACCCGTGAGGGCCGCGTGCGCTTCATGATCACGCTGTGGGCGATCTGCGGCGTCGCGATGTTCTGCCTCGTGCAGACCAAGTTTCACCACTACATCCTCCCCGCGATCCCGCCGCTCGCGATCCTCGTCGCGTTCCTGCTCGACGATCTGTGGAGCAAGCGGTACACGCTCCATCCCCTGCTCGCCGGACTCGGCGTCGGCATCGTGCTGATGATCTGCCGCGATCTGATGCACGAGCCGGAGCGCTGGATCGAGATGTTCGTGTTCCGCTACGACCGTCCGTGGCCCAACGGCGAGCCGTGGTCGATCGACCCGTCGGATGGCATCTTCGCGCTCGGCATCGGCGCGGCCCTCGTCCTGCCTCTGCTCGCGACGCGGTTCGTGCGTGCGGGCGTGATCGCCGTCAGCGCGGCTGGCCTCGCGATCTGCGTCTGGGCGCTGCAGGTCTACATGCCGCTCGCCGGCCAGCACTGGGGAATGCGCGACGCGATCCGCACCTACTACGAACAGCGCACCGTGTACGGCGAGAAGCTCGTGTACTTCGGCGCGCACCAGCTCTACTCGGACTGGAGCGAGGTCAAGGACACCTGGTCGTTCGAGACCTTCATCCCAGACACGCTGCAGGCGGGCCAGCCGCTCACGATCGAGATCGAGGTGCACAAGGCCGACGAGGAGCGGATCCTCGAGTCCGAGGTCACGCTGTACGCGACCGCGACCGGGATCGGAGACCACACCGTGACCGTCACGCTCGCCCCGGGTGAGCGCGCGAAGCTCGACGCGCTGGTCGCGAAGGGCGAGCCGCGCGGTCCCAAGCCGGCCCGGCCGCCGGTCCGTGCCGTCGATGCCGATCGGCTGATCGCCTGGCAGCTCTACTGGCGCGGCGAGAACTTCTGGTCGGGCGACGAGATCTGGGGCTGGCCCACCGAGATGAAGACGGCGTTCATGAAGACCGACAACGTCGAGTTCAACAAGTACATCAACGATCGGGTGCGGGCGCCGCTCGGGCGCCGGTACTTCGTGGTCACCGAGGGTGGCCGGATCACCGGTATGCGGTCGATGATCCCCACGCAGCGCGGCCGCGATTCGTTCGAGGTCCTCGACACCACGAGCAACAAGTTCTCGCTCGCGGGCTTCACGCTGTAGGCATTTTCGACAGCTGACGGTTCAGCTAGCAACCAGCCGGCCTGCGACACGCGGTTACACCGGTGTGCCCGGGCACGAACGTTGCTGGGGAGGTCGTCCGATGAAGCGCCTGGTCCCACTGGTGTTGCTGCTCGCCATCGTCGGCGCGTACGTGGCCTACAAGCGGTATCTCTCGAAGCTGCCGTTCGAGTGGGCCGGCACCGTCGAGGCGCGCTCGATCTCGATCGGCTCGCGGACCGGGGGCCGGGTCGCCAAGGTGCTCGTCCAGGAGGGTGATCAGGTCAAGCCCGGCCAGGTGCTGATCGAGCTGGAGCACGGTGACCTCGATGCCCAGCGCGCCGGCGCCGCTGCCCAGCTCGCGCAGACCGCCGCCGCGCTCGACAAGCTCAAGGCGGGCGCACGGCCCGAGGAGATCGCCCAGGCTCAGGCGCGCACGGCGCAGGCCACGGCGATGCTGCAGGAGACCCGCCGCGGGAGCCGCGCCGAGGAGGTGGCCGGTGCCGAGGCCCGGGTGGCCTCCGCGCAGGCGCTGGTCGACAAGGCGGCGCTCGACGCAGATCGTGCGCATCGGCTGCTCGCGAGCCAGGCGATCGCGCAGGCCGAGGCCGATGCCACCGACACCGCGCTGCGCACCGCGAAAGCTCAGCGCGACGCGCAGCAGAAGATCCTCGAGCAGCTTCGGGCCGGCACGCGGATCGAGGAGAAGCAGCAGGCGGCGGCGAAGGTCGCGGAGGCACAGGCGGCGGCGAAGCTGGTGATGGCGGGCGCGCGCGTGGAGGATCTGCGCGCGGCACAGGCGCAGGTCGACGGGGCCACGGCGCGGCTCGCGCAGCTCGATGTCACGATCGGCGAGCTCGCGATCCGGGCACCGGTGGCCGCGCGGGTCGAAGCGCTCCAGCTGCGGCCCGGCGACATCCTGGGGCCCAACGCCACCGCGGCGACCTTGCTCGAGGACGGTCAGCTCTACGTACGCCTCTACGTCCCAGAGACCCAAATCGGCAAGATCGCGATCGGCCAGGAGGTGCCGGTCACGGTGGACAGCTTCGACCACCCGTTCAAGGGCAAGGTCGAGCACATCAACACGCAGGGCGAGTACTCGCCGCGCAACCTCCAGACCGCCGACGAGCGCGCGGATCAGGTGTTCGCCGCGCGGATCGGCCTCGTCGAGGGCAAGGACGTGCTGCGCGCCGGGATGGCCGCGACGATCACGGTGGCGAGGTGACGAACGCAGCGAACGCAGCGAACGCAGCGGGCGCAGCGATCGTGGTCAACAACGTCACGCGCAAGTTCGGTGACTTCGTCGCCCTCGCCGAGGTCAGTCTCGAGGTCCAGACCGGGATGATCTATGGCCTGCTCGGGCCCAACGGCTCCGGCAAGTCGACGTTGATCCGGCTGCTGTGCGGTCTGCTTGCCCCGACCTCGGGCCACGCGAGCGTGCTCGGCCTCGACGTGGTCAAGCACGGCGAGGAGATCCGCCGGAACATCGGCTACATGAGCCAGAAGTTCGCGCTCTACCCGGACCTCACCGTGCTCGAGAACCTCGAGTTCTACGCCCGGGTCTACGGGCTCTCGGGAAAGCGGCTGCGCGAGGGCGTCGAGGGGGCGATGACGCTGACGCACATCGCGCCGTACGCGAACCGGCGCGCCGGCCTGCTGTCGGGCGGCTGGAAGCAGCGCCTCGCGCTCGGCGCCGCGCTGATGCACGGCCCGAAGGTCGTGTTTCTCGACGAGCCGACGGCCGGGATCGATCCCGTCGCGCGCCGCGAGCTGTGGGACCTGCTGTTCACGCTGGCCGCGCAGGGCATCACGCTGCTCGTCACCACCCACTACATGGACGAAGCCGAGCGCTGCGGCGAGGTCGGCTATCTCTATCTCTCGAAGCTCCTGGTCAACGGCACGCCCGACCTGTTGAAGAAGCTGCCGCAGGTCAACGATCCGGGCGCCCGCCGCCTCGAGATCGAGACGCCTGCCTCCACGCGCGCGCTGACCTGGCTGCGCACCCAGCCGTTCTGCCGGAGCGCCACCGTGTTCGGTGCCGCCGTCCACGCGGAGATCAACGCCGTGATGACCGATGCCGAGCTGCTCGAGCTGCTCCTCGCCGCGGGCTTCCCCGCCACGGTGCGGGCGATCGCGCCCTCCCTCGAGGACGTGTTCGTGGCGCTGACCGAGCAGGCCGCGCGCGATCGTGGCGTGCTCCAGAAGGTGAGCGCCTGATGCGCGGCGTCTGGAGCTCGTTCGTCGCGATCCTCCGCAAGGAGTTCAAGCACATCTTCCGCGACCGCGCGACGCTGATCATGTTCTTCATGCTCCCGGTGATCCAGCTCTCGCTGTTCGGGTTCCTCGACCAGAACGTCAAGAACCTGCCCACGGTGATCGTCGATCAGGATCAGACCCGCTACAGCCGCGAGCTGATCGACGAGCTGCGCGCGACCAAGACGTTCGCGATCACCCAGGTCACGAACAGCCCCGAGCAGGCGCGCGCGATGATCGCGCAGGGCACGGCGCGGGTCGGCGTGATGATCCCGCCGGACTTCCACGATCGCCGGGCGCGCAAGGAGAACGCCCAGTTCCTGGTCCTGATCGATGGCTCGGACTCGAACGTGAGTGCGCAGGCCCTCGCCTCGATCAACGGGCTCGCGGCGCAGCAGAACTTCGAGGCCGCGCGCGCGCTCGGAGCGAAGCCGCTGCTCTCGGCGCAGCCGATCGTGCTGTTCAACCCCGGCGGCCGCACGGCGAACTACATCATCCCGGGCCTCGTCGCGATCCTCCTGCAGATCGCGGCCATGGTGCTCGCCTCGATCGCGATCGTGCGAGAGCGCGAGCAGGGCACGATGGAGCAGCTCCTGGTCACGCCGATCAACCCGATCGGCCTCGTCCTCGGCAAGCTCGCGCCCTACCTCGTGATCGGGATCGTGGAGATGGCGCTGATCCTGCTCCTGATGCGCTGGGGGTTCGGCGTCCCGATCCAGGGCAGCCTGCTGTTCTTGTTCGCGACCGCGGTGATGTACCTGTTCGCGCTGCTCGCGCTCGGCCTCACGATCTCGATGCGCGCGCAGACCCAGATGGCGGCGCAGCAGATGTCGCAGATGCTGCTGCTGCCCTCGATCTTCCTTTCGGGCTACATCTTCCCGGTCGCCGGGCTCCCCAAGGTCCTGTACTGGATCGGCCGCGGCCTGCCCGCCACCCACATGATCGATGTGATGCGCGGCGCCGTGCTGCGCTCGGCGGGGCCGTGGGACATGCTGCCGAGCCTGCTCGCGCTCGCCGGGATCAGCGTGGTGCTGGTCGCCCTCTCGGTGAGCCGCGTGCGCAAGCTGACGATCTGAACCAGCGGTCGCGGGCGATGGGGGTATGCTGCATCGATGCGCCGCTGGCTGTGGTTGATCGCGGTCGCCGGATGTAGCGGCGGATCGCGGCCGGCGACCGACGGCGGCGATGACGGCGACGCCTCGATCGATGCACCTCCGGGCGCGATGCGGTGCGATGCGCCGCTGACGTTCGACGATGGGTTGATCCCGATCCGCACGCTCCACGTCGCCGCGAATGCGGCCGCTGGCGGAGATGGCAGCGCCGGCGCGCCGTTCCAGACCATCGAGCAGGCCGCGGCCGTGGCGACGCCCGGCACCGCGATCCGGCTGGCCCCCGGCATCCACACCAGCGGGCAGTTCGTCGCGAACCTGCACGGCACGCAGACCCAACCGATCTGGATCGGCGGCGAGCCCGGGCAGGCGCGCCCGGTGATCGCGGGTGGCGCCCAGGCGCTCCAGCTCGCGCAGCCGAACTTCGTCGTCGTCCACGATCTCGAGATCTCGGGCGCGACCGCGAACGGCCTCAACCTCGACGATGGCGGGCAGTTCGCGAGCACCACCGCGGCGCAATACGTCGTGGTGCGCGACGTCTTCATCCACGACATCGGGACCGGAGGGAACAACGATTGCATGAAGGTCTCGGGGATCAATCACCTCGCGGTCTATGACTCGCGCTTCGAGCGCTGCGGTGCGGGCGGCTCCGGGGTCGACAGCGTCGGGTGCCACCAGGCCGTGATCGCGCGCAACACGTTCGATGGCGCGATGGAGAACGCCGTGCAGGCGAAGGGCGGCTCCACCGACTTCGACATCCGGCAGAACCGGATCCGGATCTCCGGATCACGGGCGCTCAACCTCGGAGGCTCCACGGATCTAAGCCTGTTCCGCCCGTCGCTGACGATGCCGGGCCCGAACGCCGAGGCGCGCAGGATCCACGCGTTCAACAACGTGATCACCGGCCTCGGTGCGAGCGCCACCGCGTTCGCGTTCGTCGGCTGTGTCGATTGCCTGGTGGCACACAACTTCGTGCGCGGGCAACAGCGCTGGCACGTGCGGATCCTCCAGGAGACCCTCGATCAAAACGGCTATGCGTTCGCGCCATCCGGGAGCGGACGTGTGATCAACAACAGCTTCGAGTTCCTCGCGGCGTCGCTCTCGATCGCGGTCAACGTCGGAACCGGCACCGCGCCCACGACGTTCACGTTCGCGAACAACCTCTGGTATGCGAGTGACGCGCCCACGCAGTCCGCGCCGACCCTACCGGTGCCCGAGACCGGCGGCATCTACGGCGGCGGCACGGGGTACGACCGGATCCTCGATGATCCGCACCTCTTGCTCACCGACTACGTCTGCTCGGATGCCCCCGAGACCGGTCACGGCGTGTCGGTGCCGGAGGTCGACGGCACGTTCACCGGGTTCTGTCGGGTCGGCCCGGTCGACATCGGCCCGCTGTTCTCCCAGTCGTGCACGCTCTGAGCCCCGAGATTCGCCCCGCCGACACCGACGTGTAGGTGCGCACTGGCTGGCAACGGATCGGGCGTGTTGGTGTCCCACTGTCGCGGCGCCCCGCTGCGGGCAGATAGACCCGATGTCGGGGTGGCGCGTGGAATGTTGGTGCTATCCTCAATCGTTGGAAGGCAGATGCGGGGCCCGACGAGGTCCGGTCGCGTAGGAGCCAGCCGTGCAAGCTACTGATACGTCGTCGATCCAGCGCCTGATCGCAAAGGCCCGGAGACGGATCCGGAGCCAGTGGGCTTTGGAGGGCGCGACCACCGCGCTGATCCTCGCCGCCGCCGCCGCCCTCGTCACCGTGTTCGCCATGCGGATCGACCTGGTGTCGACCGGCCTGGGGATCGGCCTCCTGATCGGGTGCGCCGGCCTGGTGGTGACCGGCGCGGTGATCGGCGCACTGCGCAAGATCGATGACGAAGCCGTCGCGCGCCGGATCGATCGGGCGTCCAACCTCGCAGATCGGCTGTCCACTGCGATCGCCTTCAAGCGCACGCTCGGCAACGTCAAGGCCGGCCCCCCTGCGACCGAGACCGAGGCCGAGACCGAGGCCGAGACCGAGGACCTGATGGTCGCCGCGATCAAGGACGGCGTCCGCGCCGTGCCCCGCGCTGACATCGTCGCCGCCGCACCGTTCACGACCCCCAAGGATCTTCGCGCCGCCGCCGCGTTCGTCGTGGTCTCGGCGCTCGCCGCGGGCCTCATCATCCCGCGCGCCGATCACACCCCACACCTGTTCCGCGCGGACCCGGATCACGCCCGCCCCGGCGAGATCGCCCTGCTCCGTGGGGAGAACCTGCTCACCGGCCTGACCGCCGTCGAGTCGGGCGTCCCCGGGGATGTGATGGTCACCCTCGGCCCGAGCGACAAGGCGATGCCGCTGACGATCGTGACCTGGAGCGCCGAGGCGATCACGGTGCGGATCCCCGACAACGCCCCGATCGGCGACACCGTCGTGACGGCGTACCTCGGGAAGGACCAGACCAAGGTCGGCCCGATCCTGTTCACGGTCGTGGACCTCAAGGACACGCGCTACCACAAGGACAACGCGGTCCTTCTCGATCCGGACGAGGAGGCCTACGTGAAGGCGATCCTCGAGCAGCTGAAGATGGTCGCCAAGCGCGACAACGTTCCGGAGCTCGAGGACTTCGCGAAGAAGATCGAGCAGATGCTGAAGGACGCCGAGGAAGGCAAGATCACCAAGGAGCAGCTGCTCGAGGCGCTCCAGAAGGCCGAGGAGGCGCTCGCCAAGAACGCCGAGCCCAACCAGGCTGCGATCAACAAGCAGATGTCCGAGATGGGCAAGGAGCTCTCGAAGGACCAGACGACGAAGGACCTCGGCGATGCCCTTCAGAAGAACGATCTGAAGAAGGCCAAGGAGGAGCTCGAGAAGCTCGCGAACAAGCTCGATCCCGAGGAGATGAAGAAGGAGATCGAGAAGCTCGAGAAGCAGCTCGAGAACAAGAACCTGTCCGAGAAGGAGAAGGCCGAGATCCAGAAGCAGCTCGACGAGCTGAAGAAGCAGCTCGAGCAGGCCAAGAAGGATCAGGAGGCCCTCGAGAAGAAGCAGGAGGATCTCGAGAAGCAGATCAAGGATCTCGAGAAGCAGCTGAAAGACAAGAACCTGTCCGAGAAGGACAAGGCGGAGCTGCAGAAGAAGCTCGATGATCTGAAGAAGCAGCAGCAGCAGGCGGACAAGCAGAAGCAGGACGCCGATCGCAAGCAGGACGAGCTCGAGAAGCAGAAGCAGGAGCTCGCCAAGCAGCTCGAGAACAAGCAGCTCAGCGAGCAGGAGAAGCAGGAGCTCCAGAAGAAGCTCGACGAGCTGAAGCAGCAGAAGCCGATGTCTGAGAAGGACAAGGAGCAGCTGCAGAAGCAGATGGAGAAGGTCTCCAAGCAGATGCAGAAGCAGGACAAGGACCAGGAGAAGCAGCAGGACCAGCAGCAGCAGAAGCTGAAGGACGAGATCAAGCGCCTCGAGAAGAAGCAGCAGGAGGCGAAGACCGATCAGGAGCGCCAGCAGAGCGAGCGCCAGCTCCAGAAGAAGAAGGACGAGCTCCAGAAGCTCGACAAGGATCAGCAGGACCAGAAGGACTCGGCCCAGCGGCAGGCGCTCAAGCGGCTCCAGAAGGACATGGAGAAGGCGGCCGAGAACCTCGACAAGCCGAAGAAGGATCCGAATCAGAGCAAGGACGAGCAGGACAAGGAACAGCAGGAGCGCGACAAGCAGGCGTCACGCAACATGAAGGACGCCGCGCGCGAGACCGGTCGCGTCGACCAGGATCAGCGCAAGCAGGCCACGCAGAAGAAGATGTCGTCGCAGATGGACGATCTGCGCGAGGCGATGCGCCGCGCGAAGCAGAAGGGCAGCAAGGGCCCGAACGATCCGTTCGGCAAGCAGGGCAAGAACAAGGATTTCGGCCAGCGCGCGCGTGGCCAGAAGGGCTCCGGCCAGGCGTGGAAGCCAGGCCAGGGTCAGGGTCAGGGCCAGGGCCAGGGTCAGGGTCAGGGTCAGCAGCCCGGTGGCCAGGGTCAGGGCCAGGGTGGCGATCAGGCGGGCGTCGGTCACGACGACAACCTCGCCGGCGATCCGACGGGCAAGACCGGCAAGACCAAGGACGATGACCTCAGCGGGCAGCAGGGCAGCAAGGGCACGTCGCGCCGCGAGACCATCCTCGCCGCGGCCCAGAAGGGCTTCGCCTCCACCAGCTACAAGAAGGTCTACGCCGACTACCAGAAGATCGTCGAGGAGGTCATGCGCAGCGAGAAGATGCCCTCCAGCTACAAGTATTACGTGAAGCGCTACTTCGCGAAGATCCACCCGAACTCGGGCGACAGCCCGAACGACGACCCTGCCGCGCCCGCACCCTGAGGACCCATCGCCATGACCCAAGCCACGCTCTCGCGCGACGTTGAAGGCACCGTCACCTCGTTCACCGCCGATCTGCGCAAGCTGCGCGAGGAGATCGGGAAGATGATCGTCGGCCAGGAGACGATCGTCGAAGGGGTCCTGACGTGTCTCCTCGGCGGCGGCCATGCGCTGCTCGAGGGCGTCCCCGGCCTCGGCAAGACGATGCTCGTGCGGACCCTCGCCGAGACCATCGACGCTCACTTCTCGCGCGTGCAGTTCACGCCCGACCTGATGCCCGCAGATATCGTCGGCACCAACGTCATCACCGAGCAGAACGGGCAGAAGGTCTTCGAGTTCCAGAAGGGCCCGATCTTCGCCAACATCGTCCTCGCGGACGAGATCAACCGCGCCACGCCGAAGACGCAGTCCGCGCTGCTCGAGGCGATGAGCGAGGGCTCGGTGACCGTCGCGAAGCAGACCTACCAGCTCGAGAAGCCGTTCTTCGTGCTCGCCACGCAGAACCCGCTGGAGATGGAAGGCACCTATCCCCTCCCCGAGGCACAGCTCGATCGGTTCTTCTTCAAGCTCGTGGTCGAGTACCCGAACAAGGAGAACCTCCACACCATCCTCGACCGCACGACATCGGATGAGGTGCCGCACCCCAAGGCGGTGATCGGCAAGGCCCGGATCATGGAGATGCGCGAGCTGGTCCGAAAGGTCCCCCTCGCCCGCCAGATCCAGGACTATGCCGTGCGCGTGATCCTCGCGACGCATCCGGAGAACCCGGAGGCCACGGCGATGAGCAAGCAGTTCCTCCGCTATGGCGCCTCACCGCGTGGTCTGCAGGCCGTGATCCTCGCCGCCAAGATCCGCGCGCTGCTGGAGGGCCGCTATGCGGTCGCGATCGATGACATCCGCCACGTCGCGCCTCCCGCGATCCGTCACCGCCTGATCATGAACTTCGAGGGTGAGGCCGAGGGCATCAAGCCCGATGCGATCATCGCCGAGATCCTCAAGGCGACGAAAGAGACCTGATGGTCCGCCCCGCGATCAGCGGCGCCTTCAAGGCCGTCGGCATCGGCGCCCCCGCCAAGAAGAACCGCGCGGAGGACCGCTCGGAGCTGTTCGACGAGAAGTTCCTGAAGACGCTCGAGCACCTGCACATGGTGTCGAGGAAAGTCTTCGCCGGGAACCTGCGCGCCGAGCGGCGGACCCGGAAGGTCGGCTCGGGCATCGAGTTCGCCGATCACCGCACGTATTCGCGCGGCGATGACTTCCGCTACATCGACTGGAACCTCTACGGTCGCCTCGACAAGCTGCTGCTCCGGCTGTTCGAGGAGGAGGAGGACCTCAGCATCTACATCCTCGTCGACGTCTCGGACTCGATGTCGATCGGCTCGCCGCTGCCCAAGCTCCACTATGCGATGCAGGTGGGCGCGGCGCTGACCTACGTCGGCCTCGCGAACCTCGATCGCGTGGCGATCATCCCATTCGCCGGGAAGCTGGTGGATCGGATGCCCCCGGCGCGTGGCAAGAACCGGATCTTCCGCGTGTTCGACTTCCTCCGGAACTGCGACCTCGGCGGCAAGACCGAGCTCGCCGAGTGCATGAAGACGTTCGTCACCCAGAACAAGCGCCGCGGCCTCGCGGTCTTGATCTCGGACTTCTACGATCCGGACGGCTTCGAGCAGGGCCTCAACACGCTCCGCTACAACAAGTTCGAACCCTTCGTGCTGCAGGTCTACGACAAGCGCGAGGCCGAGCCGAACCTCCACGGCGATCTCTCGCTGGTCGACTGCGAGACCGGCGACACCAAGGACGTCACGATCTCCAAGTCGCTGCTCGAGGCGTACACGCGCGAGCACGAGGCGTACTGCAAGGAGCTCGAGGCGTACTGCACGAAGTACGCGATGCCGTTCTTCCGCACCCATACGTCGATCCCCTTCGACGAGCTCGTCCTCAAGATCTTCCGCTCGGGAGGCTTCCTCCGGTGAGCGCGCCATGAGCTTCATGGGGCCGATTCCGCTCGCGATGTTCGCGTGGATCGCAGGTGGCGCCGCGCTGCTCGCGGTCAGCGCCTACATCATCAAGATGCGGCGCCGCCGCTTCGAGGTGCCGTTCGCGCGGCTGTGGAAGCGGGTGCTCGAGCAGAAGGATGCGAATGCGCTGTGGAAGCAGCTCAAGCGCCTGATCTCGCTGCTGCTGATCCTCCTGATCCTCGCCCTGATCCTGTTCGCTGCCCTCGATCCAACCCTCGGCGCGGTGTCGCGTGATGCGCGCAGCGTGGTGGTCTTGCTCGATGCCTCGGCGTCGATGAAGGCGATGGATGGCGACGAGGCCGGCAAGAAATCACGTCTCGATGCCGCCAAGGAGCGCACGAAGGCGCTGATCGATTCGATGGGCGGCGGCGACCTCGCCCTGATCATGAAGGTCGATGGCCAGGCCACCCCGATGTCGCGGTTCTCGAGCGATGCGCCGATGCTCGACAAGATCATCGACGGCATCTCCGCGAGCGACACCCCGGCCGATCTCACCCGGGCCCTCGGCGCGGCCGCGGATGCCCTCCGCGATCGCCCGAACCCGCTGATCGTCCTGGTCTCCGATGGCGCGTTCCCCGAGCAGCAGCTCGGCCTCGTCAACTGGACCAAGGGCGGACCGCCTCCGCCCGATCCGAAGGCCGGCAAGGCGGCCAGCGCCTGGAACGCGAAGAACCTCGCGTCCGTCGATCTGTCGAACATCGATGTCCGCTACCTGCCCGTGGGGCGGCGCAGCGACAATGTCGGGATCATCGCGTTCAACGTGCGTCGCTACATCGCGAACAAGGCCGCGTACGAGGTCTACGTCGAGATCCAGAACTTCGGCACCGAGCCCGCGCACCGCAAGCTCAAGATCTCCAACGGCTCGAACCCGGTCGACACCAAGCTCATCGATCTCGCCCCTGGTCAGCGGATCCACC
>JAYVRN010000774.1:0-3440 GCA_043776275.1 Myxococcales bacterium | reverse complement strand
AGGATCGGTGCGGTGACCCGAGCCATGGCACCGAGGACCCGCACGCTATCGAGCAACGACATCGCGCGATGTTGCCATGTGAGTGCGCCGAGGTGGGAGATGTGGTGCCCCTGCCCTGATTTGACGATCGTTCGCACGTGTTAACGTAGAGGCGATGTCGCGGACGCTGGCGGTGGTTGCCGCTTGCTTGGTGCTGTGCATTCGCACGGTCTCTGCAGACACGACCGAAACCAACGTCGCGCAGCTCGCGAGCGGTGGCAGCTACAAGGTGCGGCTCGCGGCCGCACTCGCCCTCTCGAAGTCGCGGGATGCACGTGCGGTGATCGCCGTCGCCGATGCGCTGACCAACGACACGGATCCGACGATCCGCCGGGTGGCGGCCCTCGCACTCGAGAAGATGGTGGACTCGCGCACCCCCGAAGATGCCCGCGAGCTCGGGCTCACCGCACTGGAAGAAGCGTCGACCGGAGATCGCGATCCCAAGGTCCGCGATACCGCCGCCAAGTCACTCAAGGCGCTCGCCGCACTCAAGCGCAAGAAGGCGAGCACACCCGCGAAGGCCGGAGGCAGCCGTCCGAGCGTGTTCGTCAACGTCGATCCAACCACGGATCAATCGAAGCTGTTGCCCAAGGAGGCGAGCCAGCGCGTGATGAACATCGTGAAGTCCAACGTCGAGCGCACCGGCTATGCGACCTCGTGGCCGGGTGGCCTGCCCACCTCGGCGGAGCTGACCTCGTCACGCTCCCAAGCGTTCATCGTGGCCTCCACCGTCAAGAGGCTCGACATCACGAAGTCCGGAACGATGACGCAGATCGCGTGCACCGTCGCGATCCGCGTGGCGCCGTGGCAAGGCAAGGATGGCGGGGAGAAGTGGGAGGCCAACAAGGCCGCCTCGGCGAGCGGCTCCGCGAAGGCGACCACGGGGAACAAGGAGCGCGACATCCAGGGTGGCGTCCGGGATTGCATCGAGGCCGTCGCCGAGGACGTCACCTCGCGCCAGGTCGTGCCGTTCCTGAAACGGATCGCGCAGGCGGGATCGTAGTGGAGCTACAACCCTGCCCGCGTTGTCTCCGTCACGTGCGGCGGAACGAACCCAGCTGCCCCTTCTGTGGCGACGAGCTGATCGCGCAGGAGCCGCGCCACACCGCACTCGGGAAGCTGTCACGCGCGATGATCTTCGCGAGCGCCACGCTCGCCGGTGCGGGGTGTGGAGGAAAGGGCAAGCCCGTCGAGCCCGTCGAGCAGCGGCATGCGGGTGGTGGCGGCTGTAGCGATCCCGACCCGGCGGAGCTCCAGCGCCTCGAGGCGAAGAAACAGGCGGCGGAGACCGAGGAGCAGAAGCGGGAGATCGAGCATCAGATCGAGCAGGCGAAGATGCCCGTGTGTATGCCGTACGGCGCACCACCCGCGCGGCGTCGCCAGGTCTGACGCAACCTCTCACCAGCGGAGCCCACGCTGGCGCCGAGCTGCTGGTGCGGTCAGGTCCCGACGTGGACCGTGACCTCTGCCGAGAGGCCGGGGCGCATCGCGACGTCGGGCACCGTCGTCCACGTGATCTTGACCGGCACGCGCTGCACGACCTTCACGAAGTTGCCCGTCGCGTTGTCGGGCGGGATCAGCGAGAACCTCGAGCCGGTGGCCGGCGAGATCGTATCGACGATGCCGTGGAACGTGCCGCCATAGGCATCGAGCTCCACATCGACGGGATCGCCCGGCTTCATCCCGCCGACCTGACTCTCCTTGAAGTTCGCGATCACGTACGTCTCCGTCGGGACGAGCATGAGCAGCGCCTGACCGGCCATCACCGACTGGCCGACGTGCGCGCCAAGCTTGGAGATCACACCGGTGGCTGGCGCGGTGACGGTGGCGTACGACCGGTTGAGCTTCGCGCGCGAGAGCGCGACCTCGGCGGCCTTGACGCGCGCGCCCGCGAGCTTGCCGGCGGCCTCGGCGGCGGCGATCTGCTGATCGACCGGGGCGCTCTGTGTCACGCGACCCTGCGCCTCGGCCACGCGTGCCTGAGCCATCCCTTGCTGCTCGCGAGCGACGCCGAGCTGGGCGGTCGCGGCATCGAGAGCGGCCTTGGAGACGGCGTGCATCTGTTCGGCGTGCTCGAGATCGCGGCGCGTGATCGCATCCTTCGCGATCAGCTGCTGTGCGCGCGCCAGCTCGGACTGCGTGTTCGCGAAGTCCGCCTTCGCGCGCTGTACGGAGGCATCCGCCGCGCGCACCGCATCGGCGGACCCGCGCACGGACGCGCCCGCGCCGGTCAGCGCGGCCTTCGCCGAGGACAGACCACCGGTCGACGACTGCGACACGATCGCGACCTGGGCTGCGGCGGCGGAGGCCTGGGCCTGGGCGGCATCGAGCTCGGCCTCGGTACGCGCGACCTCCACATCGAGATCCGCGGGATCGAGCTCGAACAACACGTCGCCCGCCTTCACGAGCTGGTTGTCGCGGACCTTGGTCGCCTTGACCACACCACCCACCCGCGCGGCGATCGGGACCACATCGGCCTCGACCTGCGCATCGTCGGTGCTCTGCTTTCCGGCCACCCACCAGCGGTGGAGGAACCACCCGCCCGCGACGAGCCCGGCGACCACGCCGAGGATGAGGTACGCCTTCTTCGCGCGGCGGTTGCGAGCGGTGGTGGTCGCGGTCTGCTTGCTTTCGGCTTCCATGGCTTTACTCCGTGGGCATCTCGACGTGGGCGGGCTTCTCGGTCCGCTTCACGCGGAGGAACAACAGCAGCGGCAGGACGACCACGAACGCGATCGTCTGCAGGACGAAGGTCTTCTCGAAGCCGATCACGGTGCCTTGCAGCACCGCGCGACCGGCGAACATCTTCTGGGTCAGCGCGGCGGAGAGATCGGAGCTGAAGCCGCGCACCATCAACGACGCCTTGGTCAGGTACGCCTGGGCGGCGACCTCGGGGCGAAGCAGGGTGACGTTGGAGGCCAGCCCGACGGCGGCGTGCGTGGAGAACCGCGTGAACAGCGTGGCGAAGATCGACAGACCGATCGAGCCGCCGATCTGACGGACGAAGCTGTTGACGCCCGCAGCGCCCGCCAGCTCGGAGCGCGGGATGTTCGAGAGCGCCGCCGTGGTCAAGGGGACGAACAGGAACGCGAACCCGACGCCGGTGAGCGCGAGCGGCCACAGCAGATCGCCGGCGCTGGTGTTGAGGTTGATGTCGGCTTGGAGCCAGCAGCCAAGCGCGGTCGTGATCAGACCGAAGCCCACGAGGTACGCGGGCCGGGTCTTGTTGTAGAGCTTCCCGACGAACGGCGAGGCGACCATCATCGCGAGCGTGCGCGGAAGGAGCAGCACGCCCGATTGTGTGGCTGAGAAGTGCATGAGCTCCTGCGTGAACACCGGCAGGAGAAACATCGAGCCCATCAGCATCGCGAACACGATTCCGGAGATCACGGTTCCGGAGG
>JAYVRN010000773.1:0-3441 GCA_043776275.1 Myxococcales bacterium | reverse complement strand
GGCGCGCTTCGGGGCCGACGGCGATCTTCTGCATGTACGTATCGGGCGCGTTGAGGAACTGCCCGTCGTCCGCGATCGCGATCACGCTGATCGCATCGGGCGCGCCCACGGCGCACAGGTTCGTGCCTTCGAGCGGATCGACCGCGATGTCGACCTTGGGCGAGCCATCGCCGGTGGCCCAGCCTGCGCCCACGGTCTCGCCGATGAACAGCATCGGGGCCTCATCGCGCTCGCCCTCGCCGATCACCACGGTGCCGCGGAAGTCGATCGCATCGAACGCCTTGCGCATCGCTTCGACCGCGACGTGATCGGCGAGCTTGCGATCACCGCGTCCCATCAGCCGGGCAGACGCCAGCGCGGCGGCCTCCGTGATGCGAACCACTTCGAGGGCGAGGTTGCGGTCTTGCATGGCGGAAGGTGTACCCCTGCCCTGCCCGATCGATCAATGATGAGGACATGAGGACGTGTGGACGTGAGGACGTGAGGACCCGCAGCTTCATGCCACGCGTACGGCTCGCGTTGCTCTGGCTGGCGCTGGGCTGTGGCGGCAAGGAGGTCCAGGCGCCCTCGGCCACCCTGACGCCCAAGCTCGAAGCCCAGCTCGAGGCGCTCGGTGGCGAGTGCCAGCACCTGCTCCGGATCGGCGGCGAGCCCGGTGCGGCCCCCGAGGTCATGCAGTGCCAGGGCGCCACGGCGTACCTCTCTGTCAACCACTACAAGGGAGGCGTGATCCAGTCGATCGAGCTCGTCCTCACGGGTGCGCCCGCCGAGCTGCGCAGGACCTATGCAAAGGCGCTTGACGGCGTCATCGGAGCCGAGGCCCTCGCGGCGATCCAGGCGCAGATCCCCGATAGCGGCAAGGTGATCGAGACGCCCCAGCTCTCGAGCGTGGCCGGCTTGAAGCTGATGATCTCGGCGGGGCCGGCCAAGACGACCTGGCGCTACGACGTCACGATCAGCTGGTGACGCCACAGACCTGGCGTCACGATCAGCGTGTGACGACCGACCTGGAGCTACGGCGTCACGCTCCGCTGGTGACCCCACAGACCCGCCGGCTCGGCGTCACGATCAGCTGGTGCGCCACGGACCGATCAGCGGGTGACGCCGCCGGACCGAGCCGCTTCAGATCAGGAGGTGCGGGCGGGCTGTGTTGTTTCGAGCACTTCCAGATCGCAAATTGCTCAAGTTGAAACCGTCCCCAACTCCGCCGAACAGACCTGGCGCTACAGCATCACGCTCCGCTGGTGACCCCACAGACCTGGCGCTACGAGTGCGATCAGCTGGTGCGCCACAGACCGATCAGCGGGTGACGCCGCCGGACCGAGCCGCTTCCGATCAGGAGGTGCGGGCGGGCTGTGTTGTTTCGAGCACTTCCAGATCGCAAATTGCTCAAGTTGAAACCGTCCCCAATTCCTTGATCGTCGGGATCGAATCGCGGAGCGCATCGGGTACCCGACGCGGGCGGCCGTCGGCGCCGATCACCGCGTGGCGGGTGTGACCGGTCGCGATTAGCGTGGTGTCGCGTCGCACGTGGTACCCGAACCGCACCGAGGCCGCGCGGAGCTCGGTGACCTCGACGTCGACGATGAGGAGATCCTCGTAGCAGGCCGGGCGCTTGTAGTCGCAGTGGGCCTCGACGACGGGGAGCGCGATGCCCCACGCCTCGAGGTCCTTGTAGCTCCGGCCGAGGGAGCGCCAGTAGGCGGCGCGCGCGCTCTCGAAGAACCGCAGGTAGTTCGCGTAGTACACGACCCCCATCTGATCGGTGTCGCCGAAGATGACGCGGATCTCGTGCAGCATCAGGTGGCGATCCGGATCACGCGCGCGGGCTCGCGCACGATCGGCAAGGCATCGATCTCTCCCAGCGCGGCGCGCACATCGCCCTCGCGCGCCGAGTGCGTCAACACCACCACCCACACGGGCGTGTCGCTATCACGGCGGGCGGGCGCGCCATCCTGAACGACCTGCGCGATCGAGATCGCGTGCGCGCCGAGGATCGTCATCAGCTGTCCGAGCACACCGGGCTGATCGTGCACGCCGAACCGGAGGTAGTACGGCGAGCGCAGATCGGCGACCGGCACCAGCGGCCGCACCACCGTGGGCCGCGGCCGTGCGACCTGAGATCCGGCGCGCGCGAACATGTTCCTGGCGATCTCGATCATGTCCGAGACCACCGACATCGCCGTGGGCAGCATGCCCGCGCCAGCGCCGTAGTACATCGAGGGGCCGAGGGCATAGCTCTGCACGTAGACGGCGTTCTTGGCGCCCGAGACATCGGCGAGCAGCCAGTTGTTCGGGACCAGCGCCGGATGCACGCGCGCCTCGATCGGCCCGGTCCCCGGCTCGCCGTGCTCGCGGGCGATCACGAGCGGCTTGATCACGTAGCCAAACTTCTCGGCGTACGCGAGATCGATCGGATCGACGACATCGATCCCGTCCTGCGCGATCGCCGTGACATCGATCGTGGTGCCAAAGCAGAGGTTCACGAGGATCGCGAGCTTGTGCGCGGCATCGCCGCCTCCCACATCGAGCGTCGGATCCGCCTCGGCGTACCCGAGGGCCTGCGCCTCCGCGAGGATGTCCGCGAACGGGCGCCGGCTCTCGGTCATCGTCGAGAGGATGTAGTTCGAGGTGCCATTGACGATACCGACGATCGATTCGACGCGATCGGACGCGAGGCCCTCACGCAGCACGCGGATGATCGGCACGCCGCCGCACACGGCCGCTTCGTAGTAGACGTCCACGCCCGCGCGCTCGGCCGCGCCGAACACTTCGCCCCAGTGCTCGGCGAGCAAAGCCTTGTTCGCAGTGACCACGTGGCGCTTCGCGGCGATCGCGGCGAGCACGGCATCCTTGGCGAGCGTTGTGCCGCCGATCAGCTCGCAGACGATGTCCACGTCGGGCCGCCGGATCGCGGCGTCGACATCCGTCGTCAGGAGCGCGCGGTCCACGGCGACCACGCGATCGAGCTTGTCCGGATCGCGGACGGCGATCGCGCGAACCTCGAGCCGTGCACCTAGGCGAGCCTCGATCGCAGCGGCGTTGTCCTCGAGCAGCTTCACCACGCCGCCGCCGACATTCCCGAGCCCGAGGAGGGCAACTCCGATCGTGCGTGGCGCGGTCATGGGTGTCGTCCTCGGGGTGCGGCCGATCCTCGGGCGCCTTCGGGGCAGCCTCGCAACCCTCGCGGGCCTCGCAGTCCAAGCGAGCCCTGCAGTCCACGCGGGCCCTGCAGTCCAAGCGGGCCTTGCAGTCCTAGCGGGCCCTGCAGTCCTAGCGGGCCCGGGTGTCGTGGAGATCCTTCGGTCACGGGCGCTTGTAGGAATAGTGCTCGCTGGCGATCGCCCATCCGTCGGGGGTCCTGCGCATCACGAGCGTCAGCGTGCCGTTCTCGGTCACCGTGGTCGTGCCATCGGTCAGCTCGCGCGTCATGGTGGCCAC
>JAYVRN010000772.1:0-3445 GCA_043776275.1 Myxococcales bacterium | reverse complement strand
CGATCTCAACAGCTATCGTGGCTCTCGCCACCGCCGGAATCTCCCGGCGCGCGGTCAGCGCACCCACACGAACGCCCGCACCCGCAAGGGTCCACGCCGCATGGCCGTGAAGAAGCAGGGCGCGGTCACGAAGAAGTAGGCGAGGACCAACCATGGCGTCTCCAGCAACCACCGCCCCGGCAAAGGGCAAGCAGAAGAAGAAGGTCCGGAAGAACATCCAGACCGGCGTCGCGCACATCTCCGCGACGTTCAACAACACGATCGTGTCGATCACCGATGTCTCGGGCAACGTCGTTGCCTGGTCGTCGGCTGGCACGTGTGGCTTCAAGGGCTCGCGCAAGTCGACGCCGTTCGCCGCGCAGCTTGCGGCCGAGGACGCCGCGAAGAAGGCGATGGAGCACGGCGTTCGAAACGTCACCGTCTACGTGAACGGCCCGGGCTCGGGTCGGGAGTCGGCGCTCCGCGCGCTGAACGCGGCGGGATTCAAGATCAACCTCATCCGGGACGTGACGCCGGTGCCGCACAACGGGTGCCGCCCTCGCAAGCGTCGTCGCGTATGACGATCATCATTTCCCAGCCGCAAGCGGCTGGGTGGACCTCGAGGAACTAAAGACCATGGCCCGCTACACAGGCGCAGTTTGTCGGCTTTGCCGCCGCGAAGACATGAAGCTCTTCCTCAAGGGAGAGCGTTGCTACACGGACAAGTGTGGGTACGAGCGCCGCTCGTATCCACCCGGTCAGCACGGCCAGAGCCGGCGCAAGAAGCGCTCGGACTACGGCGAGCAGCTCCGCGAGAAGCAGAAGGTCAAGCGGATCTACGGCATCGCGGAGCGTCAGTTCCGCGGCTACTACTACAAGGCTCTCCGCACCAAGGGCGTCTCGGGTCACATGCTGATCCAGCTGCTCGAGCGGCGCCTCGACAACACCGTCTACCGGATGGGCTTCGCGTCGGATCACGCCGAGGCGCGCCAGCTGGTTCGCCACGGTCACTTCACGATCAACGGCAAGAAGGTCAACATCCCGTCGTACCTCGTGCGCCAGCGAGACATCGTCGCGGTGCGCGAGTCGTCGCAGAAGATGGCGCGCATCAACGAGGCGCTCGCCGCCGTCGACCGCCGCGGCGTGCCGCAGTGGATCCAGCTCGACAAGGACAACTTCCGCGGCGCCGTCACCCAGCTGCCGTCCCGCGAGGACGTCACGCTGCCGATCCGCGAGCAGCTGATCATCGAGCTCTACTCCAAGTAGTAGAGACTCGCGACATTGGAAGGCGGCCTCGAAACCCGCCCCCACAACCTTGGCCGTGATGAAAGCGGCCGATCCAAGGAGCAAGCAAGATGGAACCGACCCCCGAGCAGACTGCGTTCATGGCCAAGAACTGGCGCGATCTCATCCGTCCCCGGACGCTGGAGATCGAGGAGCGCAGCGAGACCTACGGCAAGTTCTCTTGCGAGCCGCTCGAGCGTGGCTTCGGCACGACGCTCGGCGTCGCGCTCCGCCGCATCCTCCTGTCGTCGCTCCAGGGCGCTGCGATCACGCACATCGCGATCGAGGGTGCGCTGCACGAGTTCACGGCGCTCCCGGGCGTCGTCGAGGACGTGACGGACATCATCCTCAACCTCAAGGAGACCCTGTTCAAGGTCGAGCACGACAAGACCTATACGGTCCGTCTCGACAAGCAGGGCGAGGGCGTGGTCACCGCGGGTGACATCGCGCTCGTCGATGGCGTCACGTGCTTGAACCCGAACCACCGCATCTGCACGCTGTCCAAGGACGGCAAGGTCGCGATGGAGTTCACGATCGCCACCGGCCGCGGCTACGCACCGGCCGATCGCCACTCGACGGACCTCCCGGTCGGCACCATCGCGATCGACGCGCTGTTCTCGCCGATCCGCAAGGTCAACTTCACGGTCACCAACGCCCGCGTTGGCCAGCAGACCGACTACGACAAGCTCACGCTCGAGGCGTGGACCAACGGCTCGGTCCGCCCCGATGACGGCGTCGCGTACGCGGCGAAGATCCTCAAGGAGCAGCTCAACCTGTTCATCAACTTCGAGGAGATGGCGGAGCCGGTCGAGGCCCCGCGTGACGAGGCCGCCGAGAAGCTCAACGAGAACCTGTGGCGCACGGTCGACGAGCTGGAGCTCTCTGTCCGCTCGGCGAACTGCCTCCAGAACGCCAACATCAAGTACATCGGCGAGCTCGTCCAGAAGACCGAGTCCGAGATGCTCAAGACCAAGAACTTCGGCCGCAAGTCGCTGAAGGAGATCAAGGAGCTGCTCGCCGAGATGGGGCTGCAGCTGGGCATGAAGCTCGACAACTGGCCCGGCCCGAACCCGCTCAAGAAGCCGTGAACTGATTTCTAGGCAACGCCCTCGCGTTGCCAGCTTGCTCGACTACCTGGAAAAGAGATCCCCATGCGTCACCGCCTCTCAGGCCGCCAGCTCGGCCGCAAGTCCTCCCACCGCTCGGCCATGTTCAACAACCTGGTCACGGCGCTGTTCACCTACGGCCGGATCGAGACCACCGAGGCCAAGGCCAAGGACCTCCGCGGCTACGCGGAGGCCACCATCGGCTGGGGCATCGCGGTCCACGCGCTCGTCGCCAAGGGCGACCAGGCGACGAAGGAAGAGAAGGTCAAGATCGTCCACGCCAAGCGCCAGGCTCGCCTGACAGTGATGACGCGTGGTGCGATGGACCGGCTGTTCACCGAGATCGGCCCGCACTTCGCCTCGCGCAAGGGCGGTTACACGCGGATCCTCAAGACCCGCGTCCGCAAGGGCGATGCCGCTCCGATGGCGTTCATCGAGCTGGTCGGCCTCAACGGCCAGGCGCCCGCCGCGTAAGCAGCGGTACCGTCGCAACAGGTACTCGAAAACCTCACGATCCCGTGTGATGCCCGCCGCATAGGCGGGCTTTGTTTTTGGCTATACAGCAGCCCCGGATCTCGGCCATAACGCCTCGCCGGCCAGCCAGCCGCTTCGCCCCCGGAGAAGTCCATGAACCGCACCATCGCCCTCGTCCTCACGCTCTCTGCTGCCCTCTGCGCCTGCCGGTCCGATGACACCTCCACCGGCGACGACGCCGGGGCGGACGCGCCAGGCGGCAGCGTGCGCATCCAGGACGTGCAGAACGACTCGATGGCCGCGGGGACGCCGGTGGCGCTCTCGGGCGTCATCGTGACGGCGATCGACATGTTCGGCACGAAGACCGGCGACATCTGGGTCGAGGAGGTCGGCGGTGGGCCGTTCTCCGGTGTCCACGTGTTCGGTGCGCCGCTCGCCCAGGTCGGCGCGCTCGCCGTCGGCGACATCGTCAGCATCGCCGGCGCCGAGAAGGACGAGTTCGCGTACCAGGGCACGGGCGGCGTCGGCGGCGACACCAGCGGTCGCTCGATCACCGAGCTGAAGCCCGTCAACGGCGGCATGATGACGGTCACCAAGACCGG
>JAYVRN010000771.1:0-3450 GCA_043776275.1 Myxococcales bacterium | reverse complement strand
AGGTCCCGAACACCTGGAGCGTCAGGTCGTCGTACCAGGCCTTGCTGGTGAACGTGTACGCACGGAACCTGTCGAAGCCCGAGGTCACGTTCGATGTGACGGCGCCACTTCCTGCATCGAACCGCAGCGGGACGTCGCGCCCTTGCGAGTCCGCTCCAGCGAGGCTGGCCCACACGCCGGCGCGCTTCGCGAACCGGTGGGTGAAGCCGACGCGTGCGCGCGACGTCGAGTTGTCGTAGCTCGAGACCTGCGCGTGGACACCATCGGGTTCGTCGCGTCCCTTCATCACCAGGTTGACGACGCCGGATACGGCACCAGTGCCGTACAGCACGGAGGAGGGGCCGCGGATGATCTCGATGCGCTCGACGTCGCCGAGGTCGACGCGGCCGTCGTAGTGAATGAACGGCTGATACAGGATGTTCTCGTTGAGGACCGCGCCATCGGAGAGCACGAGCAGGCGATTCGAGAAGTCGTTGGCCTGGCCGAGACCGCGCACGGCGGCGCTGCCGTAGATGCTGTCGAAGTTGACCGCGTAGCCGCGGACGCCGCGGAGGGCTTCGAGGATGGTCGGGTAGCCGAACGCCTCGAGCTCCTGTGCCGAGATCACGGTAACCGAGGCCGGAGCGTCATCGATGCTCTCGGCCTGACGGGAGGCCGCAGACACCGACCGCAGGGGGATCAGAATGAGATCCCGAAGATCGGTCTGGGAGTTGGTGCGGATCTCGATCTCTCGCTCGAGCGGCTGATAGCCACGGAGGCTGACCCGCACCGTGCGCTTGCCGATCGGGACATTCGGGATCACGGATGGGGTGAAGCCAAATGCCTTGCCGTCGATCTCGATCAGCGCGTTGGGTTCGTCCGCCGACACCAGGAGCGAGCCGACGACGGCGACGGAGTTCGCGCCGACGCGCACGGTCTGCTTGGGAGCGATCGTGAACGTCTGAGGCGAGACGGTGAAGCCCGAGCGCTCGAAGTACGCGATGTGGGTGCCCGGGGCGAGGTCGAGCGTGCAAGGGAGCACGCACGCAACCGCGCCTCGCTCGTCGTCGATCCGCACCGAGGTGCCCGGGGGGCCGGAGAGCTCGGCCTTGCCGGTGATCCGGACGAGCGCGAGCTTCAGCGGCTTGGTCTCGCCGATCGCCACCGCCAGGTTGTCTACGGTCTGCGGCTCGTAGCCCGCGAGCTCGACGATGATCGTGTAGGTGCCTGCCTTGAGCCCCAGCTGCGACGGCGTCGAGCCGACGGAGCCGAGATCGCGGCGATCGAGGTACACGGTGGCGCCGACCGGCGTGGTCTCGACGGAGATCACCGCAACCCGCGGTGTGATCCTTGCCAGCGCAGCGGCGACGTCGGTCTTCAGCTTGGAGTCCGCGCTCTCGCCGCGGCCGGCATCCACGTAGTAGCGGTACGCATCGGGGAACCGCCCGAGCTGTTCGTACGCGCGCGCGATGTTGAACATCACGTTGCGGTTGGGGACCAACCGGTTGGAGGCGAGGAAGTGCTGGAGTGCGTTCGTGAAGTCGGCCTTCGCGTACGCCTCCGCACCGACGGTGAACTGAAGGTCCGCTTCGTCGGCGACGCCATCGGCGTGTGCCGCGGGCGCAAACCACAGACAGCCGATCACCACCGCGACGAGTGCGATCCAGGAGCGGAACATCCAGTTTCCTTTGCTAACGTGTCATCCGGATATCGAGGGCCGGGTCACCCTTCTTCACCGGTGGGGGCGGCGGCTGCTTGGGTGGCTGGTCCTTGGCCTGCTTGGACGCGACATTGGTCTGCGACCGGACCAACGATGCTGCGAGGTCGATGTCGCTCTTGAGATCGACCTTCTTGATCCAGTCCTTGTAGCCTGTCCGAGACAGCACGAGCTCTCCGTCGCGGCTACCTCGATCGATCGTCGTCGACACCGGTGTGACCCCGATCCGGACCCGATCGATGAACACCAGGGCACCGGCGGGCTCGGAGGTCACGTGCACCGAGATCTTGGTCACCACCGGTGCGGGGGCGCTGCCGGATCCATCGGAACCCGAGGTGACGCCGACCGGCGGAGGTAGCGTGGAGCGATCGGGGCCTGGCGCTGCTGAGCCTGGCGCTGCTGGGCCTGGTGCTGCTGCGCCTGGTGCTGCTGAGCCTGACACTGCGGGGCCTGGGACTGCTGGGGCTGGCGTGGTTACAGCGACCGTGCTCCCACTCTCCCGGGCCGGCTCCGACGTCTTGCGCAGCACCGCGAAGCCGACGCCGAGGGCAGCGAACGCCACCGAGATCACGGCGATGATCAGCGGCCTGCGGCTGCTGCTGCGAGGTGCCACCGGGTGCGTGCTCGTGACGATCGGCAGGTTGGTCGCCGAGGGTCCCGACGTGCGCGCCGGGCGGGAGGGCAGGGTGACCCCGGGAAACGGCGTGGTCCTGATCAACTCGGTGGAGCCGCGCTGTGCCTCCACGAGCAAGCGATCGGCGCCGGAAGGAAGCGCTGCCTCGAATGCGTCGAGCAACTCCGACATCGAGGCGAAGCGCTGGTCTGGATCCTTCTCGAGCGCTTGCTCGATCATCGACGCGAGCGCCGGGGCGAGATCCGGCTTGATCGACCTCGGCGGTGGCAGCGGCGCCGAGACCTGGAGCTGAAGGACCTTGAGCAGGCTCGGGTCCTCGAACGGGACGCGGCCGCAAAACATCAGGTAGAGCAGGATGCCGAACGAGTAGATGTCGGCGCGATGATCCACGTCCTCACCGCGGCACGCCTCGGGCGCCATGAACATCGGGCTGCCGAGGGTCTGCCCCATCTTGGTGAGCTTCTGATTGATGACGGGCGCCTTCGCGATCCCGAAGTCGACGACCTTGACCCCGAGGCGCCCCTGGCTGCGGCGCACGAGGAAGATGTTCTCCGGCTTGACGTCCCGGTGGACGACGCCCTCGGCGTGCGCGTGGGCGAGCGCGCGTCCCATCGGGACCGCGATCGCGACGATCTCCTCGAGTGACAGCGGTCCTTCCTCCACCCGCTGGTCGAGGGTCTGGCCGCGGAGCAGCTCCATCACGAAGTACGGGCGCTGATCGGGGGTGACCCCAAAATCGGAGATGCTGACGATGTTCTCGTGGTCGAGCTGCGAGGCGGCGTGAGCCTCCTGGGTGAACCGGGCGCGGGCCTCGCGGTTCAGGGTGAGCTCCGTCGACAGCACCTTGGCTGCGAACTGCTTGAGCAGCGTCTGATGCTCGACGAGATAGACGACGGCCATGCCACCGCGCCCGATCTCCTCGATCACGCGATAGTCCTTGCCCAGCATCGTGCCGAGCAACGGGTCAGGAACCATCATCGCGTAGCGTATCTAACCTCGTACGCCAGATCAAACGATTGGCGCGCATGTGGGGGTAACGGAGGGGGCCTCCTCAGTTGAGGAGCGCTTCTTCTTTGGTGTCTGGCTTGGCGTCTGGCCTGGCGTCTGACTTGGCGTCTGC
>JAYVRN010000770.1:0-3450 GCA_043776275.1 Myxococcales bacterium | reverse complement strand
CGCGGCAGCTACGTGCAGATGGCGGTGATCCTCGTGCTCGTGGCCGTCGGCGCGGCCGCGGCCGAGATGGCGTTTCGCGGCTGGCTGGTGGAGCGCGTACTCGAGCTGTCGCCGGGGCCACCTGTGCTCCCGGTGCTGTGCGGGGCGCTCGCGGAGGCGATCGTGATGCCGGGTGACTTCACGGCGAGGTGTGGAGCGGGGCTGTTCGGTGCGGGGCTCGGTTGGATCTATGTCGCCTCCGGGCGCAGCGTCCTCGCTCCCACGCTGGCGCGCATCGCGTTCACGGGCGGAGCGGTGGTCCTCGAAGCGCTCCGCGTGATCGGCTAGACTCGTCGCGGTGAGAGCGGTCGTCGTCGGAGTCGCGCTGTGCGCTGTTGGCGGCAGCGCGCGTGCCGATGACGCGACCGACACCGCGGCGATCCTGCAGGCGGTGCCGCACTGCGAGCCGAAGCGTGCGCACTGCTTCGGCCTCCGCTTCCACGTCGCGCGCACGGAGTCCGGGGCGATGGTCGTCGAGCCGGCGTGGCTCGCCGCGCAGCTCGCGATGGCGAATCGTCAGTTCGAGCCACTGGGCACCAGCTTCCAGGTCGCGGAGGTCGCGTTCCTCCCCATCGACGCGGCGCGGATCGACGACCGCGCAGAGCGGACGGCGCTCGCCACGCGGATGAAGGGCACCGTGATCGACGTGTTCTTCACCGGCTATCTCGTCGATGTCGACAAGCCCGAGACGTTCGCGTACGGCGTCACCTGGCACGTCGGTGAGGACGGCCGCCTGATCATCATCTCCGGCATGGGGCGCGATCGCACGCTCGCGCACGAGCTCGGCCATTTTTTCGGACTCCCGCATTCGAAGTACGCGGTCTCGATCATGAACAAGGCGCCGCGCGACGAACCTCCGCCGGAGCAGCGACGGTTCGCCGATCAGGAGATCGCGAAGATGAAGCCGGTGCTCGTGCGCCTGGTGAAGAGCCAGGTGATCACCGAGCTCACCCCACTCCCGTGAGCTAGCCTCACCCTGCGTCAGCCTGCCACGGGTGTGCGTTCCTTGCGCAGCTCACTACAGTCGAACGGTGAAATTCGATCAGTAGCGGCGAAGGAAACCCCGGGGTGTGGCAACACATCCTCCATGAAGCCTCGCTTCGCATGCCTCGCCCTCGCTGTGGGGCTCGCCGCCTGCGGCACCACCCCGGATGAACGGCCCGTGACGATCGAGGTCGTCGCGCTGTCGATCCTCGCGCCGACGTGCGGGCAGGTGCAGTGCCACTCGACGTCCACGCACCTCCAGGGCTACGCGTTCGACACGCTCGCGGAGGCCAAGGTTGCGATCAAGCGGCTGGTCAACAAGACCAATCCACAACGCAGCAAGCTCCTCACCGTGCTCACCGCGGATGGAGAGGAGCGGATGCCACCCGATGCGCCGCTCGCGGAGGAAGACATCGCTCTCATCCAGGCCTGGCTCGATGCCGGCGCGCCGGGGATCTAGGTCATGATCACCCGCATCCTCGTCAAGCTCCTCCTCGGGCTGTCCCTCGTCCTCGCGCTCGCGCACCGCGCCGATGCGTATCCCCAGTACCAGCTGTCGCGTGACACCACGTGCACCGGCTGTCACCTGTCGCCCGATGGTGGCGGCATCCTCAACGAGAACGGCGTCGGCGTCGCCGAGCAGGCCTCGTGGAAGGGTGGGGACGGCAACTTCCTCCACGGGATGTCTCGGCCGTCGTGGCTCGAGCTCGGGGGCGATGTCCGCCTCGCCTCGGGCTTCGTCGATCCCGGCGTCCCGAGCGCAGCCGCCTACCCGATGCAGGCCGAGGTGGCGGCGAGCGCTGGAGCGCACGGCTTTACCCTGAACGTCGTCGGTGGTCTGCGTCGTCCCGACGAGGGTGGCAGCGCGATCCACGTGCTGTGGTCCCGCGAGCACTATCTGATGTGGCAGCAGAAGCCCGGCGAGGGGCAGGGCCTCTACATCCGTGCCGGTCGCATGATGCCGACGTTCGGGCTCCGGCTCGCGGAGCACATCGTGTACACGCAGAAGTTCGGCGGGCGACCGCTGTATGGCGAGGCGTACACCCTCGCGGCCTCGTACGTGACGCCCTCGTTCGAGGTCCACGCAAGCGGGTTCGTCCACGATCCGATCACGACGTCGGTCGAGCACGGTGACGGCGGGGCGATCTATGTCGAGAAGCGGATCGGCGAGCACGCGGCGATCGGCGCGGAGGGCAAGTACTCGAGCAGCGACGAGCTCCACCGCACGTTCGGCGGGATCACCGCGAAGCTGTACCTCCCCAGTGCGGATCTCCAGATCCAGGGCGAGGCCGAGGTGATCCAGCAGAAGATCGTCGTCGGTGCAGGTGACAAGGCGACGCAGCTCGCCGCGTACGTGCTCGCGAGCCACCCACTCGGCAAGGGCCTGACGCTCGATGGCGGGCTCGGCCACTTCACGCAGGACACGCGGGTCAAGGGGCTCACGCGTGACTGCGTGGATCTCAACCTGCACTGGTTCCAGACCTCGCACCTCGAATGGCTGGTCACGGCACGTCTCGAGCTCCTCGATCTCGGCTCGGGCACCAACGGCGGGTACGCACTCGCGCAGCTGCACTACCGCCTCTGAGCGTGGCGTCGTTCCGGTTCGTGCGTCAGAGCTCGTGAGTCATCACGCGACGTAGCGTGACGGCGTCGAGGTTCGATCCGGACAGGATCACCCCGACCGTCTTGCCCGCGAGCTGTTCGCGGAGCACGCCGAGCCCCGCGAGCCCGGCCGCGCCTGCACCCTCGGCGAGGTTGTGCGTGGCGCGCAGGAGCAAGCGGATCGCCTCGGCGAGCTGCGCTTCCGTCACGGTGACGAACCCGGCGAGGCCCTCCGCGAGTGCGGGCCAGGTCAGGTCATAGGTCCCGCGGGTGGCGAGGCCATCGGCGAACGTGTTCGCGCGGTCGATCGAGAGCCGCGTCTTCGCGTGCCACGAATCGTGGATCGCGGAGGCGCCGGCGGCCTGCACGCCGTACACGGCGACGTCGGGGCGGAGGTGGCGGGTCGCGACGAGTGCACCCACGGCCTGCGATCCGCCGCCGATCGCGACCACGATCGCATCGAGCTGGTCCGCCTGCTCGCAGAGCTCCGCGGACAGCGTGGCCGCACCCGCGATCACGTGGGCATCGTTGGTCGAGTGCGCCATCACGAGGCCGCGCTCGCGGACCAGCCGCTGCGCCACCTCCACCGCCTCGTCGTAGTCGCGGCCGGCTTCGACGAGCTCCGCGCCATGTCCGCGGATCGCCGCGTTCTTCTCGGGGTTGTTGCCGAGCGGTACGCAGATCACCACGGGGACGCCGAGCGCAGCGCCTGCCCATGCGAGGCCCGCGCCGTGATTCCCGCGCGTGGCCGCCACCACGCCCCGCGTGCGCTGCTCGGCGGGGAGGGCGGTCATGAAGGACAGCGTGTTGCGCGCCTTGAAGGCG
>JAYVRN010000769.1:0-11982 GCA_043776275.1 Myxococcales bacterium | reverse complement strand
CGAGCCGACGAGCTCGAGCGCATGATCCAGGTGCTGTCGCGCCGGCGGAAGAACAACCCGCTCCTGGTCGGCGAGCCGGGTGTCGGCAAGACCGCTCTCGCCGAGGGCCTCGCGCTCCGCATCATCGACAAGAAGGTCCCCGAGTCCTTGCACGATGCAACGCTGTACTCGCTGGACATGACCGCCGTGCTCGCCGGGACGCGCTATCGCGGTGACTTCGAGGAGCGTCTCAAGGCCGTGATGAAGGTCCTGATCGCCGATCCGAAGTCGATCCTGTTCATCGACGAGATCCACAACATCATCGGCGCCGGCGCGACCAGCGGCGGAACGATGGATGCAGCGAACATCCTGAAGCCGCCGCTGTCGAACGGCGAGCTGCGCTGCATCGGCTCGACGACGTTCAAGGACTATCGCCAGGCGTTCGAGAAGGATCGTGCGCTCGCGCGCCGGTTCCAGCGGATCGACGTCGGTGAGCCCACGGTCCCCGAGGCGATCGACATCCTCAAGGGGCTCCGCTCTCGCTACGAGGAGCACCACGGCGTGAAGTACACCGACCAGGCGATCGAGTCCGCGGTCGAGCTGTCGGCGCGCCACATCTCGGGCTCGCAGCTGCCCGACAAGGCGATCGACGTGATCGACGAGGCGGGCGCGAAGGTCCGCCTGATGCAGCCCGATCAGCGCCCCGACATGATCCGACCGAGCCTGATCGAGGAGGTGGTGGCGAAGATCGCGCGGATCCCCACCCGCAGCGTCTCCACCGCGGACAAGAAGAAGCTCTCGGACCTCGAGGGCGAGCTGAAGCAGAAGATCTACGGCCAGGACGCCGCGATCGAGCAGCTCGCGACGGTGATCAAGCTGTCGCGCGCCGGCCTCGGCAGCCCCGACAAGCCGACGGGCAGCTTCCTGTTCGCCGGCCCCACGGGCGTGGGCAAGACCGAGCTCGCGAAGCAGCTCGCCGCGGTGATGGGCGTCGAGTTCATCCGGCTCGACATGTCCGAGTACATGGAGAAGCACACCGTGTCGCGGTTGATCGGCGCGCCGCCGGGCTACGTCGGCTTCGATCAGGGTGGCCAGCTCACGGATGCGATCAACAAGCACCCGTACTGCGTGGTCCTGCTCGACGAGATCGAGAAGGCCCACCCGGACATCTACAACATCCTGCTGCAGGTCATGGATCACGCGACCCTGACCGACAACAACGGCCGCAAGAGCGACTTCCGCAACGTCGTCTTGATCATGTCGTCCAACGCCGGCAGCCGCGAGATGGCCAACGGAAAGATCGGGTTCGGTGATTCGATCGCCGATTCCAAGGATGGCAAGAAGGCGCTCGAGCGCGTGTTCACGCCCGAGTTCAGGAACCGGCTCGACGCGACGGTGTTCTTTGGTGCACTCCCCGTGGAGGTCATCAAGAAGGTCGCGCGCAAGTTCCTCGACGAGCTGGACGGTCAGCTCGGCGAGAAGCACGTCGAGCTCGAGGTCTCGCCGGCGGCGATCGAGTGGTTCGTCGAGCACGGCTACGACAAGGCGATGGGCGCTCGCCCCATGGCGCGGCTCGTCCAGTCCACGCTGAAGGCGCCGCTTGCGAACGAGATCCTGTTCGGCAAGCTGACCGCCGGTGGCATCGCGTTCGTGGACTGCGTCGATGGCAAGATCGTGATCAACTGCGAGCCGGCACCCGCGCCCGAGACCGGCGACACGGTCCTCGAGGGCGCCACGAACTGAGCGCCTGGGGTGTTACCGTGCCGTGATGGCGCGGGGCGCAGCGTGGATCGTCGTGGTGGTGGCATGCTCGTCGCGGACGGAGCGAACGCCACCGGCCGCGCCGCCGGTGGCTGAGCCCACGGTCGCCGCGCTCGCGGGTCCACTGCCGGTGACGCTGCCGGGGTTCGCGGCCGAGCGCACCGAGCCCATCTCGAGCTCGATGTTCGTGGTCGCACCGGAGCAGGGGCCGCTCGCGATCGGTCGGTTCGGTGCGACACCGCTCGCCGCGGCACAGCCGGTGGGCGATGGGAGCCTCGCGGATGATCTGGATGCGCTCTCCGGCGAGGTCAGGCCGCGTCGGAGCGGCGGCATCTGGGCGGTGCGCGTGGAGTGGGAGACCACGGGGAGCGTCGACGCCGTGGTCCTCGCCGATCCCTACGCACGACTGGCGCCGATCATCGACGCGGTCTCGGAGGTCGACGGGCGGCAGCTCGGTCTCGGCGTCAGCACCGACGCGGGCGTGCGACGTGCGCGCTACGTGCTGACCGCCGTCGCCCCGCACGGCCTCCCGCGGGTCCAGCTCCAGATCGATTCGATCCAGCTATACGCGGACCCCCGCCAGCTCCGCCCGTTCACCCCGGTGGCGTGGTCCAGCGTGCGGCGAGGGTTCGGCCCGCTGTTCGATCTCGCGGCGCAGGGCATGCCGTTCGGTCGCGCGCTCACCGTGCTGGTGCGCCCGGATGCGCGCGTGGAACACCTGGTCGCGGTGCTCGACGCCGCTGAACAGGCAGGTGTCTGGGATCTCGAGCTCCAGCTCGAAGATGTGCCCGACGGCCGCCGGAGGTGGGGCGCGCCGCGACTGGCGCAGGTCGTGATAGCTGTGGCCGATCCGGGCGCCCAGCGTGTGATCGAAGAGCGATGGCGCCAGCTGTACGCCTGCTACAGCCCACGTGCGGCGGGGCACACCAGCCTCTACGTCGAGCTCGCCCTGCAGCTCGTGCTCCCAGCTCGGGGAGGCACCGCAGACGCGGTCGCGATCGACTCGGGCGATCGGGAGATCGCGAGCTGCCTGGCGCAGGTGCTGGCCTCGATCCGGTATCCCGCCCCAGTCGCGGGCGCGGGGGCCATGCCCGTGGCGATCAAGTTCGTGCCGAGCGCGTACCAGGACGATCCGGACTAACCGAATCGCTCGAGGAGCCGCGCCACCGCGCCGGCCGCGGTCCCGCGCAGCTTGACCGCGGTGTCGTCCTCGATCGTGTCCTCGAAGTAGGGCGTGCCCGCCCGATCGAGGTACAGGATGCAGTCGTTCGGCGTGTACGCCACCGGGACGAGATCCTCGCGCCCGCCGTCGGGGTGCTCGTGCGCGCCGCTCTTGAGGCAGCCGTAGGCCCCGACCAGCGTCGAGGCGTCGTTCTCGAACCAGTCCGGATCCGCGGCGCCGCCGTCCTCGGGGATCACGAGGCCGCCGAACATCTTCTCGAACGCGAGGACGCTCCGGTGCGCGGGGTAGTCGTGGCGCGCGAGGAGCCGCTTGAGGGTCGCCGCATCGGCGGTCTTGCGTGGATCGTGACGTGCGTGCTTCGCCGCGACGAGCTTGCCCCTGGTCCCGAGCGCCTTCGCGATCCGCGCGAGCGCCTTGGCCTCGGCGGCGGCCTTGTTCGGATCCACGCGCTTCGGTCTGGGTGGGGCGTCCGCGAGGGTGCTCGCGGCGAGCGCGGCGCGGTACCAGCCGACGACGCGATCCTCTTCGTCGCCACCGACCAGCCCATACGCGCCCTGGCGCAGCACGTGCTCGTGATAGTCCTCGCCGGTGGCGGCCATACGGACCACGGTCGCGGTCTCGCCGACCGCCCAGTGGTAGCGCTTCTCGAGCTCCGCGCGCCAGCCGCGCGTCTCGTCGCTGCGCGCCTCGATGCGCTTCCACGCGGCGATCAGCGTCGTCTTGGTGACCTGCTCGCCACGCGCCTTGCGCTGCACGTCCTCGAGCGCGGCGAACACGAAGCTCTCGACCGGCTGGCCGGCGGCGACCAGCACCTCGAGGACGCGGGTCATCGTCGTGGCGAGCGCGGACAGACTGCGGGGTGTCGGACGGGCCACGTGTTCACGATACCAGCGCTTCACGCGATCTCGTCTCGACCTACCTGTAGGCGTCGACTCTCTCCAGCTGCTCATGGCGGGAAGCCGGTCCGCTCGATACCCTCGCTGGCATGTCCGTGGCTCGCGCAGTCGGCGATGCAGATCCGCGGGTCATCACGACGACGCTCGAGCGCCTGCGGCTCGGCCTCTCGGTCGAGGTCGTGGGCATCGTGCTCGGGCTCGCGCTCAGCAACTCGATGGGGATCTCACTCCCCGCACCGGTGCTCGTCGTCAACATCGTGGCGCTGACGTCAGCGCTGGGAATGTTGTTCGCGGATCGGCGAGGCCTGCTCCCCGCACGGTATGCGCATGCGATCTCGATGGTGGCGTGGCTGCTGGCGCCGGTCACCACGCTGACGTCACTCGTGGCGACGCAACAGGCCAACCTCGTGTTCATGGTCATGATCGAGCTCGCGCTCGCCGGGATCATGCAGAACAGCCTGCGGTACCTCGTCTCGTCGACCGCCGTCGTCGTGGCGGCCTATGCCGCGATCTCGCTCCAACACATCACCCCGGATACGCCGATCCAGGTCGCGTCGGTGGGCGGCCTGACCATCGCGACCTGGTTGGTCGGTCGTGGAATCCGTCGCGCGATGGACAGCGCCCTCGTCCGCGAGGATCAGCAGGCCGAGACCGCGGCACAACTCAAGCGAGAGCTCGAGGAGCGGCTCCGCGCCGAGGCCGACCGCACACGCGCAGAGGAGGAGCGGGAGGGGCTGCGGGACCAGTTCGTCCACGCCCAGCGCATGGAGGCCGTGGGAACCCTGGCCGCCGGACTCGCACATGACATGAACAACATCATCGCCGGGATCCTCGGCCTCGCCGAGGTCGCCGCCGGAGAGACCACAGAGCCGACGGTGCGTGAGGATCTGCAGGCGATCGCCCGCGAGGCGGGACGTGCAGGTGAGCTCACGCGCGGCCTCCTGGCGTTCTCTCGTCGGGGGCAGTACCGGCGGGCACCGATCAACCTCGAGGCCGTGGTCAACGAGCTCGAACCACTGCTCACCCGGATGTTCTCTCGGGAGGTCACGCTCGAGCGCCGAGGCGGTGCCGACGTCGTGATCGACGCCGATGCGGCGCAGCTCAGCCAGGCGATCGTCAACCTGTGCATCAACGCGGTCGACGCGATGGACGGGCACGGTGCCTTGACGATCACCACGGGCGTCGTGGTCCATGGTCAAGCCGAGGCCACCCGTCACGACCTCCCGGCGGGCACCTATGCGACGTTGACCGTGCGAGACACGGGCCGCGGGATGACCGACGAGGTCAGGAAGCGCATCTTCGATCCGTTCTTCACCACCAAGCCGTCCGGGCAGGGGACGGGGCTCGGTCTGGCGATGGTGTACGGCACCGTGCGCGGTCACGGTGGCGCGATCGAGGTCATCTCGGCCCCCGGCGAGGGCTCCTCGTTCGTGCTTCACCTCCCGCTGAGCACGAGTGCCGTGGTCGCGCAGACGATGACCCCACGTGAGAGTGGCCGCGTGAAGCTCCCTGCGCGGCTCGCGCTCGTCGTCGACGACGAGCCGATCGTGCGCGCGGTGACCACGCGGATCCTGAGGCAGATGGGGCTGTCTGTCGTCGGTGCGAGCGATGGTGCCGAGGCCCTCGAGGTGTTCGCGGCCCGCGGCGAGGAGATCGCGATCATCGTGCTTGACATGTCGATGCCGGTGATGAGCGGCGCGGAGTGTCTGCTCGCGATCCGTGCGAAGAGTCGGGTGCCGGTGGTGATCGCGTCGGGGTTCGCGAACGAACGCGAGACCCAGGGCCTGCTCGCGCTGGGCAACACGGTGTTCCTCGAGAAGCCCTTCACACTCGATCAGATGCGCGGCCAGGTCCAGCGCCTGCTCGATCTCGTCGATTGAGACGCGCGGTCACTGCAGCGGCAGGTCGACGAACACGTAGCCGGTGCGACCCTCGAGCGACGGGGTGCCGAGCGTGATGCCCGCGACCGAGGGCATGGTCAGGCTCGACAGCGCCGAGTCTGCCTGGCCACCGATCAGGCCCCACGCGCCACCGACGATGCCCTCGAACTGCTCGGAGGTCATCGGCCGGTCGACGGCATCGGACTGCGCGATGATCTGGGCGAACAGCTGCGGCTGGCCGACGGTCAGGGTCATCGCACCCGACTGGGTCGGCTTGGCGGCGAGCGTGGTCTTCGCCGAGAGGGCGATCTTCTGGATCTCGGTACCACTCGCGTCCTTGACGCTCAGCATCAGGTCGCCGATCGCGAGCGAGAGGTCGGCGCCTTCGCCGGTGACCGTAGGCGGCAGCGCGAGCGAGATGGCGAGCGAGGCCGCATCGTCATCGAGCAGCGCACCGAGCACGGCGAGCTGGCCCTTGATGTCCACGGTCTGGTCGATCGCGCCGGCGGCCCACAGGCCTGAGAACAGCTGGTTCACGAGGTCATCGGCGATCGCGACGCCGACGCCCGTCGACTGCATGAGCGACGCCGACATCGGCGACGGCGAGGAGACATACATCCCACCCTCGCCACCGGTGACGGCGACCTTGGTGTCGACCGCGAAGAACAGGCCATCGGCGGACAGGTTGACCTGCGCGGGCGCGATCGTGATCTTCGTCGGGTGGCCGAGCAGGTCGGCGGCGAACGGCTTGGCGGTGAGGCCGGCGAGCGCGGTGTTCGCCATCGGCGGCACCCGATCGCGGACCGCCTTGGTCAGCGCGTTCTCGGCGGCCTTGCGGGCCTCGCCCTTCAGCAAGCTCTCGATCGCACCCGGCACGCCGCCGATGTCGATCGCGAACCCATCGAGCGTGACGGCCGCGGCCGCGAGCGAGGTCGTGATCTTGCCGCCAGCGACCGCGAGGCCGAGGTCGCCATCGATGTGGGCGCGGGATGAGGTGACGGTGATGTTCGTGCTGCCGCCGATGCAGGCGACCTTGAAGTTCGCGTGCAGCTTGACGACGACGTTGTCGAGTGTCACGCCGGTGTCGAGCGCGTTGACCTTGGGGACCAGCGCCACGCCGGCATTGCTGATCGTGAGGCTCGTGATGTCGATCTTGGCGCCGAGGCAGCCGCCGTTGTCGTAGACCGGGTTCATCGACTGCAGCGCCGCGGTGAAGTCGGTGCCCTTGATCGTGGTTGCCATCGCGGTGCCGAGCTTCGCGAACGCCGCGGCGCCGATGCGCGCACCGACCGGCGCGGCCTTGGTGCCATCGCTCATCGCGAGGTCACCGGCGAGCACGGCGCGGACGTCGCGGACATCGTTGGCGCCGTTGTCGGTGGCGTGGGTCTCGAGCACGGTAATGCCCGCGCCGACCGGCACGGTCGCGGTGAACGTGCCGTCCTTGGCCGGGGTCACCTGGGTGCCATTGATGACGACCTTGACCTTGGCGGCGTCGTGGTCATCCGTGACCACGCCGGAGACCTCGACGGTCTCGCCCTGGACGGTCGTGCCGCGCTGCGGCGAGGTGATCTCGAGGGTGGGGGGAGCGTCCACGCCCCCGTCCGCCGCACAGCCGATCAAGCCGCCGAAAAGCACAGAGATCGCGATGGCCCTCATCATGTGCGCGAGATGTGCAACGTCGGTGCCTTGCCCGGACACCCCCGGACAACGTCCATGTGTCTGATTGCACTGAGGTCATGCCGCACTGCGTGATGGATCGAGCTGCCGCTGGTTGTGGGCACGGTGGCCACCCCCCCAGGTCATCGGGCCCCATGGACGCAAGGCCCGGATCACCCATGAGACGATGCCGCCGCCATGGCCGAACCGCCGACGCCAGACCACGACGTCCAGACCCCCGTGATCGCAGGTGACGCGCCGACCGAGGCGGGCGGGGACTCGACCGCGGTTCGGTATCCGTCCGATGGTGTGACGCTGGTCCCGGCCGGCGCGGCGGCCGCCGCGGTCGTGCTTCCACCACCGGGCTATGCGCTGGGGACGATCATCGGCCGCGGTGGGATGGGCGAGGTGCTCGCGGCGACCGATCTCCGGATCGGTCGCGAGGTGGCGGTCAAGCGGATGACCGCCACCGAGCCCGATTCCGAGCAGGTGACGCGGTTCCTCCGCGAGGCACGCATCCAGGCGCGCCTCGAGCACCCGGCGATCGTCCCGGTACACGAGCTCGGCGTCGACGAGCTCGGGAGGCCATTCTTCACGATGAAGCGGCTGGCAGGCCAGACGCTCGGGCAGAAGCTCGCCGACAAGCCGGTGTTGAACCGCATGCTGCGCGGGCTGGTTGACGTCTGCCTCGCGATCGACTTCGCGCACTCGCGCGGCGTGGTCCATCGCGATCTCAAGCCTTCGAACATCATGCTCGGCGACTACGGCGAGATCTACGTGATCGATTGGGGCATCGCGCGCGTGATCGCCGATGACCGCGAGGAGCGCACGGTCCCGACCCAGCAGGGTGACATCTCCACGCTCGACGATGGCTCGACGAAGTCGGGCGCGCTGCTCGGCACGCCGGGCTACATGTCTCCCGAGCAGATCCGGGGCCAGCACGCCACACCGGCCGCAGATCTCTATGCGCTCGGAGCGATCCTGTTCGAGATCCTCGTCGGCGAGCCGCTGCACAAGCGCGGGCAGCCGGGGATCGCGACCACGCTCAGCATGCCGCAGGTCCTGCCCTCGACCCGCCGGCCCGACCTGGTGATCCCGCCCGAGCTCGACGCCGCGTGCTTCCGCGCGCTGTCCGAGCTCCCCGAGCAGCGCCAGACCGCGCGCGAGCTCGCCGATCTGGTGCAGGCGTACCTCGACGGGGATCGGGATCTCGAGCAGCGTCGTCGGCTCGCAGCGGCGCAGGTGCTCGCCGCGACCGAGGTGATGGAGACGACCTCCGCGGATGCACGCGCCTCGGCGATGCGGCGCGCCGGGCGAGCGATCGTGCTCGATCCGGAGAACGAGGAGGCCGCGAGCCTCGTCAGCTCGCTGCTCCTCGAGCCGCCGCCGCCCGACAAGATGCCTCCCGACCTGGTCGAGAAGCTCGCCGAGGAGGATCGTGCCGGTAGCCGTGATCGCTCGCGCAAGGGCGTCTACGCGTACCTCTCGGTGTTCGCCGTCCTGCCGCTCGCGCTCGTTCTCGAGATCAAGGACTGGCCGCTCCTGATCGGCTTCTTCGGGCTGGTCCTGATCGGTGCACTGGCCGCCGCGCAGTTCGCCCGCACCGGTCGCCCGGTCCCGCTCGTCGTGATGGTCGTCAACTTCGGCCTCTCGCTGCTGTTCACGCGTCTGGCCGGGCCCTACATCCTGACGCCGCTGATGATCTGCTGTGCGCTGGTCACGCTGACGCCGAACCCGTGGATCAACCAACGCACCTGGGTCGTGGTGACGTGGACGTTGGTCACGGTGATGGCGCCGATCGTGCTCGAGTGGGTCGGGTTTCTCCCGACGACGTGGAAGATCGGCGAGGGCGCGATGATCATCGTGTCGGACTTCGTGCGCACCCACGGTTGGCTCGATGAGATCTCGCTGGTGTTCGCAAACCTACTGTTCACGATGACGGTCGCGGTGTTGCTCCTCATGATCAATCGCCGCCGTCGCGAGGGCCAGCGCATGCTGTTCATCCAGGCCTGGCACCTCCGCCAGCTGCTCCCCCACGCGAAGCGCCCCTGGGCCACGCGGCCGTAGCGGCGAGCGAGTAACATCATCGCGATGGTCGACGATCGCGACGCCACCGACGAGACAGTCCGGCAGGCCCCCACGCTGAAGGGTGTGGGCGGGGCGGAGGACGTCGGCGTTGCCGCCACGATGGCGCACACGCCGCCACCGCTCGATCCGTCGGGCCCCACCGTCGGGGCGGGCAGCGCATCGGGCATGACCACGCGTCCGCTCGGGGCCCGTGTCAGCGCCGGGACGGGGACGGCGCCCGAGATGCCGAGCGATCGCTACACGCTCGGATCACTCCTGGGGCAGGGCGGCATGGGCGAGGTCGTGCTCGCGTTCGACGAGCAGATCGGTCGTGAGGTGGCGGTCAAGCGGATCCGGGCCGAGGCGCCTTCCGCCGACGAGCTGTCCCGGTTCATGCGCGAGGCGCGCGTGCAGGGGCGCCTCGAGCATCCGGCGGTCGTCCCCGTCCACGATCTCGCGGTCGATCGGAGCGGCAAGCCGTACTTCGTGATGAAGCGGCTGCAGGGGACCACGATGTCCGAGCTCCTGGAGCGCCTGCGCACCGGCAAGGAGGACGAGGTGCTGGCGCGACGACGCCTCCTGCGCGCCTTCGCCGACGTCTGTCTCGCGATCGAGTTCGCGCACAGCGTGGGGATCATCCACCGCGATCTCAAGCCGGCGAACATCATGCTCGGCGACTTCGGCGAGGTCTATGTCCTCGACTGGGGCGTGGCGCGCGCGGTCACGGATCCGCAGGACGACAGCGTCAAGGCGAGCAAGGCCGACCTCGAGCTCGACAGCGGCGAGACCCGCGCCGGCACCGTGCTGGGGACGCCCGCGTACATGGCGCCCGAGCAGCTCGCCGGTGAGCGGGCCGGCCCGGCGGCCGACATCTACGCCCTCGGCTGCATCCTCTACGAGATCACGGCCTCGGCGCCGCTCCACGCCGGACGCCGCAGCTTGACGGCGATCCTGAAGCCTCTCGATGCGCGGCCGTCCTCCAAGCGGCCCGACGCACCGCCCGAGCTCGACACGATCTGCGAACGCGCGACCCAGCTCGAGCCGGCGAAGCGGTTCTCCTCGGCGCGTGCGCTCGGCGACGTGGTGCAGGCGTTCCTCGACGGAGATCGCGATCTCGCGGTGCGTCGCGAGCTCGCACAGCACCACCTCGCCGCGGCTCAGGCCGCGCTCTCGCGCGGGACCGACGAGACCAGCCGGCGGGATGCGATGCGTGCCGCGGGCCGCGCGCTCGCCCTCGATCCCACGGCGTCCGCCGCCGCGGATCTGGTGACCCGGCTGATGCTCGAGCCGCCGAAAGAGATCCCCGCCGAGGTCGAGCAAGAGGTCGCTCGCCTCGACACCGAGAGCGCTCGCACCCAGGGGCGGCTCGCGGCGTACTCGATGATCGGCTACCTCGCGTTCGTGCCGCTGCTGCTGTGGACGGGCGTGCGCAGCATGACGTTCGTCGTCGTGTTCGCCGCACTCGCGATCGCAAGTGGACTCCAGGTCTGGAACCTGACGCGCAGGGATCGGATCGACACCAAGGGCATCTACCTCAACGCGCTGATCAATGCCGCGCTGATCGCGATCGTGTGCCGGATGGTGGGCCCGTTCATCATCGCACCCACGCTGGTGACCACCACGCTCATGGCCTATGCCGCGCACCCCTCGTTCGGCAGCATCCGGATCGTGTCGGGGATCCTCGCAGGCGCGGTCGCGGTGCCCTGGGCGCTCGAGGCCGCGGGCGTGCTGGAGTCGACCTATCGGTTCGTCGGCGGAGAGCTGATCCTGTCCTCTCCGGTGGTGACGTTCAGCGCCATACCCGTCCAGCTCGCGTTCGCCGCGCTGCTGGTGGCGCTGGTCACGGTCGTGGCGCTGTTGACCCGGGTGCTCGCGGTGCGACAGCGCGACGCCACGCGCAAGGTCGAGCTGCAGGCCTGGCACCTCCGCCAGATCGTGCCGACCGCGACGCGGCGCTGATACGATGATCGCTCATGGTCGATGACGACGCTCCGACCCGGGCCGCTCCGGGGGCTGAAACGCTCACCGCAGGCGATGCGACCCAGCCCGCCGCGATCGCGACGCCGACGTCAGACACGCTGGTCCCGACGTTTCCGCGCGTGAACAGTGCGCCGCTCGATCTACCGGCGCCGGGCTACCAGCTGGGCGAGCTGATCGGCAAGGGCGGGATGGGTGAGGTCCTCGCCGCGCACGATCAGCGGATCGGCCGAGAGGTGGCGATCAAGCGCATGCGCAGCGCGCTGCCGGATGGCGAGCAGCTCGCGCGGTTCCTCCGCGAGGCCCGGATCCAGGCGCGCCTCGATCATCCCGCCGTGGTCCCGGTCTACGAGCTCGGTCACGATGCCGCCGGGCGGCCGTACTTCACGATGAAGCGGATCTCCGGCCGCACGCTCGGCGAGCGGATCGCGGGCGGGGCGACCACGCAGGCCTTGCTGCGCGCGTTCGTCGACGTCTGCCTCGCGGTGGAGTTCGCCCACGCCCGCGCGGTGATCCATCGCGACCTCAAGCCCTCGAACATCATGCTCGGGGACTACGGCGAGGTCTACGTGCTCGATTGGGG
>JAYVRN010000768.1:0-3456 GCA_043776275.1 Myxococcales bacterium | reverse complement strand
ACGCCACCAGCGCGAGCGGCACGAGAACGCGAGCGATCATCCCTGGATAGCGAACCATGCGTTCGTTTGTACGATCGCAACCCACCTGATACAAGGAGGCGTGGCGCGCACCGCGACGATCGAGAGGATCACGAAGGAGACGCAGGTCCGTGTCAACCTCGGCCTCGATGGCACGGGAGCGCGGGAGATCGTCACGCCGCTGCCGTTTCTCACCCACATGCTCGATGCCTTCGCCCGGCACGGCCTGTTCGACCTCGAGCTCAAGGCCGCGGGCGATATCGAGATCGACGGTCACCACACCGTCGAGGACACCGGCCTGGTGCTCGGCAACGCGTTCGAGCAAGCGCTCGCAGATCGCGCCGGGATCGTCCGGTACGGCTCTGCCACCCTCCCGATGGACGAGGTGCTCGTCACCGTCGCGGTCGATTTCTGCGGGCGCCCAGCGTTCGTCTGGCGGGTCACCGGCCTGGACGGCAAGTGGATCGGCGAGTTCGACTGCGAGCTCGCCAAGGAGTTCTTCGCCGCGTTCTCCACTCGCGCGCAGTGCAACCTCCACGTCAACCTCCACTACGGTGGCAACGCTCACCACACGATCGAGTGCATCTTCAAGGCGTTCGCGCGCGCCTGCGACGCCGCCACGCGGATCGATCCGCGCCTCGGCGGTGCGGTGCCGTCGACCAAGGGTACGCTGATCGCGTGATCGCGATCGTCGACGTCTGCTCCGGCAACCTCCGCTCGGTCGAGCGCGCGCTCGCGCACGCGGGCGGTGAGGTCGTGGTGACGCGCGATCCAGACGTCGTCCGTCGCGCCGACAAGATCGTGGTCCCCGGCCAGGGCGCGTTCGGCGTGTTCATGCACGGCCTCGTCGAGCGCGGCCTCGGAGATTCCCTGCGCGAGGCGATCGCGAGTGGCCGGCCGTACCTCGGCATCTGCCTCGGGCTGCAGATCTTGTTCGAGGAGAGCGATGAGAGCGAACAGCAGGGCGCCTGCCCGGGCCTCGGCGTGTACCGCGGACGCGTGATCAAGCTGGCGCCTGGCGATCCGGCGCTGAAGGTCCCGCACATGGGCTGGAACCGGGTCGCACAGCGCCGCCCCGATCCGTTGCTCGCAGGGATCCCCGACGGCGCGTACTTCTACTTCGTGCACTCGTTCCACGCGAGGCCCGAGGATCCTTCGCTGCTCGCACTCGAGTCGGTCCACGGCGTCGGTGTGTGCGCGGCGATCCGCCGAGACAACGTGTTCGCCTGCCAGTTCCACCCGGAGAAGAGCCAGGGCGTGGGTCTGGCGCTGCTCCGCAACTTCGTCGAGGCCGCGTGAAGCTGTTCCCCGCGATCGATCTCCTCGGCGGCAAGGCCGTGCGGCTCGAGGAAGGCAAGCGCGACCGCGCCACGGTGTTCCACCACGATCCCGTGCGCCTGGTCGCCGCACTCGCGCACGACGGCGCGGATCGGCTCCACGTGGTGGATCTCGATGGCGCGTTCGGCGAGCCACGTCAGCTCGAGCTGGTGCGCGCGATCATCGCCGCCTCGCCGATCCCCGTCGAGGTCGGCGGTGGCATCCGCGATCGCGCCGCCGTGGAGCTGATCCTTGGCCTCGGCGCCGCGTTCGTCGTGCTCGGCACGGCCGCGGTCCGCACGCCGGAGCTCGTCGAGGAGGTGTGCCGCGCACACCCGGGCAAGATCATCGTCGCCGTCGATGCGCGTGATGGCGTGGTCGCCGTCGATGGCTGGACCACGAGCGGCAACGTCACCGCCCTGGAGCTCGGCCAGCGCGCTGCCGGGTGGGGCGCCGCCGCCCTGCTCTACACGGACATCGCGCGCGATGGGCTGCGCCACGGACCGAACGTCGCGGCGACCAGCGACCTCGCGCACCACGTGACCTGCGAGGTGATCGCCTCGGGCGGCGTGGGCGAGCTCGATGATCTCAAGCGGCTTCGGGCCGCTGGCATCACCGCCGTCGTCGTCGGGCGGGCGCTCTACGACAAGCGGTTCACCGTGGCCGAGGCCGCGCACGTCGCGCACGGTCACGAGAAGCACTGATGCTCGCGCGCCGGATCATCCCCTGCCTGGACGTCAAGGACGGCCGCGTGGTCAAGGGTATCAACTTCGTCGAGCTCCGCGATGCCGGAGACCCGGTCGAGCAGGCCGCGGCGTATGACGCGCAGGGTGCCGACGAGATCTGCTACCTCGACATCTCCGCGTCCCCCGAGGGCCGCTCGACGATCCTCGACGTGGTCCGTCGCACCGCGAACCAGGTGTTCGCTCCGCTGACCGTGGGCGGTGGCGTACGCTCGGTGGCCGACGCCGAGCGGCTGCTCGAGGCGGGCGCGGACAAGATCGCGATCAACACGGCGGCGATCCGGGATCCGGCCCTGATCACCGCGTGTGCGCGGCGGTTCGGCAGCCAGGCGATCGTGGTGGCGATCGATGCCAAGCGACGCGCGGCTCCGGCCACGGGCTGGGAGGTCTACAGCCACGGTGGGCGCACCCCCGAGGGCAAGGATGGCCTCGCCTGGGTCCGCGAGGTCGCCGACCGCGGGGCCGGCGAGCTCCTGGTCACCAGCATGGACCGCGATGGCACGGGCCAGGGCTACGACACCGAGCTGGTCACGCGGGTCGCCACGGCGGTCTCGATCCCCGTGATCGCCTCGGGTGGCGTGGGCGAGCTCGCTCACCTCGCCGCGGGGCTCGAGGCCGGAGCAGATGCCGTGCTCGCCGCCTCGATCTTCCATTTTGGTCAGCACACCATCGCCGAGGCCAAGGCGTTCCTCGCGGCGCGCGGTCTCGCGATCAGGACCTGATCTCAGGCGTTGACACGGCGATCCGCTCTGGCGAACGTACCCCCGTGATCTCGCCGACGTACGATGACCGCGGCCTGGTGCCGTGCGTCGTCCAGGATGCGGTCGCCGGCACCGTGTTGATGGTGGCGTGGATGAACGCCGACGCGCTGCGCCTGACGCGCGAGACCCAGGTCGTCCACTTCTGGTCGCGCTCGCGTGGTGCGCTGTGGAAGAAGGGCGAGACCTCGGGCAACACGCTCGCCCTGGTCGAGCTGCGCGTCGACTGCGATGGAGACACGCTGCTCGCGCGCGTGCGCCCCGCCGGCCCGGCCTGTCACACCGGTGCGACGACGTGCTTCTTCGAGACTGACGCCGGCGCGAAGGACGATGGCATCCCCTCCGAGGAGGGAGCGCAGATCCTCGCGCGGCTCGCCCAGATCCTCGAAGCGCGCCGCGATGCCGCGAGCGGAGAGAAGTCGTACACGCGGTCGCTGCTCGATGCCGGGATGCCGAAGATCCTCGCGAAGATCGCCGAGGAGAGCGGAGAGCTCGCGGCCGAGTTGCCCGACGGTCCCGAGGACAAGGTCGTCCACGAGACCGCGGATCTGCTGTTCCACGTGATGGTCGGGCTCACCGCGCGGCGGATCCCGATCGAGCGCGTGTTCGCGGAGCTCGCG
>JAYVRN010000767.1:0-12000 GCA_043776275.1 Myxococcales bacterium | reverse complement strand
AACGCCTCGGGGCAGCTCGGCAGGGGCAACGTCATGAACGTCAGCGCTCCGACGGCGGTGATGCCGGGGATGTCAGGCATGGTGGACGTCTCCGTGGGTGGCGGGTTTGCCTGCGCCGTCGATTCGGCGGGCGCGGTGTTCTGCTCGGGTAGCAACAACAACGGCCACCTCGGCATCGGGACCACGAACTCCTCGGGCCAGCCGTCGACGAGCACGACGATGTTCGTGCGATCCGAGCTCCCGGCCAAGATCCTCGAGGTCTCCAGCGGCGACAACCACACCTGCGCGCGCGACGACAAGAAGCGCCTGTGGTGCTGGGGCTTCAACGGCGACGGGCGGCTCGCTGACAGCTCGCTGTCCGACCGATCCCGTCCGACCCTGACGGTGTTCGACGACGTCGCCGGGATGCGCGCCGGCGATGTTCAGACCTGCGCCGTCGATGGCGTCGGTGCGATCCGGTGTCTCGGCGACAACCGCCGGGGGCAGCTCGGTGACGGACACCGGACCAGTCAGGGCGCACCGCAGACGGTCGAGGGAGTCACCGGGGCAACCGCGGTCGGGGCTGGTGGCGCCCAGGCTTGCGCGGTGGTCGCCGGCGGCGCCGTGATGTGCTGGGGCGCGAACACCCAGGGCCAGGTCGGTGATGGAACCTTCGAAGCTCGTCCAACCGCGACTCCCGTGATCGGCTTGTCGGGTGTGAAGGTGGTGCGCGGTGGCGACGACCACACGTGCGCGCTGACCACGGCGGGCGACGTCTATTGTTGGGGGGACAACACGGACGGCGATCTCGGCAACGGCACGGGGGACTCGTCCTCCCCGAGGCAGGTCGCGATCGGCGGCGTGGCCACGGAGCTGGCGGTCGGCACGGCGAGCGCGTGCGTCCTCGTCGGTGGAGCGCTCAAGTGCTGGGGACGTGACTGGATCGCCGTCGAGGACACGGGGCAGATGGCGGTCACCACGATGGCCACCGGTAGCAGTCACACCTGCACGGTGTCAGGCGCGACCAATGTGGTGACCTGCGCGGGCTACAACTACTACGGCCAGCTCGGCCTCGGGAACTCCATGCCGGTGACCGGCTGGATGCCCACGACGCTCACCGGCGCCACGAAGGTCGAGGCGCGCTATCACCGGACGTGTGCGATCAAGAGCGACGGCACGGCGTGGTGCTGGGGCATCGGCGGCGAAGGCCAGCTCGGATACGGAGGGAGCAGCAACAAGGACGTGCCGACGCAGGTCGCGAACCTGACCGACGTCACGCAGCTCGCGATGGGCTGGGACCAGACCTGCGCACGGAAGACCGACAACACGGTGTGGTGCTGGGGACCCAACGAGTGGGGCAACCTCGGAGATCCGACCTATGCCGGGCACGGGACGCCCAACCAGGTGGCCGGCTTGAGCGCGATCGATCTGTCCTCCGGCGGCAGCCACGTCTGCGCCGTGCAGAGCGGCGGCGCGGTCGTGTGCTGGGGCGCCGATAACTCGGGGCAGCTCGGTGATGGCATCACCGCTCCAGAGCGTCCGGTCGGCGTGCAGATGACCTGCTCGCCGTAGCTTGGCGCCGTCAGCGAGGCTTGGGGGGTGGCGGCGGTGGGTTCAGCTTCTCCCACGGTGCCGACAGCCCGAGGTACTCGCCCCATTCGAAGCCGGACTCGTACATCGTCTTGATCTGCCCGGGATCGAGGATCTTCCCGACCTGACCTTGCGCCTCGCCGAGGAGCCCGCCGAGGCCGCCCGCGTAGTCGAGCCAGCTGGCGACGTTGCGCTCGTAGGGGGAGAGCGTGCCGTCGCCGATCGCCTTGTTCGTGTAGTCGAGGACGTCGCCGTAGACCTTCTCGAAGGCCTTGTCGAGCTTGGCCGACTGCTCCGGCGTCACGTGCGCCTTGTCCTCGGCGATCTTGCGATACTCCGCCGCCTTCGCGCGCGGGATCAGCAGGCCGGCAGAGATCATCGGGCCGATCCGCGCGCGGTACTCGTCCTCGGTCTCGCCCTCGTGGCGACCGAACATCGCGCCGAACTCCTCGGTGCGGCGGGCGCGGCGGTCGAGCCGGGACTCGGTGGGCTCGGCGGGGAGTGTGGGCGGCGTTCCCGAGGCGGTCCGCGACCGAAGCTCGGCAGAGCGCGCGGCGGTCTGGGTCCATGGATCGGCCTGTGGCCCTGGAGCCGCGGGCACCGTTGGCGCGGTCTGAGGGGCGCGGGTGTCGGCGATCTCGGACCGCAGCGAACGATTGTCGACATACAGCCAGACCGAGGTCGCCACGCCGATCAGCGTGGTCGCTGCGAGCCAGGGAGTCGCGCGCGCCATGCGGTGAAACCTAGCACGTGAGGTACCATGGGCCTCGTGGATCACTCGGCGGAGCTGCGGCTACCCACGGTCGCTGTGCCGGTGCGGCTGGCGCTGGTCGGGCACGAGGTCGTCGACGCCGAGGTGTTCGTCCTCGACGGGCTGCACGGTGACCTGGTCGATCAGGTAGGCGTGCTCGTGGGCGATGGCGCGAGCACGTTCATCCCCGTCCGTACCCAGGGCAAGGTCCGGCTCCTCGCGACCCCCGCGATCGCGTGGCTCTCGATCGCGGCCGCGGAGCCCACGCCCGGTGAAGTGGTGACGCTGCACGATCACCAGTACCGCGTGGAGCTCGAGCTCGCCGGTGGAACGGTCCTGGCCGGCACGTTGCTCGACAGCGCGCCTGCGGATCGTCCGCGCGCGATCGATCACCTCAATCGCGCGGGGGCGTTCGTCCGGCTGTGGAGCCCCGAGCGGCACTACCTGATCAACAAGGCACAGATCGTCGGAGTCACCGAGTCATGACCAAGCTGGATGCGTATCTCCGATCGATCGAGAAGTTTGGCGCCGCCGGCGCGGTGCTGAGCTCGGGCCAGCCCGTGACCCTCCGGTTTCCCACCGGTGATCGTCACGCCACCCAGGTGACGCCGCACGATCAGCTCGTGCTCCTGGTCCGCGAGGTGGCACCACCGGCCGCGCTCGCGCCGCTCGACGCGCAGGACGCGCGCCCGATGCGGTTCGAGGTCACCTCCGAAGGTGCCCGCTACGCGATCACCGTGACCGCGCGCCCAGGGGCCTGGACCGTGGCGATCGAGCCAACGCTCGGAGGCGCACCTGCACCTGCACCTCCACCCGCACCCGCATCCGCACCAGCACCCGTCCGCGCACGCACGGCTCCCGCCGCGGAGGCGGGCGGTGGTGACATGCTGATCGAGCGCGGGCAATACGATGCCGGCGCTCCGTCGGCGGTGACGACCACGAGCGGCAGCGCTTTTCTCGATGCGTTGACCACCCAGGCCCGCGGCGTGCGCGCCACCGACATCTACCTGTCGACCGGTTCGCCGCCGATCCTGCGCACGGGCGGCGAGCTCGCGGCGGGTGGCGATCGTGCCCTCGATGCCGAACAGCTGTCGCGCGAGCTCGGAGCCGTGGCGCCCGCAGACGCGCGCGGTGCGTGGGCGGAGCGTGGCTCGGCGACGTTCGCCTACGGCGACGGGGCAGGGCGCGTCCGCGTGACGCTCACCCGCGATCAACGCGGCCCGGGCGCGGCGCTCCGCCTCCTCCACGGCGAAGGGCCGTCGCTCGAGCGACTCGGGCTTGGCGCGGTGGCGGACTGGCTCGGCGACCGCGGGTTGATCGTGATCGCGGGACCCTCGGGCGTCGGCAAGACCACCACGCTCGCCTCGATGGTCCGTGCACTGGGCGAACGGCGACAGATCGTGGTGACGCTCGAGGATCCGATCGAGATCGTCCAGGTCGCGCCCTCGATCAGCCAGCGCACCGTCGGGGACCACGTGCCGACGTTCACCGCCGGGGTCGCCGCGGCGATGCGCGAGGGCGCCGATGCGATCGTGATCGGCGCCGTGACCACGCCGGATGCCGCGGCCGCGGTGATCGACGCCGTGTCAGGAGGCCACCTGGTGCTGACGACCCTCGTCGGGCCGAACGCACGATTGGCGGTGGAGCACCTGCTGGATCGCCTCCCCGCTGACCGGCGCGAGCTCGCCCGGGCGCTGTGCACCGACGCGCTTTTGGGCACCGTGACCCCCCATCTGGCCCGCGATGCGGCCCGAAATGGGACCCGGACCTTCGAGGTTACCGGCCGGCCCGGGGGCTCGTGACCGCAACCACCTGGATCATATCGGGATCATTCGGGTGTCGGGGATTTGAACAGTTGTCAGCCGCCGGGATATAACCGATGGAGGCACGTGACCGACGACTACCGCGAGGGCGGAACGCTCATCCTGCAGCGTCCGATCGGCCCTTCTGATGAGAAGAAGCCGCCAGCGGGAGACGCGTGCCTGGTCAACCTGCATCCGCCGGGGCCCGACATCGGCAAGCGCGTGCCCCTGCTCAACACGCAGTACATCGTCGGGCGCGACAGCGAGGCCGCGTTCGTGGTCAGCCGCAGCTCGGTCTCGCGGCAACACGCGCGGCTGTACATGGATGATGCGGGCGCATGGTGGGTGGAGGATCTCAACTCCACCAACGGCACCTTCGTCAACGAGGCGCGGATCCGCGCGCAGCAGCTGACCGACGCCGATCAGGTGCGGTTCGGCGACGCGATCTACAAGTTCCTCTCGGGCTCGAACATCGAGAGCGCGTACCACGAAGCGATTCACAACATGGCCATCCAGGATGGCATGACGGGGATCCACAACAAGCGCTACTTCCTCGAGTTCCTCGAGCGCGAGATCGCGGTCTGTGTCCGTCACGGTCATCCGCTGACGCTCGTGATGTTCGACGTCGATCACTTCAAGAAGGTCAACGACAGCCAGGGGCACCTCGCCGGCGATGCCGTGCTGAAGGATCTGGCGGGACGCATCAAGCCGCGGATCCGTCGTGAGGATCTGTTCGCGCGCTACGGCGGCGAGGAGTTCGCGTGCGTGCTGCCGTCCACGGCGCTGCCAGGTGGCATCGTGTTCGCCGAGCACCTGCGCACGCTGATCGAGGAGCGGCCCACGATGTTCGACAACTCGGCGATCAACTTCACGATCAGCCTGGGCGTCACCACGCTCCACCGCGAGACCGGCGTGGACCCCTCGACCCTGATCAAGCGCGCGGACGAGAACCTGTACGCCGCCAAGCGAAGTGGCCGGAACAAGGTCGTCCCGAGCCTCCAGGACCTGATCCCGGGCTGACGCGCTCCGGTTCGCGACGCGGACGCGGTTCGACACCTCGCGACCTCTCGATGACATGATCGGGGGATGGTCCGATTCGCGCTACTGACGTTGACCCTGACGGCTGCCGTGGCGAGCGCCGATCCGGTGGCCTCCGTGATGGCCGGGAGCCAGAGTTCCTGTGCGGTGTTCGGCAGCGGCAAGGTCAGCTGCTGGGGCGTCGTCGTCCTCGAGAACGAGGTCACGCGCGCCACCCCGATGGCGATCCCCAAGCTCGCAGGCGTGGCCCAGATGGCGGGCTCGTCCGACCTGTGCGCCGTGAAGACCGACGGGACGATCACCTGCTGGCGCACGGGCCGGCTGCGCAGCAAAACCGATCGCCAGATCGAGCCGATCAGCTTCGAGACGCTCCCCGTGAAGGACGTCGTCGAGCTCGCGCTCGGATCGGGCAGCGCCTGCGCCCGCCTGCGTGACGGCACCGTGACCTGCTGGGGGCGCAACGAGATCGGACAGGGCGGCAACGGGACCAAGAAGGACAGCCTCGCGCCGGTGCCCGTGCCGAAGCTGACCGGCGTACAGCAGCTCACCGGCAGTGCGTACGCGACGTGCGCTGTGCTCGCCGACAAGACGGCGGTGTGCTGGGGGTTCAACCATGCGGGCGAGCTCGGCGATGGCACCAAGAAGACGCGGCTCGTGCCGACGGCGATCCCCAAGCTCGCCGACGTCTCGCGGATCGGGATCGGCGGATCGCATGGCTGCGCGATCACCGCGGGCAGCGTGCGGTGCTGGGGCAACAACGACTACGGGCAGCTCGGCGATGGAACCACCAAGGCCCACCTCGCGCACGCGCCGGTCAAAGGTGTGACCGAGGCCGTGTCGCTTGCGGTGGGCGCCGGCGGGGCCTGCGCGATCGACGCCAAGGCGGCCCTCTGGTGCTGGGGCGCGATCGCGCCCGGTCTCAAGACCCGGAATACGCCGGCCAAGCTCCTCGACGGGGTCGCCAGCGTCTCGCTCGGCGGTGATCACGCCTGCGCGCTGATGAAGGATGGCGCGGTCCAGTGCTGGGGCGGCAATGGCGAGGGCCAGCTCGGTGACGGGAGCACGGCCATCCATCGGGACCTGCCCGGACCCGTGAAGCTGTAGCCAGCGGCTCGCCGAGCGGGCGAGTTCGTGGCAAAACGGCGGCCCGTGATCCCGACGCGCACCCTGGAAGACCTCGGCTGGCCGACGCTCGTCGACCACTGGGCGAAGCGCTGCGCCACCAAGCGCGGCGAGCTGCACGTGCGTGCACTCCAGCTGTTCGATGACATCCACGCGGCGCGTGCGCGGACCATCGAGATCAGCGAGGCGCGGCTGCTCGCCACCCGCGATCTCCCGCTGCCGCTCGGTGGGATCTCCGACATCGGCGCCTCGATCGCGCGCGTCCGCAAGTCCGCGTCCCTGGATGCGCCGGAGCTGGTCGCGGTGGCGACGACCGGCCGATCGCTGTCTCGCCTGCGTACCCATCTGCGCGATCACGGCGCGATCGTCCCGAGGCTCGCTGCGCGCGGCGCCCAGATCGCCGATCTCGGGCACGTGTATCACCCGATCCTCGAGGGCTTCGACGCCGACGGTCGACTCGTCGATCACGCGAGCGATGCGCTCGGGCCGTTGCGCCGTGCGCTCGCCTCGATCAAGGCGCAGCTCGAGAAGCGCATGCAAGCGCTGCTCACCGACGAGCGGTTCAGCCAGTACCTGCAGGACGTGTACTACACGCAGCGCGAGGAGCGGTACGTCCTGCCGGTCCGGACCGATGGCAAGGGCTTCGTCCGCGGCATCGTGCACGGCACCTCGCAGAGTGGGCAGACCCTGTTCATCGAGCCCGAGGAGATCGTCGATCTCAACAACCGCGCGAAGCTCGCGGAGGCCGACGTACTCGACGAGGAGCGCCGCATTCTCGCCAAGTTCTCCGGCTGGGTCGCGGAGGAGGCCGATGGCTTCGATGCCTCGCTCGCCGCCGCCGAGACCCTCGACGTGATCGCCGCGGCCGCGATCATGGCCGAGGACACGGTGTCCGCCGAGCCGATCATCGACGACGCGCCCCGGATCGCGCTCCTCCACGCCCGCCACCCGCTGATGCTGCTCGGCGAGCGGCGCTGCGTGGCCAACGACGTGATCGTCGCCGCCAACGCCACCCTCCTGATCTCCGGACCCAACGCCGGCGGCAAGACCGTGGCGCTCAAGACCGTGGGCCTCGCCGCCCTGATGGCGCGCTCGGGTCTCCACCTCACCGCCGAGAGCGGCAGCGCGATCGGGTGGTTCCCCGACGTCCGGACCGACATCGGCGACGCGCAGAGCCTGGAGAACGATCTCTCCACGTTCTCGGGCCACATGGTCAACCTGCGCGAGTTCCTCGACACCGCGCACCACGGTTCGCTGATCTTGATCGACGAGATCGCCGTGGGCACCGATCCCGAGCAGGGTGCGGCGCTCGCGCAGGCCGTGCTCGAGGCGCTCGCCGAGCGCGGCGTGACCGGCATCGTCACGACCCACTACGAGAAGCTCAAGGCCCTCGGCGCCACGGACGCGCGGTTCTCGAACGCCTCCGTGGGCTTCGATCTCGCTCGGCTCGAGCCCACGTTCAAGCTCCACCTCGGCACGCCCGGCAGCTCCGGCGCGCTCGCCGTGGCCCAGCGCATGGGCGTGGCGCTCTCGGTGGTGGATCGTGCGCGCGCACTGATGGGCCCGCACGTCGCCAAGGTCGAGGAGCTGCTCGCCTCGGTGGCCGATCAGCAGCGCCGGATCGAGATCGAGCGCGCCGCGCTGCTCGCCGAGCTCGAGGCCGTGGAGGCCGATCGTGCCGCGCATCGCGCGTTCCGCGACACCGCGAAGGCGCGGTTCGAGAAGCAGACCCGCGCGGCTCACGGCGAGGCGCTCGCGGAGCTCAAGGCGGCGCGCAAGGAGATCGACCAGGTTCGCCAGCAGCTCCGAGCCAAGGCCGCCGAGACCACGCTCGACGATCTCAAGGTCGCCACGCGCCGGCTCAACACGCCGGGCTCGCAGGTGTCGCGCCACGAGCCGCAGCGCGCGATGCCTCCGGGAACGCCAGCCACCGCCGAGAAGCTCGTGCAAGGCGCGCCCGTGATCGTGCCGCGGCTCGGCCGCGCCGAGGTGGTGGCGCTGCTTCCGGAGGACAAGGTGGAGGTCCGCGTCGGCTCGATGCGCGCGAGCATCCCGATCAAGGACGTCATGATGGACACCCACCGCGCCCGCCGCGCGCTCCTCCCGCCGCCAGCGCCGATGCCCGAGCCGATGCTCGCCGTCGTGCTGGTCGATGGCGTCCCCGCCGGTGGCAAGGCCGGCGCGCGCACCGCCGACACCACGATCGACGTCCGCGGCAACCGCGCCGAGGAGGCGATCGCGCAGGTCGATCAGTTCGTCGACGAGAGCTTGATGGCCGGCCGCGAGACCGTGTTCGTGGTCCACGGCCACGGCACGGGCGCCCTGCGCACCGCGATCCGCACCCACCTGAGCGCTCATCGCGCTGTCGAGAAGATGCGCCCCGGCGAGCAGAGCGAGGGCGGCGACGGCGTGACGGTCGCGTTCCTCAAGTAGCCCTTCACGGGTAGCGAGCTTGGCCGAACCACGAGCTGCATGACCCGCAGTGCGCTGGCCGCGATCGTCCTCGTCTCCTTGTTCGCGCCCGGATGTCTCACCGCCTCCGACTTCGATCTAGCGCGGCCCGTGCCGGAGCAGGCCCTGGCCGGAAGCTCGATCCCGGTGCCGCTCCCCGATGCGTTCCCGCTGTCGTTCTCCCTCGATCTCTCGGACGCGCTCGGCCACCTCCCGAAGGCCGACTTCGTCGAGATCAAGCTCGCGGCGTTCACGCTGACCGTGACCGCCGCCAGGCAGCCGGTGGGTGACGTCGACAACTTCGCGTTCCTCGACACCCTGCGCGTCTATGCGACAGGTACGACCTTGCCCCGCGTGGAGATCGCACACGCCCGCGCACACGGTGCGGCCCCGACGCTCGAGTTCGGCGTCGCTGACGATCTCGATCTGACGCCGTACCTGTTCGAGGCGACGCAGATCACCGCGATCGGCACCGGGATGCTGCCCGCGGATGACATCTCGTTCGATGGAACGATCGTGTTCCACGTCCATCCGATGTGAGCCCAGCGGGGCTCGCCGTCAGTTGCCGACGACGAGGAACATCGCCTGATACCAGCCGTCCTTCTCCTTGACGGCGGGGAGGGTGAGCTTCTGCGCGAGCGGCTCGACGCAGCGCATCGCCGCGTCGATGTCCCCCCGCGTCGCGGCCTCGGCGTTCTTCGCGAGGCGTACGTTGACGCCCTCCGGAGGTGGGCGCGGTACGCGAACACGGTAGCGACCGGGCGCCGGCTTCGGATCAGGCTTCGACTCGGGGCCCGACTTGGTGATCTTGACCTCGAGGACTACGGTTGGGGTCCTGGCCACACACGCGCGCATCGCGGGCATCGCCTTGCGGGCGAGCACCGTCGCGAGATCGAGATCGAGCGCGGCCGCTCCCCCCGAGCGCTCGACGGTCTCGGGGAACACGGTGGCCTTCAGGTCCTTCAGGTGATCCTCGGCGCGCTTGCGCCACGGGCTCGTGGGCGACGCGTTCACGAACTGCCGGAAATAGATCAGCGCGTACTCGGCGCGCGGACTCTCCATCGACGCGTAGGCCAGCCCGAGCAGATAGTTCGCCTCGCCGGCGCCGAGGAACGGCAGCTGCGGGTTGTCGAGGGCACCGAGGTTCCGATCGAAGGCGATGGCGCGGCGGGCCTCGGCGATCGCCTCGGCGGGGCGGCGCGCGCGGTCATACGCAGAGGCGAGCAGGAACCGCGTCTGCGCCTGCTGCACATCCGAGACCTCGAGCGCAGCGATCAGCGCGGCGATCGCCTCGTCGAGCTTGCCCATCGCGATCCGGATCTCGCCGAGCCGCATCAGCAGCTCGCCGGTGCCGGTGCCGGAGGCCGCGGCTTCCGCGAGCGTGCGCTCGGCCACCGCGAGCTTCCCGGCGCGCGCCTGGCAGTTGCCGAGCCGGAGCTGGAGCTCGACGGCGGCGCGCTTGTCGAGCGCATTGTTCGGCCCGGTCTCGACCGTGGCGGTGCGGAGATCCTCGGCGCACTTGGCCCAGTCCCCGAGGAGAAAGCTCGCCTCGCCTCGCCATCGATACGCCTCGGGGCGATGCGGCACGAGCGTGACCGCGCTGTCGAGGAGCTCGATCGCCGCGGCGAGCTGATCGGGCGTGCGCTGTTCGATCGCCTGCTTGGCCTGTGCGAGCAGCGCGAGATACGGCTCCTGCTGCGGATTGGTCGCCGCCTCCCACAGGCCGGAGCGCTCGGCCTTCTCCTGATCCTTGTCGACCGGCTCCGGCGGATAGCGCTTGGACTGTGCACGGGCCGGGGTGGCCAGCCCAAGCACGGCGAGGGTCGCGGCCGCCGCGAGGACGGCGAGCCTTGTGGTGGGGGCGAGCTTCACGGGTAGAGATCGAAGGGATCGGGCGGCGGTGGACGCAGGCGCGGCGCCGTCTGCTGCTTGATCGTCAGCGCATCGAGGTGCTGCTTCGCGCGCGCCTGGAACTGCGGATGGGCGCCGCTCTTCAGGAACAGCTTCCAGTTCGCGATCGATTCGGAGATCGATCCGAACGCCTCGTAGATCAGGCCGAAGTAGTAGAACTCCTCGCCGGCCGGTACGTAGAACACTTCACCGATCTGGATCGAGTCCTTGAAGTTGTCGAACGCCTCGATGCCCTGGCGCTTGATGATCTCGATCGCCTCCGCTCCACGCTCGTCGCGGTCGAGCGCGACCGCCTTGCCGTAGTACGTGGAGCTATTGGCGCCCTTGTCGATCGAGACCTGATAGGCCTCGATCGCCTCGTCGAGCTTGCCGAGCATCATGTACGTCTCGGCGAGGTTGCCCCACACCTGCTCGAGGCGGAGCATCGTGAGCCCGTCCGCGCGGTCGAGGAGGGCGACGTAGTCCTTGAGGGCGCCCTCGAGGTGGGGCCGCGCATCCTTGCTGCTGGACACCAGCTTGGTCCGCAGGATCGCGCGAGAGAACAGAGCCTCGGCGAGCCGCGGATCGAGGGGCGCGCGGAGCTCGAACTGATCCCACGCGTCGACGGCCTGCTTGGCGCGTGTGATATCGATCTTCGAGCCCAGGATGATCGGGCACGTCGGCGGCCGCTGCTGCATGTTGATGTTGCAGTCCGTGAAGAAGCTCTCGATCAGGCTCGCGGTCCGGAAGTACGGCTCGGCCTCGGCCGTTCGCTCATCGGCGGCGAGCTTGTACGACCGTACGGCCTGATCGACGAGCGAGATCACGGTGCGCGGAGTCTGGCCCTTCGCGTTCGCACGCTGCGCGAGCTCGTCGCCCTCGTGCATCGCCTGCTCGTAGCGATCTCGCGACGCATCCACGGCGCCTCGATCGATCGCCTGCTGCCACAGGTCCGCGTGCGCGCTGGTCGCGAGCGCCGCGACCAGCGCGGCGACGAGCGCGAGCCGCATCATCGACCCCTCATGAGGTGCGTCGTCGGGCGCGTCATCGGGTGCGTCATCGGGCGCGTCATCGGGCGCGTCATGGGCGCCTCGGCGGCAGCCGTGTCGGTGGCAGGGCCGGCGGCGGTGGCGTGGTGGCGGCCGCGGCCTTGACCGGCTTCGCGCGGCGCTGCGCATCGATCGCATGCAGGTGGTCGAGCGCACGCGCGCGCCACGGCGTGTCGCCGCTCGCGGCGTAGAGCGCCCACTCGGTGCGGGCCTCCGGGTACTGATCGAGCGCTTCGTACAACAGGCCCAGATAGTAGTGCTGATCCTCGGCCGGGGAGTAGCGCGTCATCGCCAGGACGTTCTGCAGCTGCGTGCCGAACTGCTGCTG
>JAYVRN010000766.1:0-12026 GCA_043776275.1 Myxococcales bacterium | reverse complement strand
TGGTGAACGACGCCGCATCCGAGAGCAGATACACCACGGCCCCCGCGATCTCCGCGGGCTGTGCGTGACGCGCGAGCGGCGTGCGCTTGACCACGTGGTCGCGCAGCATCGGATTGCCGACGATCGCCGCGGCGAACCTGGTCTCGACCAGGCCGGGGGCGATCGCGTTGACGCGGATCCCCGAGCCACCGAGCTCGAACGCCAAGGTCTGCGTCATGCTGATCACGGCCGCCTTCGTGGCGCCATAGAGCCCCTGCATCGGCGCGGCGCGGATGCCCGCGACACTGGCGATGTTCACGATCGAGGCGCCACCACCGCGTGCGCGTGCGTGCTTGACCATGGCGCGCGCGCCGTAGAGGTAGCCGCGCACGTTGACCTCGAACGTCTTGTCGATCGCGGCATCCGGCGTGTCGACGAGCGGTCCGAAGTACGGGTTGGTGGCGGCGTTGTTGACGTAGCCGTCCACGCGGCCGAGCTGGGCCACGGCCTTGGCGACCAGCGCCTCGACTTCGTCGGCCTTGCCCGTGTGGCAGGCCACCGCGAGCGCACGCTCCCCCAGATCGGCGGCCACGCGATCCAGATCCGCCTGCTTGCGAGATGCGAGCACGACCCGGGCGCCTGCGTCCACGCACGCGCGGGCGATCGCCTCGCCGATGCCCCGGCTCGCACCGGTGACCACGATGACCTTGTCCTTCAGCATGTCGGCGACGCTATCATCGTTGCCGATGCGGCTGATCTCGCGGATCCGGCACCTTGGCCTGGTGGCTCTCGTGGCGTGCTCCTCGGGCACGACGCCCGAGCCGGCGCCAGCGGTCCGATCTGCGGTGACGCTGCCGGCGGCGGCCTTCGAGGTCCACGTGACGGACGACTTCGCGGGCCTGCGGGACAGCCGCACGATCACCACGTTCTGTCTTCCTCGGGCGGACCGCGCTCAGCTCGCGAAGCTGCCCTGTACGCCGGTGGCAGCGGGAGAGGGGCGGGCGCGCTGCGTGTGGCGGAAGCTCCACACCGAGGTCGTGATCGAGATGGTGGAGCGCGGCTCGGAGCTGTTCGTGACCGTGATCGAGTCCGAGTATGACAACTGCCTGTTCGAGGGCTGCGCGAAGCAGCCGTGATCACCCGAGGTCGGCGTCGGGCAGCGGCACCTTTTTGGACGCCAGCGTCTTGCGGACCAGCGCCCACACCGCGCCGGCATCCGAGGTCACATCGTCCCAGCGCCCCGGGAAGCGGCCGCAGAACGAGGTCTTGAGGATCTCGGGCAGCGAACGCTTGCCGTCATCCGCGAACAGCGGGTGCTCCAGATAGACGCACGCCTCGTCGGTGGCGCGCACGGACAGCGTGCCGGGCAGATCCGCCGCGGTCCGGATCGCGTCGGCCACGTCGATGATGATCTCGAGGTTCGCGGCGGAGATCGTCGGATGACGCTTCGTGAGGATGTCGAACTCGGCCTTGGGTGGTGGGTAGCTCATCTGCAGCGGCGCGAAGCGATCGAGCTGGGCCGCATCGATGCCGAACGTGCCGCTGAACTCGCGGCCGCGATTGACGGCGGCGATGAACTGAACGTTGTCGGGGATCGGGATGAACGTGTTCTCGATCGGGTGGAACACGCGGCGGGTCGCATCGAGCGCAGGCATCAACGCGTTACGGGCGCTCTCCTGACAGCGGTTGAGCTCGTCGAGGAACACCAGGTACTTGCGGTCCGGGTGATCGCCCGCTTCCTCGAGGGCGATCAGGATGTCGGTCTTGACGAAGTCCGTGACCGGCGCGCCCGACGACGAGGCCTTGACCTGGATGCTGACGAAGAAATCGCTCGCCTCGACCACCGCACCGCAGTTGAAGAACACGAACTCCATGCCGAGGCTGTCCGCGATCGAGCGCGCGAGGACGGTCTTGCCGCAGCCCTGCGGACCATCGAGGAGGATGTTGAGGCCGCCCTCGAGCAGGACCTGGAGCTTCTTCGAAACGACCGGATCGAGGTAGACGCCCTCGATCTTGAACGGCGCCTTGCCGACGTACTCGACCTCGATCCGCCCGCGGTCCTCACGGTCCGGCTTGTGGACCATCACCACGCGGACCAGGCACGGCACCCCGGGCACCACGCGATCGTCGTTGGTCAACACGACCTTGGGAGCGCGCCGCCCATCGAGGTGCGTCGCGCGCAGCCGGAACTCGGTGTTCTCGGCGGGGTTGGGGAAGAACGTCGCCTCGACGGTGCGCCCGGGCGTCAGCTCCTCCAGGTTCCACTTCGCTGGCATGCGGCACGGTACGACGGTCGCGGCTCCAGCCGCCAGCGTCGCGACGTACGATGGCGAGCTGCGAACGCGCTCAGCTGCCGAGCACTTTGCGCGCGAGGTCGCCGATCATCCGTCCGAACCGGGCCACGGCGACGTCGATCTCTGCATCGTCGAGTACCACGTGGTTCGGGAAGCACTGCTCCTCGAGCCGGCGCACCGCGACCTGAGCGCACACGATGCCGCGCCGCTTCGTGAGCATGGTGACCAAGCCGCGCAGCGCCGAGACCGAGCATTCGGTGGGGAGACCATCGCTGATCATCACGATCACGCGCGCACGCTTGGCCGACGCGGCGGCGAGGTTCGCCACGTGGAGCAGCGCAGCCGCATCGTTGTTTCCGCCATCGGCGTGGAGCGCGGTGACGTCGCAATCCTTCGCATCGCCGGCGTCGTAGATCACGCTGTCCGTGAAGCCGAAGAACCGCGCCTCCACGCCCGGCAGCGGCCGCACCGCCTCGGCGATCAGCACGCCGAACCGCTTCGCGCGCTCGATGTTCTGACCCGCCTGCATCGATCCCGAACAATCGATGATCGTCCCGAGGAACAGATCGGTGCGACGCACCGGCGTGCGCGCGATCAGGATCCGCGGATCGCCGCGCGTGACGAGGGACTTGAGGCGACTGCGATCGAGAGCGTGACCCTTGATGCGCGCCTTCGCGGGCTCCCAGCGCAGGCCGAGATCGTCGAGGTGTGCTCGGAGGCGGACCGAGTGGCGGTGGACCTCGGTGGCGAGGAGGCGGTGGAGCGCCTGGTCGCCACGCACGCGGGTCACGGTGCGGATCTTCTCGAACTCCTCGTCGGGGCTGACGTTGATCGCCAGGCGATCGCGCAGCCCGGAGCCGCCCCTGGCGCCACTCCGCCGCGGATCGAGGATGCGCTCCACCTCGCGCTGCAGGATCTCGTCGTCGATCCCCGCGCCGTGGACATCGAGCTCCCGCTCCTTCGAGCCGAGCTCGAGACCTTCGGGACCACCGAACACGCGGGCCACGGCGATCGATCCGCCGAACATCGCCGCGAGCCGCTTGGTCAGCTCGTAGAGGCCGCGCATGTCCAGCTTGCGGAGGTCCTTCCCGCACATCCCGAGCGCGGCGGCGATCCGTGGATCGTCGAACCGGTTGCCGAGGCCCATGCGGAGCGCCCGCGCGAACCGCGCCAGCGGATGACCCGCGTGCTCGAGATCCGCGAGGATCGCGCCGCGGCGGATCCGGACTGCGCCGTCGTCAAACGCCACGCCGAGCTCGATCTCGATCAGCGCGCGCGCGGTGGAGCCGCGCAAGGACTCGAGGAGCAGCTTGATCGGCAGCTCCTGAGCGGCGTGCTGGAACGCGTAGGCTCCGAGCCGCTTGAGGCGATCGCCGTAGCTCCGATCCACGGCGCGCAGGTTACGCTCGAGGTGCTCGTCGGCCACGAGGTTCAAGAGGTGGCCGATGCCCTCGGCGTGGGCCTGCTTCCACAGCGCGATCGCCTCGTCGCCGCGGTGGTACGTGTGGTGCCCGAGCTCGTGCAGGATCAGGCCCTCCACGATGTCGCGCCCGTACGCCTCCTTGCGGAGCAAGGGGAGCGGGGTCACGAAGATCCGCGTCTGATCGAGATAGGTGTGGCCGAGGTCGCGTTCGGCGCTGGTCATGTGGATCCGCATCAGGCGGCCGGTCAGCTCGACGCCGCGGCGCACGCCCCATGCGAACACCTCGGCGAGTGCCTCCAGGCGATCGTGCGCGAGGGCCTCGCCCACGCTGAGCTGTGCCGCGGTCCGGCGCGCGAGAGCCGTGGAGCCCTCCTCGAGGATCCGGACGTAGAGCGGGGGCAGGGCGGCGGGCTCGACCAGCGCGGTGCGCTTCAGGCGATCGAGCACCGCCCACATGCGCTTCTCCGTGCACGCACCGTGGCCACCGATCAGCGCCGCGTCGACGACCGCCTGCGCGACCACGGTCCCGGTGGCGATCGTCAGGAACGACAGGCTCGCCTCCGGAGCACCGTCGTCGACGAGCTCGTCGATCAAGATCGACAGCCCCGTGTGATCGCCGTGGTCGAGCGCGAGCCGCCGCGCCACGGCGCGACGGAGATCGATCGGCCGCTCGGCGCTGACCTCGAGGAACCGGCGGAGCGCGTCGGGGATGCGGGGCTCCGAGACCAGCACGCCGAGGAGGAGCGCGAGGGCACGCGCATACGCGTGGTGATGCGGTGCATCCGTCAGCGCCAGGGCGCAGGTCATCGGATCCGCCGCACGGGTGAGCGCGTCCCAGTCGGCGCGCCGGAACCAGCTCGTGGCGGGCGCGCGGACCGCGGCGATCGCGCCCGCGGGATCGCCGAGCCCGAGGCAGAGGTGGAACTGCCACTCGGGGGAGAGCGCGGCCTCGGCGGCCACGCGGCGTGCGACCGCGAGTGCGGGCTCGGAGTCCCACAGCACGACGCTCTCGAGAAGCGGCACGGGGGCCTGGACCCCCGAGAGGGGCGCGAGCTCCGAGAGCAGCGCGGCGAGCCGGAGCTGCGCGGCCGCTCCGAGGGTGAGCAGCACGAGCACGGCCTCCTGGACCACGGCGGTCCGGGGATCCGTGCACCACGCCGCGAGGACGTCGAGATCGCGACACGCCTTGATCGTGGCGATCACGTCGCCGGCGGGTGCGCCCGAGGAGGGCCGCGGCGGCTCGGGCATGCCGTCGAGACGGATCAGGCGCGCGAGCAGCTCGCGCGTCGGGGCCTCGGCATCGGCCGTACGGTCGAGCACCAGCTGCTTCACCGCGAACAGGGGCACCGCGCCGCCTTCGACGAGCGAGACCGCGATCCGGGCGGCATGCCGGCCGATCACGTGACGGTCCACACGCTCGGCGGCGAACACGGCGAGCTCGCTCGTCCCCTCGAGGAGGAACCGCTCGCGATCGCGGTGGCGGGTGAACATCACCAGCTCCGAGAGGCCCTTCCACAGGGTCTCGTTCGCCACCACGCCCGGCAGGGCATCGAGCGCGCGGAGCGCCGAGAGCAGGCCGCTCGCCGTGTGGACCCAGCGGAGCAACGCGACGGTGTGCGCCTCCCAGCGCCAGAGCCGTGCGTGGGCGAGGGGCGGGAGATCCACACCGGTGCGCCACAGCGCGATCGCGGCGTTGTCGAGCTCGTCGGCGAACCGAGGCGAGAACTCCGCGAACCGATCGAGCTGGCGCGCGACCTCGACGAGCGGATCCGCGCACCCGAGCAGCGCGGCGCAGGCGGCCACGCTCGGCACGGCACGCCGCGCGCCGAGCGCCTGGACCAGCCCGGTGACCGGCGCGAGCAACGCGGGGCCCAGCGCGGCCTCGAGATCCTTGTCGTCGCAGCTCTGGATGTTCGCGCGCTGCTTCGCATCGAGATCGCGTCGCGCACGGATCGCGGGGAGCGGCACGGGCGGCATCGCGGCGGTGATCCGCGTGACACGCTCGGCCCACGCCTTGACCGCCGGGTGCGCACGCTCGGCGAACACCTGCGCGAGAGCGAGCTCGCGGTCGCGGGGCAGGGCGTCGAAGCCGTCGAGGACGATCACGAGGCGTGCGGCGGCCGCATCGTCGACGAGCTTGGCGGCGGAGGCGAGCTGCTTGTCATCGAGCGCCCGGGCCACCACGAGCGCGAGCTGGATCCCGCGGTCGCCCGCCCCGGGTGCGAGCAAGGCATTGAGGATCTCCGCCACCTGCGAACGATCGACGCGGGAAGCGATCGCTCGCGCGGCCACGGTCAGCCGATGATCCTCGGCCGGAAGCTCGGGACGCGCGACGAGCGCGAGGAATGCGGCGTGCCGGTTCTTGCGCTGCATCTGCTCGACGAACGCTTCGAGGCGGGGGCCGTGGAACGCCCCGAGGGCGATGCCGGCGAGCACCGCATGGCGATCGGGGCGGATCCGCTCGATCACCGCCAGCCAGCGCAGCTCGATCGGGGGCTTCTCCTGCGGGAGCCGACAGATCTCCTCCCAGCCGGCGCCGGAGGCCACGAGGGTCTCGATGATCTTCGGCTCGCCGATCGCGCGGATCAGCCGCCCCAGCCGGCGGTTGGTGTACAGCCCGGCGATCGCCACGGCGAGCGCGAGGTCATCGCGCACCTCGGGGAGAGCGAGCAGGGCGATCACCTGCTTCGTTGTGGGCCGAACCGGCCAGCCGTGTCGGATGAGGCCTGCGGCGAACGGTGCGGCGAGCTCACGGCGCGGCCAGCCCGGGAGCTCGATCACTCGCGGCTCGAGCGCGGCACACGCCATCACCACGTGGCGGCTCGGTCCGCGTGCGATCCGGGACAGCAGCGCGGCGGCGGTACGGCGGACCAGGCTGGACTGCTTCCGCTGCGTCACGACCTCGAGCACGGCTTCGATCGCGCGCTCGGGATGCGGGACCTCGTGGAACGCACGCGCCAGCTGATCGAGCACGTCGTCGCCGGGAGCCACCGGCAAGCTCTCCGCCTGCTCGGCAGCTGCGAAGTAGGCGCCGAGCACTTCCGGATCGCGCCCGCGCTCGGACTCCAGAAAGCCGCGCAGCTCGGTGGGGGGCGTGGCGAGCACCAGCGTCAGGAGGTCGGTCGAGGCGAGCGTGCCGGCGCGATGCAGATCGAACGCGAGTGGCAAGGGCCGATCGGGCCACGGCAAGGCGGCGGCGAGCTGTGCGCACGCGGGATCCGCGCGGAGATACGCGGCGGCTTCCAGCGCGGCGCGCGGAACCTCCTCGAGAGCCGCGAGCCGGATCTCCGTGCGCTCGTGGAACAGTGCGTGGACGTAGCGCCCCGGTGCATCGCGCGCGGTCGCGCGAAGCGCCTCGAGGGCGGCGCGCCACACCCCCGCGTCCGGATCATCGAGAGCCGCGACCAGCGCACGCACGCCGGGCACGCCGCGCACCCCGGCCAGCGTCGCCAGCGCCGCGCCGCGGATCGCCGGATCCGCGTGCCCGACGAGCGTCGCCAGCGCCCCGAGGTGGGCGGCACGGCGCGCGAGCGACCACGCGGCGACCGGCGCCAGCTCGGCAGCCGTGACCTCGCCGCTCGCGATCCGGCGCCACAGCTCGAGGTCACGCATCCCGTCTCCTTTCTAACAAATGTGGCGTCGCGGCGCGTCCGCGTGCGCCGGTGACCATCGCAGACCCTCAGCAGGACCAACGCGCGCACGAGCCGCGCGACGTCAGACGTAAGAGGAATCAGCGACGCTCACCCGCGCGCCCGATCCGGAGTCAGCTCGTCCATCCGCAGGCGCGGCAGACCCAGCCTTGCAGCTGGAAGCGCGGTCCACGACGAAGCGTGCCGAAGTCGATGGCGTGAGACGGTTGGAGCACCCAAAGGCACCACTTGCGGAGGGGGGCGCAGTGCCGGGCTGCACGCCCAGCTGCTCCCACCAGAGGAGCCGTCACGCAGGCGTGCGTCGTTACATCGTGCTCTGGACCGGGATGCGGACGCTCCGCGACGCCCGGTACGAACTCTGTATGTTCACGGATTGCATGGAAGCACGGGGTACCTCCCGGTCGGGAGAGACGAAGCGCCCACCCTAAGGATTTCGGGATGGCGCGGCAAGTGGAAACGCGTAGACGCGCGAACCCGCTGAAGGATCTAAGCCCTGGGATCGGTGCCTACGCCTACGCCTGATCAACGCAACGGAGCGTCTCGGTCAGCGCGGCTTGGCCTGCTCGGTGAGCCAGCTCGCCACCAGCTCGAGCGCCGCGGGATCGAAGGTCTCGCTGATCTCGAGGTACTCGTCCGTGGCTCCGGTCTTCGCGTGCTGGAACAGGTGGTTCAGCTCCGGCAGCTTCCGGGTGGTCAGCTTGGCGCGCGCGGTCCTGGAGACATTGTCCTCGACCGTCTTGATCGTGATGTCCGCGGGCACCTGCGTGTCGCGCTCGCCCACGATCACGAGCGCAGGGATCTCGAGCTTCTTCCACGCAAGCCGCGGATCGAGCTTGAAGAACGACAGCGTCCACGGCGCCTGCGCATCGGCGAGCGGCTTCGCGATCGCCTGCACGATCTCCTGATCACTGGGCGGATGTCCGAGCGCCTGCACGAGCTGCGGGCGGGTCAGCTCGACGAGCACGTTCTGCAGCTGCGCGGGGCCGGCGACCGCCGCCTCGCCGACCTGGGTCTGCATGTCGACCAGCTGCTTGATCTGGTCCTCCGTCGCTCCACGGGCGCGCGCGCTGATCGCGAGCTGGAGCGGCACCAGCTCACGCCCGGTCACCGCCACGCCCGCGAGCGAGACCAGGAACGCCACGGCGTGCCCGGTCGCGACATAGGGGGCGACCATGCCGCCCGTGCTGTGTGCGACGAGGCCGATCCGCTTCGGATCGATCGGCGGCTGCTTCGCGAGGGCGTCGACGATCGCGCCGGCATCCGCGATCTCGGTGTCCAGCGTGCCCACCGCACCGGTGGTCTTGCCGGTACCGCGATCATCGAACCGATACACGACGAAGCCCTGACGCGTGAGCTTGTCGGCGACGATCGCGTACGGCTTGTGCCCGAAGATCGTCTCATCGCGATCCTGCTGGCCCGAGCCCGAGAGCAGCACCACCGCCGGAAACGGACCCGCACCGGGAGGCACCGTCAGCGTGCCGGCGAGCTTGCCGCCATCGGGCGCCGCGATCTCGAGCTCGCGGCTCTCGTACGGGAACGGTGGCTTCGGGGTCTGCGGGCGCGGGTATGCCGAGCGCGGCGCCTCGCCCTCGGCGAGCCGCACCATCCGCACCCGGATCGCCGTGCCACCGACGGTGCCGCCGCCACTCGCCTCGCCGGCGTCCTTCGCCCGCTGGAGCTCGTAGTGCTCCCACGTCTCCTTCGGTTGGCCCGGCTTCTCGATCGTGAAGGCGATGTGCTCGGAGTCGAGCTTGACGTCGCCGAGCGGCAAGGTCTTGCCGGAGGCCACATCGAGCGTGCCCGTCCACCCCGCGCCCTTGTTCGCGAACGACACCGGCAGGTCGCGCAAGGTCGCGCCGACGACGAACGTCGCGCTCCAGCGCTCGGTCCCGGTCGCTGCGGCGCTCGAGCCCGAGCCCGGGACGGGAGCCGGTGCACCAGATCCGCCGGCTCCGCTCGGCCCACCGTCCTTGCCCTTGCAGGCCACCACGCACATCACCGCCAGGATCGATGCCTTCACCACCATGGTGCTGGCATACGCGGGGGACGCGCCCCGATGCAACGGCTCGTGCAACGTTCGGCGCGGCGGCTCAGAACGCGTAGCCGACGCCGACCGAGAACCCGCCCGCGATGCTCGTGAACGACTGCGAGTCCGCGTTGTCGGGCTTGAAGCTGCCGAACGACATATCGATCTCCGGCCCGGCCTGCAGCACCACCCGCTTGCTCGGGAAATACGCGAACGGGAACTGGATGCGTGTGAGGAACGCGGTCTGCTTGGCCTCGATCACGATGCCACCGACGCCGGTATCGAGCTCGCGGTTGCCGAACAGCCCACCGAGCGCGAGCGTGGGGCGGAGGAACGCGCCGAGGCCGAGCCGGATGTGGGCCGAGGCGAACAGCGTGCCGCCGAGGGTGGTCGCGCTGATCGCGTCGCTCGCGCGATCGTAGTCGAACAGGAACTGTCCACCGATCGAGACGTTGGACTTGATGAAGTACTGGTAGCCGAGTCCGAACAGCATCGACAGGCGCGTGTTCGAGGCGTCGCCTTGCTTGTCATAGGTGAACACGCCGAGCGCGCCCAGATCGATCTCGGAGACGCCCTTGCCGATCCGCGTGACCTTGCCCGGGTCGTTGGGATCTGCGGCGATGTCATCGGCGTGTGCGGGCGAGGCCGCGGAGAGGCCGAGGGTAAGACCGATGGCGAGAGCGAGCAGGGAGGTCCAGGCGAGGCGTTGCGTCATGGCCAGAGCATCGCGGCACGGAGGCCGTCCCTACACGGAAACCCAGGCAAATTCGGGCTGGGAAGCCGATCCCGTAGAATTCCACCATCGACCTGGAAATCACCGTCGGTGGTTGACGCGGCGCGTAACTGTGGCCATAAACTGAATGACGGCTCATTCAGCAAGGGAGTCCCCCCATGGCGAATCAGAACTACTACAAGGCGAACCTTCGCGACCTGTCGTTCCTCCTGTTCGAGCAGTTCAAGATCGACGAGCTGCTCGGCAAGGCGCCCTTCGCAAACTGGGGCAAGGACGAGGTCACCGCCGTCCTCGAAGAGGCGTACGGCTGGGCGCAGAAGCACATGGGGCCGCTCAATGGGAGCGGTGATGCCGAGGGCTGCCGTCTCGAGAACGGTCAGGTCAAGGTCCCGGCCGGCTTCAAGGAGATCTGGAAGGCGCTGTTCGAGGCGGGCTGGCGCACGCTCGCGATCGAGGAGAAGCACGGCGGGCAAGCCGGGCCGTTCACGCTCGCGATGATGGTCGAGGAGTTCATGTGCGGCTCGAACACGAGCTTCAACATGTACCCGGCGCTCACGCAGGGCGCGGCCGACGTGATCCTCGCGTTCGGCACCGAGGCCGAGATCGCGACCTACGTGCCGAACATGTTCAACGGCAAGTGGGCCGGCACGATGTGCCTCACCGAGCCGCAGGCCGGCAGCGACGTCGGCAGCGCGACCACCACGGCGGTCAAGCGCGCCGACGGCCAGTACAACATCAAGGGCACCAAGATCTTCATCTCCGGCGGCGATCAGGACATGACGGAGAACATCATCCACATGGTGCTCGCGCGCCTGCCGGATGCACCCGCGGGCACCAAGGGACTGTCGCTGTTCATCGTCCCGAAGGTCCGGATCGATGGCACGTCGAACGATGTCAGCACCGCAGGCATCGAGCACAAGATGGGCATCCGCGCGTCGTCGACGGCGCAGCTGGTGTTCGGCGAGAACGACAACTGCATCGGCGAGCTGATCGGCGAGGTCGAGAACAAGGGCATGTCCCAGATGTTCCACCTCATGAACTACGCGCGCATCGGCGTGGGCCTGCAGGGCCTCGCGTGCGCTTCGAGCGCCTATCTGAACGCGCTCGACTACGCCAAGGATCGCAAGCAGGGCAGCTCGATCAAGCAGTGGAAGGATGCCACCGCACCGCGCGTACCGATCATCGAGCACCCCGACGTCAAGCGCATGCTGCTCGACATGAAGGCCCGCGTCGAGGGCATCCGCGCCCTCGCCGTGAAGCTGACGATGCACATCGATCGCGAGGCGGCGATCACCAAGACCGGCGGAGACAAGGCGCTCGCCGAGTACCACCAGGGTCAGGTCGATCTGCTGGTGCCGCTGATCAAGGCGTACGGCAGTGACCAGGCGTTCTCGATCTGCGCCACGGCGATCCAGGTCTACGGCGGCGCGGGGTACCTGAAGGACTGGCCGGTCGAGCAGTACGCGCGCGACTCGAAGATCTTCTCGATCTACGAGGGCACCAACCACATCCAGGCGATGGACCTGGTCGGCCGCAAGCTGATGCAGCGCGGCGGTGCGAACGTGCAGGCGTTCGGCAAGGACGTCGCGACGTTCGTCGCCGCGAACAAGGAGCACCCGGTCCTCAAGGACGCGGTGATGGTGCTCGGGCAGGCGATGGAGGCGATGACCGCCACCGGCGGCAAGTTCATGCAGTGGTTCGGCGGCGGCAAGATGGAGATGGTGCCGACCGTGGCGAACCGGTTCCTCGAGATGATGAGCGAGACCGTGGTGGGCTGGTTGCTGCTCGAGCAGGCGGTGATCGCAGAGGCCGCCTCGGCGAAGCTCGCCGCGGATCATCCCGACAAGGCGTTCTACGACGGCAAGCGCTACGGCGCGCTGTACTTCGCGTACAACGTGCTCCCGGGCGTGGCCGCGAAGGC
>JAYVRN010000765.1:0-12049 GCA_043776275.1 Myxococcales bacterium | reverse complement strand
GCGGGCTTCACGCTGCTCGAGGTCATGATCGGCCTCTCGCTCCTGGGCTTCGCGCTCACGGTGCTGATCAAGAGCGCGGCCGGCAGCATCTTCAATGCGCGCCAGGCGCAGATGATGGGCGTGGTGACTGACCTCGCCCGCGGCAAGATGTACGACCTCGAGGAGACGCTGATCAAAGATGGGTTCAGCGACACCGGCCTCGCGGACGCCGGCGACGAGTGCACGGACTACAAGCCGTTCGACGAGGAGGGCTGGCCGGGCGTCTCGTGGTGCGCGAAGATCGAGCAGGTCGAGCTCCCGAGCTGGGACAAGCTGCAGGCGATGTCCGCGGGCAAGGGCTCCGGATCGGGGCAGACCGCAGGGCAGGGCTCTGGATCCGATCGCGCCACGCGCGGTTCGGCGAGTGGCGGCTCCAATGACCCCGAGGTCCCGAGTGGCTTCCAGGACAGCGCGCTCGGCGGGATGCTGTCGATGCTCGGCGGCGGCTTCGGCGGCGGTGGGGCGAGCAGCCAGGATGCGGACTCCAAGGCTGGTGCCTCGTTCATCCAGGGCCAGTACTCGATGGTCCAGAACATCCTCAAGGTCTCGATCCGCAAGGTCAGCCTGTACATGAAGTGGCAGGTTGTCGGCTCGGATCGCGACATGCGCGTGGTCGCGTACTTCACCGATGCGGCGGCGATGGACAAGGTCCTCTCCGGCCTCGGCTCGCAGGATCTCGACGATGCCGGCTCTGGCTCGGGCTCTGGCTCGGGCTCCGGTGGCCGCCGGATCGGTGGCGGCAGCGGCACCGGCAAGGGGAGCAGCACCAAGTGATGCGCTCTCGCCGCCAGCTCGGGCTCACGCTCATCGAGGTCATGATCGCGAGCGCGATCATGGTCATCATGATGGGCCTCGCGTGGCGCACGATCTCGAATACGTCGGACACCAAGCGGACGTTCGAGAAGTACGAGCAGCGGAACCACGAGCTGCGGATGGCGATGTCCCGGGTGGTCGCGGACTTCGAGGCGGCGTATCTGTCGCGCAACGAGGATGCGAGTCAGTCGCACCCACGCACGATGTTCGTCGGGAAGAACGGCACCAAGCTGCCCGAGGTCCGGTTCAGCACCCTCGGCCATCGCGTGCTGTGGGCGGACGCCAACGAGTCGGAGCAGACCGTGGTCGAGTACCTGTCGCGCAACAACCCCGACAAGCCCGGCGCCGTGGACTGGGTGCGCCGCGAGCAGCGCCGCGAATCCAACGAGCCGCCCGATGATCTCGCGAGCGACTACGACATCCTCCTGTCCGATGTCGGCGCGGTGAAGCTCGAGTACTTCAACTGGAAGAACGTCGAGTGGCAGGACATGTGGGACACCACGCAGTCCGATGGCAACAAGGGCTGGCTGCCGAGCCGGGTGCGGATCACCGTCACCGTCAAGGATCCAGGCGACCACGACTACAAGCTCGTCACCGAGGCGCGGATCTCCATGCAGGAGCCGTTGAACTTCGTCCAATGAAGCCCATCCGCTACATCTGGTCGTTCCTCACCAAGGAGCGCACGCTGGCCGGCAAGCCGGTCTCGCGCAAGCGTCGCCGCCGGCAGCGCGGCGTGGCGCTCGTGACCGTGTTGATCGCCATCGCGATCACGCTCGTGATCTCCAATCAGTTCGGCACGTCGACCAACGTCGACATGATCGCCGCCGCGAACTACCGCGATCAGATGCGCTCGCACTTCCTCGCGAAGTCCGCCTCGAACCTCAGCGAGCTGGTGATCCGGCTCCAGCAGCGGATCGACAACATCAAGCAGCTGCGCGGCACGGTGCAGATCACGGACTTCGCCGATCAGGTGCTGCTCGCGTTCTGCGGCTCCAGCGAGGAGGTCCAGGCCGCGGTCGGGTTCTCGGCGAGCGACGCCAAGGGCCTCGGCGCCGATATCGGCAGCTGCGGCATCGTCGGCCAGATCACCACCGAGGACGACAAGATCAACATCAACTGCGCGAACGGCAACGACGCCACTGCCGCCACGCTCAAGAGCGCCCTCGACGCGCTGGTGTTCTTCCCGGCCTACGATCCGGTGTTCGAGGAGCCGGACGCCGAGGGCTACCGCCGCGATCGCGCGCTCCAGGTCGCCTCGCTCGTCGACTACATCGATTCCAACAGCCTCCGCGTCCGCGATCGCGGGACCACCGAGGACTATGGCTACGAGAACCTCAAGGATCCGTACAAGCCGAAGAACAACTACCTCGACACTGTCGGCGAGGCGAAGCTCGCGCGCGGCATCGACGATCGATTCTGGTCGCTGTTCGGCAGCGCGTTCACGGTGTACGGCGGCTGCAAGACCAACCTGTCGGCGCTCTCGAACAGCCAGCTGATCGCGGCGATCCTCTATCTCGCCGCCAAGAACCCCAACGATCCGATCCTCGCGAACCCGCAGAAGCTGTTCACCCTCGCGGGCCTGATCGCGAAGGCCAAGCAGTTCGGCATGACGTTCACCACCCTCGATGACTTCATCGACTTCGTGAAGGATCCGGCGGCGCAGATCGGCTCGCTCGCGGGCACCAGCTCGCAGGCGGGTGGTCAGGCGAGCGCGGCCGTCAGTGCAGGCGTGCCGGGCATCTCCTCGGGCGAGAAGGTCGGCATGGAGCTCGACAAGACCAAGCTCGGCCAGATGGCGACGGCGGGCCCGCGCCGCACGTATCGCGTGCAGGCGTGGGGCGAGATCGAGCGGAAGCAGAAGAACGCTGACGGGTCGCCGGTGTATCCGCCGATCCGGACGACCTTGACGGGCGTGTGGGACACAAAAGTCGTCCTGCAGAACGTCCGTAAACCTCCTGTGCCCAAAGGGGCATGGGTGTTCCTGAGGGAAGACTGATATGGCGAATCGCGTGTTCGCGGTCGATCTCGGCGCGTGGAGCGTGAAGCTGGCCGTCGCCAGCCCAGGCCTGCGCGGCGCCACGCTCCTCAACGTCATCGAGCGGCTCGTCCCACCGGGCGAGCTGCCCGCGGAGACGCGCGCCAAGGCGGTGCTCGCCTCGATGATCGACGAGCTCCGTCTACGCGACGACAGCGGCTACATCGGGGTGTTCGGCGACCAGGTGTTCACGCAGGTCATCGAGTTCGGCTTCAAGAACCTGCGGCGCGCCGAGCTCGACAAGGCCGTCGGCGGTGAGCTCGAAGGCGTGGTCCCCGTCGATCTCGAGGACATGGTCTACACGTTCGAGCCGATCCCGTTGCCCCCCGATCCGGGCGTGACGGCGGTGCCCGCCGATGCCACGCGCGGTCGGCTCGCGGCGGCGACCACGGGCATGCGGGTCCTCACCTATGCGATGCGACGCGAGCGCGCGGAGCAGCTGATCGAGCTCGGCAAGTCGTGCGGCTTCGATCCGCGCGGCGTGCTCGCATGCGGCGGCTCGGCGGTGCGGCTCGTGGAGCGCACGCCCTCCTTGACCAAGGCCCGCACCGACGGCGCGGTCGCGGTGATCGATATCGGTCACGATCGCACCGACGTGGTCGTCGTCGTCGGCGGCAAGGCCGTGTTCAGCCGCAGCGTCGGGCGCGCGGGCAAGCATGTCACCGAGGCGATCGCGAAGTTCTGGAAGTTGCCGTGGCAGGACGCCGAGCGCGCGAAGCACTCCGATGGCTTCATCGCCTCGCAGACCGAGCCGGCCACCTCGGATCAGTGGGCACGGATCCACACCGTCACGGTCGGTGAGCTCGCGCCGTTCGCCCGGGACCTCCGCCAGACCCTCGCGGCGTGCCGCGCGCGCACCGGCTTCTCTCCGACCGTCGCGCTGCTCGTCGGTGGCGGCTCGCGGCTCCGCGGGATGGCGAGCTTCCTGACCGAGCAGCTCGCGATCCCGGTGTGGCGCCCGAGCGCCGAGGACACCCTCGCCCTCGCGGGTCCGCGGCTCGGGGCGGAGTCCGCGCAGCTCCCGATCGACAGCGCGGCGATGACGATCGGCATGGCCTACGACGCCGCCGGTGGACGCCCGCAGTTCGATCTTCGCTCCGGTGCGCTGGCCGTGAAGATGGACCTGTCGTTCCTGCGCACGCGCGCGGTGCCGCTGGGCGCGGCGGTGCTCGCGATCGCGGCGTTCGCCGCTGGCAGCGCCTACGCGGACCTCTACCGGCTGCGCAAGGCGGAGAAGATCCTGTCCACGCGCCTCGCCGCAGAGTCCGCGGATCAGTTCGGCGAGGCGAAGACCGCCGAGGCCGTGCTCGATTCCAACGGGCCCGGAGGCTCGAGCACGAGCTCGCCGCTGCCCAAGATGTCGGCCTACGACATCCTGCTCGAGGTCTCGTCCAAGGTGCCGCCCAAGGAGAAGATCACGGTCGATATCGATCAGCTTCAGATCGACGACACCAAGGTCGATATCCAGGGCACCACCAAGACCGCCGAGGGCATCGATACGCTGGTCACCGAGCTCAAGAAGATCGAGTGCTTCAAGGAAGTCAATCGCGGGCCGACCGACACCAACGCCGACGGCACCAAGAAGTTCAAGCTGACCATCACCGCGGCGTGCATGTGAGGTTGTCATGGCAAACGTAAGCGACCGAGCACGAGACTTCTGGGACCGGATCTCCCCAAGGGAACGACGCCTCGTCGTCCTCGCCGGGGTGGCCGTGCCGCTCACGATCATCGTGTGGCTCGGGTTGTCGATCCACGACGGCCTCGTCAACATGGAGACCCGCAACGACAAGATGCGCAAGGCGCTCGTCGTGCTGGCCGATCTCAAGGCGCGCGGTCCGGTGCAGCCCGCCGACGATGTGGTGGCGACGATGGGCGTCGATCCCGTCAGCCTCGACACCTACCTGACCAACGCCGCCCAGAAGGCGGGCTTCACCCTCAAGGGCACCACGCCGCGCAACGCGGTCATCCGCAATGGCTTTGTCACCAACTCGGTGTCGTGCCAGCTCTCGGATCTGACGATCGATCAGTTCAAGAAGTTCCTCCAGGAGGTCGAGACCGCCTCGAAGGTCGTGGTCGTCACGCGGCTCGATGTCCGTCGCGACTTCAAGTCCAAGGAGAAGCTCGACGCCACCCTCGAGGTCTCGACGTACTCCAAGGAGCCACCGGCGAAGGGCGAGGGCTCAGGCTCAGGCTCAGGCTCTGGCAGCGGCTCGGCCGAAAAGAAGGGTGGCTGAGATGGCCTTTCAGCTCCCCAACCCCGGGCGTCGCACCCGGCTCGTCCTGCGCTACGTCGGGTTCTTCGTGCTCGCGGTGGTGACGTTCGTGTTCGCGCTGCAGCTGACGTTCCCCTACGACCGCGTCAAGGACCGGATCGTCGACGCGCTGAGCGCGAAGTACGACGTCACGATCGGCAGCGTCGATCGCGGGATCATCCCCGGGCGCGTGTTCTTCAACGCGGTGACCCTGCGCACCCGGCCGGCCAAGGCCGAAGACATGGTCAGCACGTTCTATGTCGAGAAGCTCGAGGTCGATCTCGGGATCCTCGCGCTGATCAAGGGCACGGCGTCGGTGCGGATCGACGCCAAGATCGCCAGCGGCAACCTCAAGGGCACGATCGCGCTCTCGAAGGGTGGCGTCTCCATCGATCTCTCGGGCGTCGATCTTCCTGCCGCGAACCTGCCGATGCGCGAGGCGATCGGCCTCCCGATGTCGGGCAAGCTCGAGCTCGAGTTCGCCCTCGATCTCCCGAACGAGAAGAACAAGGCCGGCAAGCTCGCCCCGGACTGGACCAAGGCGGTCGCGGACATCAGCTTCGAGTGCCCGAGTGGGTGCGTGATCGGTGACGGCAAGACCAAGCTCAAGCCGAAGCTCAAGAATGCGCGCAGCCAGGCGTTCGCGGGCGAGGGCATCGACTTCGGCAAGATCAACGTCGACACCATGATCGCCAAGGTCTCGATCAAGGACGGCCAGCTCGAGCTCACCAAGTTCGATGCCAAGTCGCAGGACGGAGAGATCCACATCGACTACGCGATGACCCTGTCCCCGGAGTTCGGTGAATCGAGCGTCACCGGGTGTCTTCGGTTCAAGGGCTCCGATGCGCTCCAGAAGCGCGAGCCCAAGACCTATGCCGCGCTGACCACCACGGGTGCGAGCATCGGGCCCGACAAGCTGTTCCACATCAAGCTCGACGGCCACTTCAAGGACATGAAGCGGCTCGCGCAGTTCTGCGGTCCAGCGGTCAAGAGCGCGAACATGGACGACCCGGGCGCGGGTGGGAACTCTCGCCCGAACCTGACCGTCCAGCCGCCCGACGACACGCTGAAGGGCCAGACGCCTCCGACCACCATCGTCAACCCGCCGCCGCCCGTCGCACCGCCGGTGGATGCGTACGTCGCGCCGCCGACCCCGGGGCCGACCGAGGAGCACAACGGCTCCGGCGGCTCGGCTGCGCCCCAGATGCCGCCGAACAGCGAGGTCCCGGCCGGCTCGGGCACCGCGGGCGCCGGCGGCGCGGGCACCGATCAGCAGCACTGAAGCATTGCAAGCCCCACGAACGTGGGGCGCGCAGCAACGCGAAGGCGTTGCGCAGGTCGATCGACGCTACGGGCCGAGGCCGACCCACTCGGTGCCGTCGTCGCTGAATTCTTTCTTCCAGATCGGCACGCGATCCTTCAGGCGATCGATCATCGCGCGGCACGCGGTGAACGCCTCGGCGCGATGCGGCGCCGCGGCGGCGATCACCACGGCGAGGTCGCCGATCTGCAGCGTCCCGGTGCGGTGCTCCACCGCGACGCGCACTCCGGGGAGCTCGGCCTCGATCTCGTCGCACAGGCGGGTCATCTCGCGAAGCGCCATCGAGCCGTAGGCCTCGTACTCGAGGCGCTCCACGGTGACCCCGCGGCTGTGGCGGCGGACCACGCCGGTGAACGTCACGATGCCGCCCATCCCGGGCCCGCCCACCGCGCTCAGGCAGCGATCGAGCGACAGCGGCTCGGGCGACAGCAGCACGTGCCGATCGCTCCCTCCCGCGACCGGGGGGATCAGCGCGAGCTCGTCGCCGTCGGCGAGCTCGTGATCCTCCAATGCGAAGTCCTCGTTGACGGCCACCCGGAACCGCCCGGCGAGCTTCGCGATCGGAGCGTGCCGCTCGGCGAGGGCCGCGATCGCGTCGGCGACCCTGGCACCCGGCGCGAGCTCGAGCGCCTCCTCGTCCCGGCCGAGCTTCTCCTTGAACACCGCGAAGTAGAGGACCGTGATCCGCATCCGACCCTCGTATACCGCCGATTGCCACCCGCCGCGGCGTGGATCGCAGGCATCATGGACCCGATGCGTGCGATGCCCTCGGTGCCTGCGATGCGTGCGACGCGTGCGATGGGTGTGATGTCTGCGATGCGTTCGGTGGCGCCGTGGTTCCTCGTGCTCGCGGCGTGCGGCACCTCGCCGGGCGTCAGCCCCGACGCGTCCGATGATGTTCAGGCCGACGCCACCGACGGCGCGCTCGGCATCGACGCGGGCTACGACGTCCCGCTCGAGACCTGGACCTGGGTCGACGTGCCCGGGATGGTGTGTGGCAACGGCTCGCAGACCGGCATCGCGATCAACCCGAGCACGAAGTCGCAGAAGCTCGTGATCCTGTTCGAAGGGGGCGGCGGCTGCTGGGAGGCGGCGGCGTGCTACGGGATCCTGATCCCGGTCACGGCCTCGCACCTCGATGGCTTCAACGCCCAGACCTTCGCATCGGTGCGCCCGACATTCTTCGACTCCAACTTCATGTTCCAGCGCGCGGATCCCGCGAGCCTGTTCCACGACGCGACGTGGGTGTTCGTGCCGTACTGCACCGGCGATCTGCACGCCGGCACGCAGGACACGGTCTACGACGCGCTCGGGCAGCAGCGGACCATGCACCACCGCGGGGCGAACAACGTCGATGCGATGCTCGGGCGGATCGCGGGCTATCCCGCGAGCGAGGTGTTCGCGATCGGGATCTCGGCGGGTGGGTTCGGCGTCCAGCTCAACTGGGATCGGATCTCCGCGGCGTTCCCGAGTGTCACCACCCACGCGTTCGCAGATGGCTCGCAGATGGTGCCGATCGAGGCCGGTCGGTGGGGGACGATGAACAGCCGCTGGGCACCCCGGTTCCCGGGGGGCTGCACGGACTGCAGCACGCAGTTCGATCGGACCGCGGCGCACTGGCGCGCGGGGCCACCGCCGAAGGGTGGTCGGCTGGGTCTCGTCGATTCGCTCCAGGATGGCACCCTGTCCCTGTTCTTCGGCTACGACGCCGCCGGGATGAAGGCCGCGTCGCTCGTGATCGGCAACGCGATGACCGGGACGCAGGCGGCGTTCATGGTCGATGACAACTCGCACACGCGGCTCGGCCAGCCCGCGACACAGACGTCGACGGGTGTCGTGCTGAAGCCGTGGGTCGAGGCGTGGGCCAACGGCACCGCCGCGTTCACCACCGTCGGCCCCTGACAGCGTAGGCTGACCCGGTGGTCGCGTCGTCGGACTCCTCCCACCTCCAGGCGCTGTTCCGCGCGGTGAAGGCCGTGATCCGGCGGATCCCTCGAGGGCGCGTCGCTACCTACGGTCAGGTCGCCGAGCTCGCGGGGATCCCAGGGGGCGCGCGGATCGCCGCGGCCGCACTCAAGACCAGCAAGCCCGGAGACCAGCTGCCGTGGCAGCGGGTGATCGGGAAGGCCGGGAAGCTGCGCGGCCGGATCGCGATCCACGATCCCGTGGGCGCGGCGGTCCAGCGGCAGCTGCTCGCCAAGGAGGGCGTCACGATCAGCGACACCGGCCTGGTGGCGCTCGACGTGTTCGGGTGGCTACCGACTACAGACGGACGAGCCCGCGCCGCATCGCCTCGACGACCGCCTCGGTCCGTGTCGAAGAGCCGAGCTTCATCATCACGCCGTTGACGTGGAACTTCGCCGTGTGGTCGCTGATGCCCAGGCGATCCGCGATCAGCTTGTTCGACAGACCCTCGGAGAGCAGCTGGACGACCTGCTTCTCGCGCTCGGTCAGATCGCCGCGGCCCTTGGGCGCACCCTCGGCGCGCACCGGCTGCGACGGCACCAGGCTCGACGCGAGCGCCGTGTCCATCACGGTCAGGCCGCTGCGCACGGCGGCGAGCGCGGCATGGATGCCGGGCCCGACCTGATCGCGCAGCACCACACCACGCGCACCGGCCGCGAGGGCAGGGCCGACCTGCGAGACATCGCCGACCACGGCGACCACCGGGAACGGCAACGAGCGGAGCTCGCTGAACCGGGCCAGCGTCTTGCCGGCGTCGGTCCCGGCGTCCCACAGCGCGACCTCGGCGCGGTCGCGATCGACCACGTCGATCGAACCGAGCTGAGCGAGCAGGCTCGAGACACCAGCGCGGAGCAATGGGTCATCGGTCAGGAGGGCCACCTTGATGGGGTCACTCACCGCTGCGATCGGGAGATTGGGATTGCGGGTCATGGGGCTTCCTCAGGCTGACGCGAACGTGAGGGTTCAACTTGGACACGACCAACGTCCAGGTCAACCCTCCCTGGACGGGCAGGAGCGGGATCTGGACCCTGTCGGAAACGCTAGCAGCCGAGCGAGACCTCACCGTTTTTCCGTCGAGGACCTCGCTGAATGGCCGATAGGCGGGCGCTCCCGAGCGGCGCACAGTCGCAAGTCAACGGTCCCTTCGAGCTTCGAGAAAGAGAGTTCCACATGGCGCTACCTGCCCTTCACGCCCTCGATCACGCCCTCGCCACCGCGGTCGCCGCGGTCGCTCCTTCCGTCGTCCACGTGGCCCGTGGCCATGGTGGCGGCACCGGCATCGTCTGGTCTTCCGATCTGGTGATCAGCTCCAGCTTCCACACCCCCGATCGCACCGAGGTCGGGATTCCCGATGCCGCGGGCGACGGAGAGCTCGAGCATCGTGAGGCCACGGTGATCGGTCGCGACCCCGGCACCGATCTCGCGGTCCTCCGCGTCGCCGGTGGCGGCCTCACCCCGGCGGTGTTCCGCGAGCTCGAGACGCTCGGGGTCGGCAACCTCGCCCTGGCGATCGGTCGCCCCGGGCGCTCGGCGCGGGCCTCCCTGCGCGCGATCGGCGTGCTCGGCCCCGCGGTCGAGACGCCGCATCACGGCAAGCTCGATCGCTACGTGGAGTCGGATCGCCAGATCCCGCGCGGGTTCGCGGGCGGCCCGCTGATCGATCCCGACGGCAAGGTGATCGGGATGAACACCCGGACCTTGCTGCGCGGCGCGGACGTCGCGGTCCCCACGGTCACGCTTCGCCGCGTGGTCGACGAGCTGATCGCGCACGGTGGCATCCGTCGCGGCTACCTCGGCGTGGGCGCATACCCGGCCGCGCTCACCGGAGCGCTCGCACAGCTCGCGGGCACGGACGAGGGCGCGCTGCTCGCGAGCCTCGAGGACGGTGGGCCCGGCGCGCTGGCGGGCCTCTACGTCGGCGACATCATCATCGCGGTCGCGGGCATCCCGGTCACCGGCCCCGACACGCTCCGCGCAGCACTCGCTTCGCGCCCGGGAGAGGAGGTCGAGCTCGCGCTGATCCGCGGTGGTGCGAAGCTGTCGCAGAAGGTCACGCTCGGGAGCCGGGCATGAGCGCTGCGGCTGCCGCTCCGAGTTCAGACGACGCCGATCTCCTCGACGCCTACTCACGTGCGGTGGTCGGCGTGGTCGAACGTGCAGGGCCCGCGACGGTCAGCCTCGAGATCGGCGGCAACCGGATGGGGGGTGGCGCGGGCTCGGGCTTCGTCGTCACCCCCGATGGCTACGTGATGACCAACAGCCACGTGGTCTCCGGCGGCAAGAAGATCCGCGTCCGCACCCCCGCCGGCGAGATCCTCGACGCCCAGGTGATGGGCGATGATCCCGCCACCGATCTCGCCGTGGTCCGGATCGACGTGACCGGGCATCCCTACCTCGCGATCGACGGCGCACTGACGCCCCGGGTCGGCCAGCTCGCGGTCGCGATCGGCAATCCGCTCGGCTTCGAGTCCACGGTCTCGACCGGCGTGATCTCGGCGCTCGGGCGCAGCCTGCGCGGGAAGGGCAACCGGCTGATCGACGGCGTCATCCAGCACACCGCACCGCTCAACCCCGGCAACTCCGGCGGCCCCTTGCTCGATGGTGCGGGCCGCGTGATCGGCGTCAACACGGCGATCATCGCGCGCTCGCAGGGCATCGGCTTCGCGATCGCGGTGGAGACCGCAGCGTGGGTGCTCGGCGAACTGCTCCAGCACGGCAAGGTCCGGCGCGGCTGGCTCGGCGTCGGCGCGATCCGGCGTCCGCTCGATCGCCGGCTCGCCTACCACCACGGGCTCGGCGGCGCCGCGGTCGAGATCCAGTCGATCGAGAAGGGCAGCCCCGCCGCCGCCGCCGGGTTGCGCGATGGGGACCTCCTGGTCCGGTTCGGGACGGCTCGGATCGAGGGCATCGACGATCTCCACCGCGCGCTCCGCAGCTGGCCGCCCGGGGCGCCCGCCCAGCTCGTGGTGATCCGTCGCGGCATCCGGGTGACCGTCGAGATCACGCCGACCTGGATGACCTGACATACTGCCGCCCGAGATGGCGCGCCCCTGGATCACCCTCGCGAGTGTCGACCTGATCGACGGCGTGATGGAGCTGCGGCAACGCGGCGACAGCGACTTCCTGATCATGATCGATGGTCGCGTGCTGATGAACAGCTTCTCGCGCAGCTCCGAGGAGGCGCTCTCGCGGCTCGGCCTCGCACACACCGCAGGTGCGAAGGCTCCGCGGGTCCTGGTCGGTGGCCTCGGCATGGCGTTCACGCTGCGCGCCGCGCTCGACGTGCTCCCGTCTGGCGCCGAGGTCGTGGTCGCCGAGCTCAACGAGAACGTCCTCGCGTGGTGCCGCGGGCCGCTCGGCCCGGCGACCAACCATGCGGTCGCCGATCCGCGCGTCGCGGTCGAGCTGGTCGATGTCGCCGACCTGATCGCCCGGAGTCCCGCCGGCAGGTTCGATGCGATCCTGCTCGATCTCTACGAGGGTCCCAACGACGCGAGCCAGGGGCGCAACGATCCGTTCTACAGCGTCGCCGCGCTCGGACGGCAGCGGCTCGCGCTCGTCACTGGCGGCGTGCTCTCCGTGTGGTCCGAGGATGCGGACGCGCCGTACGAGAAGCGGTTCAAG
>JAYVRN010000764.1:0-3473 GCA_043776275.1 Myxococcales bacterium | reverse complement strand
GCGGAGCGCCGGCGGATCGGTGGGGATCAGAGGAGCCTGCACGATTCTCGACGACGGACCTCCACGGCAGTAGCATTCCGCCATGGCCGAGTCCAGCGAGCGCACGCTCACGCCCGACGAGGTGACCTACGTCGCAGCCGCGCGCGACAAGGCGTTCGTCCTCTATGAAGGCGTGCGCACGCCCCATCGCAGCTGCGGGATCGCGCTCGCCGAGACGTTCGGGCTCCCGACGCCCGCGTATCAGGCGCTGCGCCGCGGCGGGATCACCGGCAAGGGCGCGTGCGGTGCGATCCGCGCCGGCGAGCAAGTGCTGGGCGAGCTGCTCGGCGACCCGAGCCCGACCGGTGCGGTCACCCCGGCGCTGCGCGAGGCCGTGACCTGGTACCAGGAGGCCTGGAGGGCGTTGCGGTTCGCCAGCGAGGCCGCGCCGGACATCGTCTGCGACACGCTCGTCCGTCCCCACGGGGACTTCCTGGGGCCCGCCCGCAAGGCGTTCTGCACCAACCTGGCCGCGGACGTTGCGGCCCTGACCGCCGAGGCGTTATGTCGGTTCGGGTCCGCGCGTCCGGACCTCACGCCGCTGGAGCTCCGATGAAGTTAACCAAGGAACAGGTCGCCGCCGTCGTCAGCGAGGCGTCGAAGAAGATGGGCGATCCGAACTATTCGTCCGTCCTGGTCGGTGGCTTCGTGCAGGGCCAGACCCCGGTCGCGCAGTTCATCAGCGCGCACGAGCGCGAGCTCGGCGGCGCGGAGGCGATCGTCGGCGTGATCTTCCACTGCGCGCTGATCGCCCAGTGCTATCAGCGCAGCGGCGGCAAGGTCCGCACGCTGTCGTACGAGGATCTCGATGCCGCCTCGACCGGCGAGCCGCTGGCCCGCCTCGAGAAGGCGCAGCTGCCGGTCCACGAGTTCATCAAGGCGAACGTGGAGAGCGAGGAAGCCCAGAAGCTGATCGCGATGATCGCGCTCGCGATCGATGGCATGTCCTGATGAGCGACGCCCCGCTGATCGTCCTCGGCTGCGGCTATGTCGGCTCGCAGATCGCCCGCGCGGCTCGCGCCGCCGGGCGCACGGTTCGCGTCGCGGCTCGCTCCACGGGCCGCCTCGCGCCGCTCGCCGCGCTCGGCATCGAGGTCAAGTACTTCGACGCCGCGATCCCGAAGCAGCTGTCCACCCTGGTCGCCACGATGCACGGCGCGACCGTGCTGTTCTCGATCCCGCCGCACTCGTCGGGCCCGCCGGGGCAGGCGGTGCGGACCGCGCTGCAGGCCGCGTACGGCGTGGGTGCGAATTGCTTCATCTATCTGAGCTCGAGCGGCATGTACGGCTCCACGCCCGACGACGATGTGTGGATCGACGAGGACTCTCCCGTGGTCCACGACGATCCGCCGATGCAGGGCGTGCAGACCGACGAGCTCGTGATCACGCAGAACCAGTTCGACAAGCTCCGGACCGTGGTGCTCCGCCTCGCGCCCGTCTATGGGCCCGGGCGCGGCGTGCGCAATCGCCTCGCCAAGGGCGACTACAAGATCATCGACGAAGGCCAGCACGCGATCTCGCGGATCCACATCGACGATGTCGCCAAGGTGGTGTTCGCCGCCGAGGATCGGGCGCCCACGCGCTCGGTGTTCCTGGTGGCCGACGACGAGCCCACCACGCAGGGCGAGTATGCGAAATGGCTGTCGGAGCGGATGGGGGTTCCGATGCCGGGATCTCGCTCGCTGTACGAGCCCGGGGCAGCGCGGGTGGCGCACCGTAACCGCAAGATCAAGAACACTCGCCTGAAGACGGTGCTCGGCCTCGAGTTGACCTACCCGACCTTCCGCGATGGTGAGGTCGCGATCGAGGCGGCGCTCGCCGCGCGGGAGTAGGCCAGGGCTGCTCGATCGCCCCCGCTCGGTCGTCCACGGGACTCCCTCGCCGTGATACGACTCGGCCATGCCGAATCCTGTTGCGACGTTCGAGACCTCGCTTGGGTCGTTCTCCGCCGAGATCTATCAGGACAAGATGCCGGTCACCGCCGGTAACTTCGTCAAGCTGGTGAACCAGGGCTTCTACAATGGGCTCCACTTCCACCGCATCATCCCGAACTTCATGATCCAGTTCGGATGCGAGTTCTCGAAGGATGCGAACAGCCCGCGCTGTGGCACCGGTAACTCGCCGCTCGGGAACGTGCAGGACGAGCACCCGCCCGCCCACAAGATCTCCAACGAGCCGGGGACGCTGTCGATGGCGAACACCGGTCGCCCGAACTCGGGTGGCGCACAGTTCTTCATCAACACGGTCCACAACGATCGCCTCGATTGGTTCTCGCCGGGCCCGTCGAAGCACCCGGTGTTCGGCAAGGTCACGAGCGGCATGGACGTCGTGAAGAAGATCGAGACCACGCAGACCGACGGTTCGGACCGCCCGAAGACCCCGGTCAAGATGATCAAGGTCACGATCAAGGAGTAAGCAACTCGGGCCACTTCGTTGTGGTCTGATGCGGCGATGAGGGTCGCCGCCGTCGCGCTGGTCTGCCTGTGCAGCAGCGCGACCGCCGATCCGCTGCGCACCCTTCGTGGTGTGGTCACCCGCGCGAACTCACCGACGCCGATCGCCGGAGCGTCGGTGCTGACCGATCGCGGGGAGATCGCGACCTCGGATCTCGATGGCTACTTCGCGATCCGCGTGACGGCCGCCGATCGCGAGCTGACGATCGCCGCCACCGGCTATCTCACGCGGTCCGTGCGGCTCGCCGCCGGGGACGACGTACTGCACGTCGAGCTCGAGGCGGCCTCCGGCGCCGAGGTGATCGAGGTCTCTGCGAAGGCGCCCGAGCAGACCAAGCCGCTGAGCTATCGGCTGACGGCGGACGAGATCCGGTTCATCCCCGGGGCGGGCAACGACATCCTGCGCGCGGCCCAGGTGCTGCCCGGCGTGGCGCGGATCCCGTACGCGTTCGGCGGCCTGGTCCTGCGCGGCACCGCGCCCCGGGACACCTCGGTGTTCCTCGATGGGATCGAGGTGCCGATCGCGTTCCACTTCGGCGGCGTGACCTCGTTCTATCCGGGCGGCATGCTCGCCGATCTCTCGCTGACCTCGGGCGGCTTCGATGCCTCGCACGGCCGGGCGCAAGGTGGGCTGGTCACGCTGACCACGCGCGAGCCACGCACCGATCGATGGCGCATGGGCGGCTCGGTCGGGCTGCTCGATTCCTCTGTGCAGGCGGAAGGTCCGCTGCCGAAGCACGGCGGGATCATCGTGGGCCTGCGCCGGAGCTACTTCGACACCGTGGCCGATCCGTTCGTCCCCGACGATGTGCCGCTGCCGAGCTACTGGGACTTTCAGATCCGCACCGGCTGGGGCGATGCGCGGACCACGGGCCGGCTCACGCCGATGCTGTTCAGCTCGATCGATCGCGTGTCCTCGAGCGAGGTCAGTGTCACGTCCTCGTTCATCCGGGTCGCCGTGCCGTATCACCGCTCGTGGGG
>JAYVRN010000763.1:0-12051 GCA_043776275.1 Myxococcales bacterium | reverse complement strand
CGACCGCGCAGAACACGGCGATCGCCCCATCGAGGACGCGGAGCGAGCGCTCGACCTCCATCGTGAAGTCGACGTGGCCCGGGGTGTCGATCAGGTTGACGACGTGCTGGTTCCAGCCAAACGTCGTCGCAGCGGCGGTGATCGAGATCCCGCGCTCCTGCTCCTGCTGCATCCAATCGGTGACCGTCGACCCCTGGTCGACCTCCCCGATCCGCGACGTCACACCCGAGTAGAACAGGATCCGCTCGGTGGTCGTCGTCTTGCCCGCATCGACGTGCGCCATGATCCCGATGTTTCGGGTCCGGTCCAGAGGGACCGCGCGCGTGTCGACGGGTTTTTGCGTCATGGTCGTGAGCCTGGTGGTTTGGGACTCGTCGTCCCACCTGCCGGACCCTCTGAGGGATCAGTGCTTCGCGATTACCAGCGGTAGTGAGCGAAGGCGCGGTTCGCCTCGGCCATCTTGTGGACGTCTTCGCGCTTCTTGACCGCGTTGCCACGGTTCTGCGCGGCGTCGACGATCTCGTTCGCGAGGCGATCCATCATCGTCTTCTCGTTGCGGGCGCGAGCGAACTCGACGAGCCAGCGCATGCCGAGCGCCATCGAGCGGTCCGGGCGGACATCGACGGGCACCTGGTAGGTGGAGCCACCGACCCGGCGGCTCTTGACCTCGACGCGCGGGCGGACGTTGGTCATCGCGCGCTCCCACACCTTCAACGGATCGTCCTTCGCCCGCTCGGCGACCATGTCGAACGCCTTGTAGACGATGCCCTCGGCGACGGCCTTCTTGCCATCGCGCATCACGACGTTGACGAACTGGGTCAGGCGGCGGCGGACGTCCGTCGCGGCATCCGTGTACTTCGGGTCCGGGAGGACCTTACGCTTGGGAACTTCACCTTTACGCGGCATGGTCTTCTTCCCTTTACTTCGGACGCTTGGCGCCGTACTTCGAGCGGCTCTGCTTGCGGTTCTGGACGCCCGTCGTATCGAGGGTGCCGCGGATGATGTGGTAGCGAACGCCCGGGAGATCCTTCACGCGACCGCCGCGGATGAGGACGACCGAGTGCTCCTGGAGGTTGTGTCCCTCGCCGGGGATGTACGACGTCACTTCCATGGCGTTCGTCAGGCGAACACGCGCCACCTTGCGGAGCGCCGAGTTCGGCTTCTTCGGCGTGGTGGTGTAGACGCGGGTGCAGACGCCGCGCTTCTGCGGGCACTGCTTCAGGGCCGGAGATGCGCTCTTGGTGCGCATCTTCTCGCGACCCTTGCGGACGAGCTGATTGATAGTGGGCATGCGACGTGAATCCTGATCCGGGCGGAAGTGCGGAGAGCGGTGGACTTTACGGATTCGCCCCTCGGTGTCAAGGCCTTAGGGGACCCCGGATCGACGCCCTGCCCTAGCGGATCGACTTCGCGAGCGCCGCGGCCTGCTTGCGCACGCGCTCGTTGGGCTCGTTCTTGGCCGCGATCCGGAGGTACGGCACCGCCGACCGACCGATCGTAGATCGCAGGAAGCCCGTGGCTTTCTTGACGGTTTTCGGGCTCGCCAGCATCCGGATCACGTTGCGGTTGAGCACGGCGTTGCCGCGGTACTTGCCGTTCTTGGTGATCGCCGCCTTGTAGTGGTCCATCGCGACCGACCACCACAGACGATCATTGTAGAGGTTGCCCAGGAGGAACGGCAGGTAGGCGCTGTTCGGGGACTGCTTCCACAGCGCGCGCAGGCTCGCGATCGCGAGGTCGCGCTTGCCGTCCTTGATCAGCTGGATCGCCTGCGGGACGGTCGAGGCAAGCACGGGCTCCGGCGGCGCGCGCTTCTCCGCGTCCTCGGGAGTCTCGGGCGCATCGGGCGCCTCGTCCTCGGCGGTCTGCGTATCGGCGTTCGGATCCGGGTTGGTCGCGGCCTCGGGATCCATCTCGATCTCGACGTCGCCTGATCCGGCTGATCCGACTGATCCCTCGCCAGATCCTCCCAGCGCCGCGCCGTCGACGGAAACCGCGGCGTCGCTCGCCAGCGGAACCGAGGACGCGTCGATGGGCGCGATCGTGCTCGCATCGCCGGCGAGCGGCTGCGTCGCGATCATCGGCGCGGCGTCGGCGGGCGCGTCGCTGCTGCCGGGCCGCATCTTGATGTACCAGGCCGCGGTGGCCGCACCGGCGAGGACCACCGCGAGGAACCCGAGGCTGCCTGCGCTCGAGCGCTTCCGCTTCGGCGGCGGCGGCTCGTCGGCGACGGGCTTGGCGATCTTCGTGCTGCGGAGATCGGGCAACGTCGACGCGACCGCGGCCGGATCGACCCTGGCGTGCGGGCGCGATAGCTCCTCCTTGCCCGTGAGCCGGGGGCCGACGAGCTCGTCGATCGCCTCGGTGAGCTCGATCGCCGTCTGGAACCTGTCGTCGGGCGACTTCGCCATCGCCTTGTCGATGATCTCCTGGAGACCGTCGGGGACGGGGACCGCCTCCTCCATCTTGTCCGCGAGCTTCGGGATCGGTGCCGCGCGGTGCATGCCGAGCAGCGCCATCGTGTCGTCCGCGGAGAACGGCCGCACGCCGGCGCACATCTCGAACAGGACCACACCGACCGCATAGATGTCGGTGCGCGCGTCGATCGTCCCGCCGCCGACGGTCTGCTCGGGCGCCATGTAGTTCGGCGTGCCGACGACGACGTTCGCCTGGGTCGCATCGCGACCGACGTTGCCGCGCAGGCGCGCCAGGCCGAAATCGAGGATCCGCACATGATCACCCGTGCCGGCCTCCTGGCTGATCATGATGTTGGCCGGCTTGACGTCGCGATGGACCACGCCCTGCGCGTGCGCGTGGGCGAGCCCCGCGGCGATCTGGCGCGTCAACAGCAGCGCCCGCGCCGGTGGCAGCTGCCCGTCATCGATCAACGAGCGCAGCGTGGCGCCCGCGACGTACTCCATCACGAGGTACGGAGCGCCTTCCCACACGCCGAAGTCGACGACCGAGACGCAGTTGGGATGCGCGAGCTTCGACATCACGCGGGTCTCGCGCTCGAATCGCGCGAGGAACTCGGCGTCCTTCGCATAGGACGCATGCAGGAACTTGATCGCGACGAGCTTGCCGACGGGCACCCGCTCGGCCTTGTAGACCGCCCCCATCGATCCCGACGCCATCGCGGCGAGGATCGTGTAGCGCTCGTCGACGAGCTGGCCGATTCTCCGATCTGGCCGATCTGGATCGGTCTCGGTGTCGTCACCCCGGGGAGCGCTGTCGCCGGACTCGTTCAGTGGGTCCACTTCTCTTCGCGCCGGTGCTCGCCGTCCTCGTACTCGTGCGCCATCACGAAGTGATACGCGACCTCACGCGCCGCCTCGTTCTCGACGATGCACTCGAACAACCACTCGCCATCGGCCTCAGTGGGCTCGACCTGCACGTACGCGATCTCGGCGGGGAACACGACCAGCTCGCCGACCAGCTCCTTGGCGCGCGCGAGCTGCACCACGAGCGTCTGCTCGTCCTCGGTGATCAGCGTCCAGTGGAAGTCGTCGTGATCGAGCAGGACGACCTCGGGGGTCCCGGCGCGCAGGATGCAGTTCGCGTGGCCCGCGAGCCAGGTCCAGAACTTGTCGAACGCAACTGTCGTGGCCACCGCCGCCATTCGCTTTCCCGTCGATCGCATGTGCTTCTCCCGTTGCCGCGCGGAGCATAGCCACGCGGCGTCTTTGTGCAAGCGCTCAGAACCGGCCGATGATCGAGGCTCCGCCCGTGCTTCCAGCAACATACGGTGCGACCCGGATCCCGGTCGCCGATGGCGTATCTGCGAAGTACAACACGCACGCGACGGCACCCACGACGAGGGCAGCTCCGCCCGTGACCCAGCTCGCCGTGACCAGGCTATCGCGGCGATCGTGCGCCGATCGATAGTCGGCGAGCAAGGCCGCATCCTGGCTTCCGAGGCGCAGCCGGTCGAGCTTGGATGACGCGGTGTGGTCCGCCACGAAGGCGCCGATCACCGTCGCGCCGGTGATCACGGCGATCGCCGTTCCGCCCGCTCCCATCCACCGCGCGACGCGCCGCTGCGTGGTGGGCACGAGCCGCTCCGTGAGCGTGAACGTACCTCCTCGTTCGAGCTCCACGTCACGTGCCACGGGCTCGCGCCCCGCGCGGACGATCGTGACCACGTGACGGCCGGCAGGGACTGAGATCGGCGCGAGCGGCGCAGTTCCCTCGCCGCGCCCATCGATGCTGACCTTGGCACCACGCTCGGTCTCGACCACGAGCCGTGCCGGGAGGGGTTGCAGCTCGATCTCCACGAAGTCGCTGCGGCCCGCGATCGCATGGCCCTTCTTCACGGCGGCCACGAAGCCGGGCGCCTCCACGCGAAACACGTGATCCCCCGGCGTCACGTCCACGAGGCGATCGGCTTCGACGGGCGTACCATCGAGCGTCGCGGTTATGGGAAGTCGCTCGACGGGACTCGAGGCGTCCGCGACCTCAGTCAGGGTGGTGGCGATGGTCGTTCCGGATAGGTCGACCGTCACGCCGAGCTGCGTGACCTCCTTCGAAGCTGAATCCTGGCGGCGGCTACCGAGCTTGTCGAGCTCACGCTCCATCTCGCCCAGGCTGTCGGCCGCGTCGGCCACTCTCCCTCCGGACTTCACCTTGTCGAGGTAGAACCGGTACATCTCGACCGCGTGCTCGACGTACTCACGCCTGGCATCGATGCGGAACTGGCGGCGATAGGCCTGGGCCGCCGAGAACGCTATCTCGGGCAGTGGAAGCTCGAGAAACGCCTGACGAAAGCTCTCTGCGGCGGCCGCGAAGCTCTGGGCTCGGTACGCTTTCTCTCCGGACCGAAAGTAGCGCAGCGCCGATTGGCGATCGGCGTGTGCGACCCCGACCGGCCCGATCGACACGAGCAGCGCCAGCGCGAGCAGCCACCTCACGGCGAACACGCCGTGGTGTCCCTGGAGGAGCACTGCGTGAGCGCGACCAGATTCGGGAACAGGCTCGCCGGCGTCACTTCGAGGGCGAGCAGGTCGTCGAGCCCGTCTCCGTTGACGTCTCCGACGGCGATCCGCTCGATCGAGCCCGGTCGCGCTGTCACGAGGTTCGCGTGATAGCCCGCAGGATCGTGGAACACTCTGTAGATGCGGCTCTCCACGTCGGGTGTGTTCGCGTGACAGGCCACGGCCAGTTCCTGCGCGTCGTCGGCGGGCGGATGATCGAAGCGGCCTCGGCCGCGAGGTGCGAGGTGTGCCGGGGCCGCGTCCACACAGGCCAGTCCGGCGAGCTCTGGAACCAGATCACCTATCGAGGTGCACGTTCGAGGCACGCCACCATCATCCACGCCGCAGATCATCACAACCCCACTTGCCCCTGTGGGGTCATAGAGCGCGGGTACTCCGAAAGCCGCCACCAGCTCCGCGCGGTGATCGCCGTCCGTGTCCACGGCATGCAGGCTGCGGGCGTCGAGCGCCGGATCCACCGCGCTCAGTGCGTTTGGCGCCCCGTACCGCGTGGCGACCACGCCGCCTGACGCGAACTGCGTCGGGTCGAGGATCGCGAACGCGCGGCTGCTCGATCCCCGGTTCTCGACGGCCAACACCACGTCGTGTGAGGGACCCGGCCACGTCAGGTACGTCGCGTCCTCCGCGCACATCTTCGTGGAGACGGCCCCCGCAGCCGCGCGAGAACAGTTGATGAGGGCCGGGACATCGGGTGGCTTGGCCGTGAACTCGAGGACACCTGGCGTGGTGCCGCGCAGCGGCCACATTTGCACCGCGGCCCCTGCGCTGGAGATCGCGATCAGGTCCGTCGCGGTGGGCGTTGCCGTGCTTGGTGAGGCGAAGAACTCGCCCGCTGCCACGCCGATGAACGCCTCGTCGGGTTCCTGCCCGGTGCGCGGGTCGAAGTACGAGACCATCGTCCGCTGCGGACTCCCGTGGAGCACCGAGAGCAGAGGCTGACGTCGCATCGGTTGGTCAAGTGGCAGATCGAACACGACGAGGTCATCGATGATGTCCTCCTGGTCGGTCGCGTCGGGCGCCTGGAACACGCACAACCCCACGATCTGAGAGAACGTGCCGACCGGCGTTCCTTCGAGCAACCGATCGCGGGTGCCGTAGGCGATCGACAGCCGTCCGCGACCAGAGGGCTGGAGCTCCGCGTAGGCGACATCCCCAGCCCCATTCCCATCGTAATCACCAAGCTCGACGCCCAGCAACGGCCCGGTCGCGATCCGTAGCCCGAGGAACGAGCCCCCGGGAGTCCGGGTCAGCACGTCGAGGTCCGAGCCGCCATACACGAACCCGACGGTGTCGACATCGCCGTCGGAGTCGATGTCGATGGCACGCACAACATCGAGCCTACGGTCGGACTGGTAGACCTCTTTGAGCGTGGAACCGACCAACGGAATGGCGAACGCACCGGACGACAGCATCAGCGCGTCGGCGGCGTGCCCTGGCACCAGCGGCGAAAGCGGAACGCGGCCGATCACCTTCGCGTCCGGCGGAATCGACGAATCCACCAGGGGCAGCATCGGAGGAGGCCCCGGCGCAAACCCGCACATGCCGGGCGCTCCCGTCGGTTTGTACTCCAGGACCGCGCTAGGTGCAGCGTCGGCATCGAGCAGCGACGGACATCCGCCACCGCGGATCCGCGCCAGCACCGGAGGGCTCGTCAGGGAGGCGCCCAGCGGCGTGATGTCCTTCACGTCGAAGTGATCTCCTCCGAGGTCGTTCGTGTCGACAACGCACGTCCCGTACTGGGGCAGCACGATCGCGATGATCTTTCCCGTCCGGTCCACGTCGGGGTAAACATCGACGTACGCATCGAACGTCCGCATCGGCGGGAGATTGATGTTGCAGATCCGGTCGTTCTGGAACGGGCACGCGCTCTTCTTCGCGCCGTCGATCACGGCCAAGGCAAGCTTGCCGGTGCTCACCTGCCGGGTCAGCACACCAAGGTACTGATCGTGGAGTGAGAACACCTGGAACGCTTGGCCGAGCTCGACCGCACAGGTCTCGCTCTGATCGAGATCGATGGCCACTGGGTGCGGAGCCAGCTCCCCGAACGCTGAGGAGTAGCCGGCGACACCGTTCGTGGTCGGGACCAGCAGGTCGAGTGTCGGATCGGCATCGAGGTGCGTGAATGCCGGAGGCCCGAAGCTGCGCGGCGTCAGCGTGGTCGTGCGCCGGGACAGCACCGGGGCCTGACCGCCGTGAACCACATCCAGCGCGGTGCTCGCCAGGACGACCACGTCCCCGAACCCGTCGCGATCAACGTCCGTGACGGCATAGCTGTCACTCTGGACTGGGATCGAGGTCGGGTTCGCCACGACCCGGCCGCTCGGTGCATGGCACAGACGGTCCACGCCACATGCGTAGCCTTCCGGGCATGCGCCGTCGGCGCCGCAATGGAGGTTGCACGCCGCGTCGCACGCTCCGCTCGCGTCGCCGTCGCAATCCTCGGATGGATCGAGCGTGAAGTTGCCGCATGTCGCATCGAGCGCCGGCAACTCCGCACATCCCACGGCGTGCCACAACAGCGCGCAAACGAGCGCGAGCACGGTTCTCGTCACGGGGTGAGCCCCGGGATGTCGTGGATGATGTCGTCCTTGTTTCCCCGTGGTCGGGAACCCTTCGCGCGCGCTTTCACTTTCATCGTCACCTGAAGTTCTTGATCACGATCGGGCGTGAGCGCGACGCGCAGTGGAACGAATCCCTCTGCGACCAACGTGACAACCAGCGGATCGACGCCGCGTTCGATCTGGAACATCGGCGCGTAACCGAGGCGCGTCGCGCCAGCGCTGACCTCCGTGCCGTCGGGGGCACCCGCGAGGTGGACGATCACACGCAAAGGTGACGACGCATCCATGCTGGCGTCGACGGAAATCGACGCGAGTCCACTGGAACCGGGCGCTTCGGTCATCGTGACGCCCGACTGGATCGGAGGGGCGCTGGCGACTGGAAGCGGGGCCGAGCGCGTGAGGGCATATGCGAGCACCGCTCCGACGCCGAGGACGGCGGCGGCGATCCACCAGCCTGCGAGCGATGACCGTGCGGGCCCCAGCGGAGCGGCCCCGATCATGGTTGGGAGCAACGCCACCGCCGATGCCCGGGATGCATCACCCGTCACCCCGGGTGCGGCCGACATCGCGGCGACGGCCCGGGTCACGGTCTCCGGACGCAGCCCCGGCTCCTTGTTCATCATCGCGGCGATCGCATGATCGATCCCGGGTGACAGCTGAGGGTTTCTGGCCGATGGCGGGATCGGCTGCTCGTTCAGCTGCAGCATCATCAGCTCGACGTACCCGTCGGCCTCGAACGGGAGTTCTCCGGTCAACAGGCGATACGCGACGATCCCGAACGAGTAGATGTCGGTCCGGTGATCGACATCCTTGCCGCGGCACTGTTCGGGTGACATGTACGAAGGTGTCCCGATCGGTGCACCGGTCGCCGTGCGGTGGGCGGATGGCTCTTCCCCGGTGAGGAGCTTCGCGATCCCGAAATCGAGCAACTTCGGAAACCGCTCGTGGTCATCGTCGATCGCGAGGAAGATGTTCTCGGGCTTGAGGTCCCGGTGAGCGATTCCCTTGGCATGCGCGGCATCGAGCGCCTTCGCGATCGCCGTGAGGATCGGGAGCGCCTCGGCGACGGACAGCCGACCCTTCGTCCGCAGGTAGTGCTCGAGTGACTCGCCTTCGAGGAGCTCCATGACGTAGTAGTGGCGACCGTCCAGAAGCGCCCCGAACGCGAAGATGTCGATGATGTTTTGATGCCGGATCTGGTTCACGGCCCGTGCTTCAGCCACGAACCGAGAAACCACGATCTCGTCCGCCGAGTACCGCGACGACAGGACCTTGATCGCGGCCCGCTTCCCGATCAACGGATGGACCGCTGCGTAGACGGTTCCAAACCCACCTTTGCCGAGCTCGCCCTCGATCACGTACTCGCCGACGACGTCACCCAGGACGAGCGGCCGCTCAGCCGTGCTGACCGCGGTCGGCGCCCCTGTGTGCACGGTGCTCACGCGTCTTCCGCTCGATTGTTTCGTGAGTGGGAACCCCAGTCAAGCGGTCACAACGTGCCGGAAACCACGATCCCCGTCGTCTGATTGCCGATTGCGGGCGCGACCTGCACGCCCTCCGCCGATGGCGTGTCGAACAGGAACATCAGCGCACCGATGGTGCCGGCCGTGACCGCCGCACCACCAAACACCCAGGTCGCGGTGACGTAGCGATCGCGCGACCGAACCTCGGCGTCGTACGCGTCGCCATCGGTCGGGGGCCGGTTGCCTGCGTCGAGCTGATCGCGCAGGTCACTCGCACGGCTGTTGTGAACAGCGGCGAAGATCGAGGTCGTGATCGCCGTGGCGGCCAGCACCCCTGCCCCGCCGAGCACCCATGGCACCGCGCGGCGACGCCCGGTCTGGACCAGCGGCGCCGCGAGCGAGCGGGTCTCGCCTCGCGTGACCTCGAGCTCGCGCGCGAACGGCTCGCGCCCACGGTGGAGCACCGTGATCAGATGCTTGCCTGCGGGGATCTCGATCACCGCTGCCGGCGCGGTGGCGACCGGCCGCCCGTCGACCGAGATCCGCGCGCCGCGCTCGGTGGTCACCGTGACCGCCGCGGGACGGGGCCGGAGCTCGATCTCGACGAGCGATGACTGCCCGTCGACGGCGATCAGCTTCTTCTCGACGGGGAAGTACCCGTCGGCGGTCACGGCGATCAAGTGCTCCTTGGGCTCGACGTCGACCAGCGCGAACGGCTCGAGCGGCTTGCCATCGAGCGTGGCGGTCAACCCCTTGGTCGCCGCGTCTCCGGTCGCATCGGCGATCTCGCGCAGCTCCTCGCTCGCGCGCTGATCGGTGAACGCCACGCTGACGCCGATCCGGGTGTGGGCCGCGGCGATCCCGGCGCTCTTTCCGATCGCACCCGAGCGCTCGAGCTTGTCGAGCTCGCGCTCCATCTCGGCCAGGTTGTCGATCGCATCGCCCACGCGCCCGCCCGTCTTCACCTGCGCGAGATACGCGCGATAGAGCTCGACCGCCCGCTTGACGTGTTCGCCCTTGGGCTCGAGCCGATACAGCCGGCGATACGCCTGCGCGGCGGAGAACGCGATCTCTGACAGCGGGCTCGCCTTGTACGCCTCGTCGAAGTTCTGGGCGGCGGCCGCGAAGTTCTGCGCCGCGTATGCCTTGGCGCCCGCGCGAAAGTAGCGCTCGGCGGCCTTGCGATCCTCGGCGTGCGCGAGCGTGGCGAGCAGGACCACGCAGAGCATGGCGCGTCGGATCACTGGTCACCTCGGCTGCAGACGCTCGCATCCCGCGAGCTGCACTGCCGGAACACCTGGAGTGACTCCGCGCCATGATCCACCGCGATCGCGGCGACATCATCGACCCCATCGCCGGTGACGTCTCCGACGCGCAGCGCATCGAGCAACTCGGGGACCCGCGACAGCTCGGCGACCTCGAGCCCGTCGGCGGTGCGGCTCACGCGCTCGAGCATCGAGGACCCACCACCACGGCACAGCACCACCAGGTCGGCCCCCGGCGCGTCCACGCTGAACGCATTCCGGAACGCGAGCCGGCCGGGGGCCGCATCGAAGCACGCCGTGGCGCCATCGACCTTGGCGAGGATCTGCGGCGTCAGGTCTTCGCAGCTGGTCGGCGTGCCCGACACCAGCGTGCACAGCCGGATCGCCCCGTGACCTCCCGTGTCGGGCCGCGGCGCAAACGAGACCAGGAGCTCCATGGTCCCGTCGCCTTCGAGATCGAAGGTGTAGGCCGAGCGCACCACGCTGCCGGTCGGGACGCCCGCCGTCAGCCCCGCGACCGCGGCGAGGGCAAGCGACGCGCCCGCCGCGGGATCGACGATCCCCGCCCGCGGAGGATCCGACTTGTCGATCGCGAGCACGAGATCGTGATCGGAGCCGGCGATCGCGAGGTAGAGCGTGTCGTCGACGCACAGCTGTTGCGACATCGTCGGGCAAGTCGTCATTCCGGACACCGGCTGCCCGGCCGTCGGCGTTCCGTCAGGGCCGAACTTCGTTCCCGGCAGGAACCACGCGCGGATCGGCGAGGCCGCGCTGCTATCGAGGTTGGCGCCGATGCCCGCCAGATCGAACAGCGCATCCCCATCGAATCTCCCGACCACGGCGCCTCTCAGCTGGTGCGTCTTCGGCATCAGGCCCACGCCATCGGGAATTGGATCGTAGTACGGGATCATCGTGCGCTGCGGACTGCCATGGAACAGCGTGACCGCCGGAGGCCGAGTCCCCGTCTTCAGGGTCAGCACCGCGAGATCGGTGGCCAGCGAGTCCTGATCCACCGTGTCACCGATCGAGAACTGGATGATCGAGATGTTGTTCGGGAACGCGCCCATCGAGACCGGCGCGAGCGGGCGATCGGTCGTCGAGAATGCGACCTCGAGGCGCTGGTAAGCGTCGATCAGCTCGGTGTACGCGATGTCTTCGACGCCGTTGCCGTCGTAGTCGCCGATCGTCAGCGAGGTGATCCGGCTCGCGGTGTCGACGCGGAGTAGCTGATAGCTCGCATCCGGCGTGCGATACAAGATGTCGATGTCGTCCTCACCCTCGGAGGCGACGACACCGTCGATGGATCCGTCGCCATTGATGTCCCCGGCAACAGCGCGTCCGATCTTGCGGGTCGAGGCGTAGACCTTTCCGAACGCACCCAGGAAATCTCCGTACACCCCGTCGCTCATCACGATCACGTCGCTGGCCACGAAGGCGATCGGCGGTGTCAGCGGAAAGTGCCCGACCAGCGTCGCCCCGGGGGTGACATCAGGCAGCGTCACCCCGGTGGGGTTTGCGGCGAGCGTGCAGTTGAGCCCCGACCGCGCTCCGTCCCAGTAGCGGAGGGCGCCGGCGGTGGTCGTGGCGAGGAAGCCTGGACAGGGATCGAGATCGAAGTCGAGGTCGGTGAGCACGGGTCGCCCCACCAGGTTGACAGCGTTGGCGGGCGTGACGTCGGTGATCACCGGCTTCAGGTTGCGGCTCTTCTTGACCGCGATCACGCACGTCTTGGTTGGCCCCTGGGTCGTGGGCCCGATGATCGAGAGCAAGA
>JAYVRN010000762.1:0-3477 GCA_043776275.1 Myxococcales bacterium | reverse complement strand
GGCGAGCGAGGGATCCCGGAATCGGGGTCGGCGTGATCGGGACCGTGGGCGGATCGTCCTCGGTGGCCGCAGGGTCGCCGTCGCCTTCGTCGGTGACCGCGCGCGGCTTCGGCTCGGCGGCCCCAACGGCGAGATCGGCGGCGAGACCGTCGGGGAGATCGTCGGGGAGATCGTCGGGGAGATCGTCGGGCTCGACCTTCGCCACGGGATTGGTGACGCTGGCCTCGTCCTCGGATGCCCCTGGAGGCTTCGGTGGTGGGCGCTTCAGTTCCTTGCCCGAGACCGGAGCCATCCCCGCCGGCCGTACCGGGACGGGGGTGCGCAGCGCACGCAGCTCGGCGAGCTCCATCCCGAGCGCCTTCGCCACGTCGGCCTCCGGCTGCTCGGCGTCCTCCCACTCGGGCGCCTGCTCGGGGCCCGGCGCACCTTCGCTCGGCTTGTAGCCGTCGAACACCTGGCTATCGAAATCGAGGTCGTCGCCGCCATCGCCGCGCCGCGCTTCGGCTTCGCTGACCAGCTCGGGCCGACGCTGCCCGCCGGCGGCGTGCGTGAGCATGTCGAGGTAGCGCGCGATCCGGACCGGTCCCGAGTGCAGGCGCTCGTCCCGCAAGAACGATTCGAGATCGTCGGCGAGGTCGTACGCGGTCTGATAGCGATCGATCGGGTGCTTCTCGAGCGTGCGCATCACGATCGATTCGAGCGCCGCCGGATAACCGCGCCGCGCGAACGTGGGCGGCTCGACCTCCGCGTTCACGAGCTTCGGCACGATCTCGCTCGCGGGACCGCGGTACAGCCGGCGCCCCACGGTGATCTCGTAGAGGACGATGCCGAGCGAGAAGATGTCGCTGCGGTGATCGACGACCTGCGACGCGCTCGACCGCGCCGCCTGCTCGGGCGACATATACGACAGCTTGCCGGGGATCACGTCGCCACGCGTGCGCTGTCCGCGTGCACGCGCGATCCCGAAATCGATGACCTTCATCGTGCCGTCCTGCGTGACGAGCAGGTTGGTCGGCGAGATATCGAGGTGCACGATCTCGAGCGGCTGGTCCGCGAGCGGAGTGCCCTCGCCTCCCCGCTTGGCGTGGAAGTACCCCATGCCGGCCGCGGCCTGGCGGATCAACTCCACGGCGTGCTCGATCGGCAGGAACCGACCATGCATGAGCCCACGCCGGCACAGCTCGTTGAGCTCCTCGCCGACGATGTACTCCATCGCGATGTACGGAATGCCATCGTGCTCGTCGACGTCGTAGACGTGGACGATGTTGGGGTGGTTGAGCAGCGCTCCGATCCGCGCCTCGTCGAGAAACATCTCCACGATCCGCGGATCGTCGGCCAGCTCGGCGCGGAGGCGCTTGATCACGACCTCCTTCTCGAAGCCCGCCATCGCGGCCTGACGCGCCAGGTAGATCTCCGCCATGCCACCGACGGCGAGCCGGCGGATCAGCGTGTAGCGCCCGCCAAACGCGGTGGGCTCGAGATCCGCGGTCTGGTGACGCTTCACGGGTTCACCTCGGCGGCAGGAATCGCCACGCCCGCGGCGGCGTGGGCGGCGAGCGTCCCCTCGATCGCGGCGCGCGCGATCGGATTGGTGGGGAGCGGCACCACGGCTGGCAGAGGCGACGCTGGCGCCGCGAACGCGGACAGGACCCGGGTCATGCCACCGGCGAGCCCGTCGAGATCGTAGCCACCCTCGAGCACCGCGACGATCTTGCCACCGGTGAGCTTCTCGGCGAGCGCCCGGAGCCGCTGCGCCATCGCCGCGAACCCATCGTGGGTCACGCGCATGCCGGCGAGCGGATCGTGCTGGAACGCATCGAACCCGGCGGAGACCAGGATCAGATCGGGCCGGAACTTCGTGATCGCGGGGAGGAACACGTGGTCGAACACCGCGGCGTAGTCGCCATCGCCCGAGCCATGAGGCAGGCCGACATTGACCGTGGCGCCCTTGGCGCCTGCCCCGCCGAGCTCGGTGGGGGCGCCGCTCCCCGGATAATACGGATACTGGTGCACCGAGAGATACAGCACCGACGGATCGTCCCAGAAGATGTCCTGGGTGCCGTTGCCGTGGTGAACGTCCCAGTCGAGGATCGCCACGCGCGCCGCACCGCGCGCACGTGCCGCGGCCGCCGCGACCGCCACGTTGTTGAGCAGGCAGAAGCCCATCGCGCGATCGCGGGTGGCGTGGTGCCCGGGCGGGCGCACGACGGAGATGCCTTGCACCAGCGCACCGTCGAGGACGTCGGTGACGAGCTGCGCCGTCGACCCCGCGGCCATCCGCGCGGCGTTCCAGGTCCCCGGCGAGAAGTACGTATCGGCGTCGAGCCAGCCGGTCTTGCCGGGGATCGTGCGGGTCAGCTCGTCGAGGTAGCTGCCGCCGTGGACCCGGGCGAGCTCCTCGTCGCTCGCGATCCGCGTGGTGATCTGGCGCCCGCGGCCCGCGATCCCGGCGGCCAGGAGCGCGTCACGCACGGCCTCGGCGCGCGCGGGGCGCTCGGGGTGACCCGAGGGCGCGAGGTGCCCGGAGGCACCGAAGATCTCGTCGAGGACGTAGCCGAGCATCGTCAGTCGCGTTCCATCCTCGGGGGCCGCGAGAGCAGACGGGTCATCACGTCGCGGACCGGCACGCCCTCGTGGATGATCGCGTGCATCGCATCGATGATCGGCGCGTCGCAGCCGAGCTTGGCCGCCAGCGCCTTCGCGACCTTCGTGGTCTTCACGCCCTCGGCGACCTGCTTCATCTCGCCGAGGATGGTCGCCATCGTCTTGCCCTGCCCGAGGGCGAGGCCGACCCGTCGGTTGCGCGACGAATCGCCGGAGCAGGTCAGCACGAGATCGCCCATCCCCGACAGGCCGGCGAACGTCTGGGGATGCGCGCCGAGCAGCACGCCGAGCCGGGTGATCTCGGCGAGGCCGCGCGTGATCAGCATGATCCGGGTGTTCGAGCCAAAGCCGAAACCATCGGAGATGCCGGCCCCGATCGCCACCACGTTCTTGAGCGCACCGCCGAGCAACACACCGGGGACGTCGTCGGTGGCATAGATCCGGAAGTTGAGCGCCATCAGGGCGGTCTGCGCCGCCTTGGTCGAGTCCGCGTCGCGACCGGCGAGCACGATCGCCGCCGGCATCCCCGCGGCCAGCTCGCTGGCGAACGTCGGCCCCGACAGATACGTCGCGCGCGCGGCGATCCGCTCGGGGAGGATGTCGCGATACACGGCATCGATCGTGTGCAGCGTGCCTTCCTCGAGGCCCTTCGAGGCATTGATGACGATCGTGTCCGGATCCATCCACTGCGCGGCCTTGCCGAGCACCTCGCGGACGCCGTGCGAGGGCGTGACACCGAGGACGAACCGCTTGCCGCGAACACTCGCCTCGAGGTCGCTCGTCACCGTGACCGAATCGGGCAACCGATGGCCCGGGAGGTACGCCGTGTTCTCGCGCACCGCGTTCATCTCGCGCGAGGTCTCGGGGTTGCGG
>JAYVRN010000761.1:0-3490 GCA_043776275.1 Myxococcales bacterium | reverse complement strand
ACCCGTCGTGAGGATCGCCGTCCCGCTGACGATCGCGGCGCTCTCGATCGGTGGCGCTCGGTTGACGCGCGCGATGGCGGTCGAGAACCGGGCAGCATCGAACAACGACGAGGTCGTGACCCCATACGCGCCTTCGATGTCGGCCGCGCCGTTCGTCTCTCTCGGTTACCGGGAGCTCGCCGCGGACCTGTTCTACCTCCGCCTCCGCGGCTACTACGGCGACTACTACGAGGCGACCGCCGATGGTGTGGGATCCCTCGCGGAGGCCATCGTGACCCTCGATCCGCGCTACGAGTACGTCTACTGGTACGGCGCGAGCGCGATGACCATCGCGTATCAGGGTGTCGATCAGTCGATCTTCCGGCGCTCGGTCGCACTCCTCGAGCGCGGCATCGACGAGTTCCCGGAGAGCGCCAAGCTCCCTCTGCTCGCAGCCCAGACCTACATCCAGGACCTCAAGACCGACGATCCGGTCCAGCGCCGTGCCTGGGACGAGCGCGGCGCCTTGCTCGCCGAATCGGCGGTCCGCAAGCCAGGCGCGAACCTCGATGCCGCAGGCTGGGCGGCCACCCTCCGCACCAAGCTGGGGCAACGGGACCGAGCGATCCAGGGCCTCCGGGAGCTCCTGCTGACCACTTCGGAGGCCAAGGCGCGCCAGCATCTGCTCGACCGGCTCGCCAAGCTCGAGGGCAGCGACAGCGCAGAGATCGCCGCCGAGCTCCAGGAGATGCGGCAGGCGTTCGAGCGCGAGTGGCAGGCCAACCGCCCGGCGCTGCGACCTTCGCTCTATCTCCTGGTCGGCCCGCGGCTGCCGCACACGTTCGACTTGACCGACCTCGCGACCGGCGGCCACGACCTGATCGGGGTGGACGGGTTCGAGAGGCTCGAAGCCCTGGTCGACACCGCGCCACCGGCGCCGACGACACCAGCCGCGACTACGCCTGCACCGACGACACCTGCACCGACGACGCCTGCACCGACGACGCCTGCACCAGCGCGAACGACACCTTGAACCTGGCGAACCGCGGAAGCGCCGCGGTCACTTCGGGAGGCGGTCGCTGTAGTCCTTGATCGCCTTCTCCGTCGCATCCGGCTTGATGTCGACGACGAAGGTCTCCTTGATCCCGAACTCGTTGTTCATCAGCGTGACGCGGTGCTTGCCGGCCGCCAGCTTGATCTCGCGCTGCGGCGTGTGCAGCCCCGAGTTCGAGCCGTCGATGTAGATCTCGCACGAGGGCTTGGAGCCGAGCATCAGCACGCCCTGCCCCTTCGGCTTCTCCGGCACGACCTTGGTGTCATTGCCGGTCTTGGTGTCGTTCCCGGTCTTGGTGTCGTTGGTGACGACCTTGGTGTCGTTGCCGGTCTTGGTGTCGTTGCCGGTCTTGGTGTCGTTGATCTTGGTGACCGGACCGGTCTTGGTGTCGTTGCCCGTCTTGATCGGATTGCCGGTCTTGATGTCGTTGCCCGTCTTGATCGGAGTCCCGGTCTTGATCGGCGGGACCACAGCCACCGAGCCCGCGGGCTTCTCCATCGGCACGACGATCTTCTCTTCGAGGTTGCCGGAGAACACGATCGGGCGGTTGACCGACACGTAGCCTGGCCGCTCGAACAGCACCTGATAGGTCAGCCGCGGATCGAGCGGCGCCTTCGCCGGCGACGGTCCGAGGGTCTCGCGCTTGCCATCGATGATCAGCGAGACCGTCGCACCGGGCGGCGTGCTCTCGAACAGACCGTGGATGCCCTGGATCGGAGACAGCGAGATCTCGACCTTGGGGGCCTTCCCGGCCTCGACGCTGACCTGCTGGTTCTGGCTCATGAAGCCGGCCGGCGGATCGATCTGCACCGTGTGCGGACCCGGCGCGATCCCGCGGATCCGCGAGGGCAGCCGATCGGTGCGCGCCTCGCCATCGAGCTTCCACTGCGTGACGCCGCCCGGCTGCACGTAGAGATCGAACCCGGTGTTCTGATCGCCGACGGCGCTCGGGGGCGGGTTGGTCTGGGTGGTCGTCTGGGTCTGTGGGTTATTGGGCTGCGTCTGCGGATCTGTGCCCGTCGTGGTCGGCTTCTTCTCGCCGCCCGACATCGCGATCACGACGACCACCACACCGATGGCGACGACGGCCGCCCCACCGACGGCGATCATCAGGATGCCGCGCTTGTCGTTCTTGCGCTGAGTGATGCCCGCGCCGAACGTCGACATCGGGTCGTAGGCGTCCGCGACGCCCGACGAGGCCGCGCCGAACCGCGGTCCCGAGCTGTCACGCGGACCCGAATCGAACATCCGCACGTCTTGCGGAGGCGGCGGCAGCGGAGCCGGCGCCTTGTTGGAGCCCGAGGCGAAGGTCGGCGGTGCCGCGCTGCCATTGGTGCCGACGCCGTTGAGCGTGGCGGCAGCCGAGGGCGCCATCCCGCCGCCGGACTCCCAGCCCTTGGAGGTCGAGACCAGCGACGACAGATCCGGGCCATCAAGTGAAGACGGCGCGGCCGGCACACCACGCACGGTGGCAGACGGAGACGGATCCGGGGTCGGCGCGGCGACCAGCGGTAGCGGCTTGCTGACCTGCTTGCCCATCCCCGCGTTCGCCCGGTGCTTCGGATCGTCCTCGGGGTTGTCGTAGATCTGGGTCTCGAGCTCGTCGTCATCCCACGCGAGGCCACCCGAATCGTCGGTGCGCGACTTCTTCGAGCCGGATGCGGGCGCGGCCGCGAGGACCGGAATCTGTCCCGAAGCGCGAGCGGGAGGCGGCGGAGGCTTGGTGCCGTTGGGCGCGATCGCGGGCATGCCCTGCGTACGGCGGACCGGCGGTGGCGTGGTGGGCAGCGGGCCCGACGCGCGATCGCCCGTCCGGGTGCGCGGTACGGCCGGGACCTCGGGGGCGGGAGGCTTGAGCTGGCGATAGCTCTCGAGCTTCGCCGTCTCCTCCTCGATCTCCTTGCCGAACGTCTTCTTCATCCACCCCGCGAGATCCTTGCGCGAGTAGAACTCGCCGGCGGTGTAGACGAACGCCTGCAGCTCGTCGTGGAGATCGATCGCGTTCTGATAGCGCTCCTCGACGTCCTTCGCGAGCGCCTTCAGCACGATGCGCTCGAGCTCGTCGGGGATCTTGCGGTTGTACGTGGACGGCGGAAGGATCTCGACGTTGCGGACCTTCTCGAGCGTCGAGAAGTCGCTCTCGCCGACGAACAGCCGCTCGCCGGTGAGCAGCTCGTAGAGCACGATGCCGGCGGAGAACACGTCCGAGCGGCGATCGACCGGCAGGCCACGAACCTGCTCGGGGGACATGTAGCCGAACTTGCCCTTGAGAATGCCGGCCTGGGTCTTGGAGCCCTTGCCCGCGGCCTTCGCGATCCCGAAATCGATCAGCTTGACCTCGCCCTCGAACGACACGAGGACGTTCTGCGGCGACACGTCACGGTGGACGAGCGAGATCTCCCGACCGGACTGATCGCGCTTGTTGTGCGCGTAGTCGAGGCCCTCGCAGACCTTCAT
>JAYVRN010000760.1:0-12120 GCA_043776275.1 Myxococcales bacterium | reverse complement strand
GCGGCCGCCTGCGCGAGGCGCTTCGCGTTGCGCTCGAAGATGAACTGCGTGATGTACGGGAAGCCGACGTGGATGCCGTTGAGCTTCGGCGCGATCGTCGCCTGCAGGCCGAACATGATCACGGCGGCGCGCTCGACGTAGAACCAGCCCTCGGGATACGCGATCGACTTCATCAGCTCGCGGAGCTCGTCCCGCTTCATGTCCGGATCGGAGAGCTGCTGGGCCGCGGCGGCGGTGTCGATCTTGCCGAAGTCGGTGATGTTGAGGTTGAGGAGCTTCTCGAAGTACTTGCGCACGGTGCGCTCGAGCAGCTCGCGATCTCCGTTCGGATCGATGAAGCCCATCGTGTTGATGCCCTGGACGACGAGGTCGTCCTTGCGGGTCATCAGGCCCTGGAGGATGTCGAACATGCCATCGGCGAGGTTGTCGGACAGCTCGGTGGCGGAGCCGAGATCGAGGACGACGATCCGGACCTGCCCCTCGGGACCCTTCTGCACGAAGAAGTTTCCGGGGTGCGGATCGGCGTGGAAGAACCGATCGATGAACAGCTGCTTGTAGAACACCTTGGTCAGCTTGGTGGCGACGTCGTACGGATCGAGGTCGAGCTTCTTGAGCGCGTCCTTCTTCGTGATCTTGACGCCATCCATGAACGACATCGTCATCACGGTGCGGCTGCAGAACTCGTGATGGACCTTGGGGAACAGCGTGTCCGGATCGCTGGCGAAGTTCGCCGACATCCGGGCGATGCAACGCGCCTCGTTCTCGAGATCGGTCTCGCGCTGGAGCATGTCCGCGAGCTGCTCGTGGACGCGGGAGATCTGCTGGATCGGGACGAAGTTCTTGTAGACCCCGAGCGCCCAGCCGAGGACCTTGAGATCGATCTTGATGATCGTCGCGACGTTCGGATAGAGGATCTTGACCGCGAGGCGCTCGCCGCTGGGCGTGGTGGCCTCGTGGACCTGACCGAGCGAAGCCGCGGCGATCGGCTCCTCGGTGAACGTGGTGAAGCAGTCGTGCGGCTGCTTCTTGAACGACTTGACGAACGTCGCCTTGATCTTCTTGTACGACTGCGGCGGGACATCGTCCTGCAGCCCCTCGAGCTCCTCGGTGTACTCGCGCGGCAAGAACGTCCCCATCACGGACAGGATCTGGCCGAGCTTGATGTACACGCCGCGCAGGCGCACGAAGCCGCCATACATCCGGCGAGCGTTGCGGCGGTGGATCTTCTTCCACCGCTCCTTGGTGTCATAGCGAGCACGCCACAGCCGCGCCCACGACACCTGCCACAGATAGCTGAGGAAGATGACCGCAAACACGCGCGTCGCGCGGAGGAGTCTAAGCGCCGCCCACATCAGTCCAAGCTCTGCCCGATGGTAGCATTCCGAGGGCGGCCAACCCCGAGAAGCGATCCCGGGATCATTTCTGATCGCTGAGTGATCTCGAAAGGATCGCGCGCGATCGCGGTGGGATCTGCGCGTTGGTTGTCAGGGGCCGATCGTATATCTGCACGCGTCAAACGGGAGTCCAGGGCTAGTAGGTTAGCCTTGACGATGCCCTACCCGTAGCGTAAGGAAAGATTATGGCCAAGAAGCAGACTCGACGCAGCATCAGTGTGAGCCGCACGACCTACGAACGGTTGAAGGCCTTTTGCGAGGCCAACAACATCTCGATGAGCCAGCTCGTCGAGACCCGGGTCAACGATTTCCTCGGCGAAGGCGCCGTGATCATTCAGATGCCGAGCCCGAGCCCGTCGCCGCGCCCGGTCGCCCCGTCGCCCCGCCCACTGTCGGGTCCGTCGCCGACCACCAGCAACCCACACAAGGCCGAGACCGCGCCCGCGCCGCGCCCGTCCAGCCCCGCGATCCCGATGACGTCTGCCGCGGCCCGCTTCGCGGTCGATCCGCCGCCGCCGATCATCAAGCCGAAGCAGCCGGACACCAACGCGCCGAAGCCGGCCGAGAAGCGTCCCGATCAGATCTTCACGTTCTAGCCGCTCGTCGTCCCGGCCATCTTCGCACGTCGCCCCCGCTCCGCGGTCCGGCGACGTTCGTCGTTTCGGCGTTGCTGTAGCGCGTCGCGCTGGCGTCACGCTTCGCGCGACGTGTGGGCGCCCGAAAAAATAGAACGGCCCCAGACAGCTGGGGCCGTTTGCTCATTCACGTACTCGAACCCTGTTGCGCAGGGCACGAGGTTCATCCGGGGGTGTCTCCACCCTCAGATCGTGCTGGGGAAGGCTAAGTCTGACCCCTCAGCGAGCTGGTGCGTTTACTTGGCATGTTCTTCAGTCCTCCCCTGGCATGAGCCAGAGCCCAACCCACGGCCCGCCGACCCCCCGCATCTGCAGAATTGCAGACACGGCGTTCAGGCAGCGGCTCCCGGGGTTGGGCCTTCGTAATGGGCACATCGGCCCGTTGCGAAGACCACACAGCAGATGTCCAGACGGTCATCGCGTTGTGTTCTCGGCGACGTGAGTCGCAAGACCATTGTAGTGGAAGTCGAACCGGTTCGCCAGTGGCGGGTTTCACCTGTGCTATGGAACCCGCCGCACCGATGACCACGCGCCCGACCAAGCAGCTCGAGACGTTCCCCAACCCCAAGCAGGGACGCGACTATCACATCCAGTTCGATTGCCCGGAGTTCACCTGCTTGTGCCCGATGACGGCCCAGCCGGACTTCGCGACCATCCTGATCGACTACGTCCCGGATGCGCTGTGCGTGGAGCTCAAGAGCCTCAAGCTCTACCTGTGGAGCTACCGCAACGAGGGCGCGTTCCACGAGGCCGTGACCAATCAGATCGCCGATGACCTGATCGGCGCGATCCAGCCGAGATCGATCACGGTGACTGGCAAGTTCTGGGTGCGCGGCGGCATCGCGACGAGCGTCGTCGTGACCCACGCGAAGTAGATCAGCCCGCGCCGCCGCCGCCGAACTGCCCGATCAGGTTCTGCACGAACCCGCCGATCTGGCTGCCCATCTGGGCACCCTTGCCGTTGCCGCCGGTGAACTGATCGACCAGGCCGCCGATCTGGCCGCCGAGCGCGCCGGCATCGAGGCCGCCCGTGGTCTGCGCGAGCTCGGTGGTGGTGAGGGTGGAGAGCTCGCTGTGGTGGTGAAGCATGTCCATATGAGAGTGCAGCGGCTGTGCCTGTGCGGGGGCGAGCAGTTCCGGGCGGTTCGCGTCCACGGCGTGCCACCCGCGGGTGACACGTGCAGGCCGCGCGGCTCAGGGCCCGAGGGAACCGGCGACACGTAGCACCGATCGTCACGCGCACCGGCGGGAAGTTCTACAGTGTTCAAGCTCTGCGGCGATGGAGGAGCGATGCGCGTCGCGCGCGTGGCCGCCGGACCTGCGCGGAAGCGCCGGACGGGAGGATGGTGTTCAGGCCGCGCGGGGAGACAGGGGCGATGTGCGTCGTGCGCGTGGCCTCCGGAGCTGAGCGTGTTGCGCTCGCGGAAGCTCGGTAACGGGGGATGGTGCTCAAGCCCCGCAGGGACTGCGGAGCGATGTGCGTCGTGCGCGTGGCCTCCGGACCTGAGCGCGTTGCGCTCGCGGAAGCTCGGGACGGCAGGACCGGGTGCATGTGTTCAAGCCCCGCGGGGACTGCGGAGCGATGTGCGTCGCGCGCGTGGCCTCGGGCCCTGAGCGCGTCGCGCTCGCGGAAGCTCGGGACGGCAGGACCTGGTGCATGGTGTTCAAGCCCCGCAGGGACGGACGAGCGATCGCAGTCGTGTGCCGTTTGCTCGTGCCGACCACGCAACCGGTGGCGCACTACGCGTGGCCAGACCTGAGCGGCTGGGAATGCTCCAAAGTGTTCAAGCCCCGCCGGGACCGAGCCGCGATCCGTTTCGTGTGCCTGCTGTCCGAGAACCGGACGAATGGATTCGTCGTCGGTCTGCACCGTTGAGGAATCGACATCGCCTTGAACTTTGTGCTTGACCGAATTCGGCTCTGCAGCCGGAGCCCTCCCGACGAGCGTCGCGATCTTGTCGTCGAGGACGCGCTCTCGTGCGCGCAGCGCGATCCAGACGCGCTTGATCGTTCGTCGTCGGGGTTTCGGCCTCCGGCGCGCTCACAGCGCAGCACAGAGCTTCCGGAAACCCAGTGGTAGAACTGATCGTGCGCGTGACCACCACGCGCGAAGAACAGGAGGTCGTCGTGTTCGACAGCGCAGCCACGGACGCGTTCCAGTCGCAGCTCGCAGATGCCTATGCGGTCACGTGCCGCGAACGGGACTGGTTTGCGCTCCACGAGGAGATCGTCTCGGTCGGCAAGCAGATCGTGTGCCTCGAAGCGCGGGAGATCGATCTGCTGCTCGAGGCCGAGGAGACCAAGCTGTACCGGCGCATGGGGTTCCCGACGATCTACGCGTACAGCGAGAGCGTGCTGCAGCACTCGCATCACGTGGCGACCGAGCGCATGCGCGTGGGGCACGAGCTGCTCGAGCTGCCCGGCATCGCGGCGCAGTTTCGCGCGGGTGAGCTGGCGTGGACGAGTGTCCGTGAGCTGACACGCGTGGCGACGAGCAAGACCGAGGATGCGTGGCTCGACGCGGCAGAGGGCAGGATCTCGACGGAGATCCAGCAGCTGGTCCGCGGCAAGTCCAAGGGCGACCTGCCTACCGATCCGGTGGATCCGAAGAAGATCCGGCATCGCATCGTGCTCGAGAACCTCTCCGAGGAGGCGATGATGCTGTTCAAGCAGGCGAGGAACGCCGCAGCTGATGCCAAGGGTGCGACGTGCACCGACGACGAGTTGGTGCGTGCATTTGCAGCAGCCGTGCTCGAGCCGGCCGGTGTCGCTCCCGGAGGGCCGCGGCATCAGCTCGCCACGACGACCTGCCGCGCGTGCAAGCAGTCGCATCGCGTGGGGGCAGGGATGGAGATCGCGGTCTCGCCGGCGGAGCTCGAGCGCGTGCTGTGCGACTCCGAACACATCGGCGATCTGGAGGCCGAGGAGCCCGGGCGCAGGCTGCAGAAGTCGATCCCGGCAGCCACGCGCAGGAAGGTCTTCGTGCGCGACAAGCATCGATGCACGGTGCCCAATTGTCGCTCCACCCGGTTTCTCGAGGCGCACCACATCAAGCCGCGCTCCGAGGGTGGAGGTCACGAGTTGTTCCAGATCACCGTGCTCTGCGATGCGCACCATCTGCAGCTCCACGAGGGCGTGATCGCGATCCGCGGCACCGCGCCGGACAATCTGGTGTTCGAGCTGCCGCTCGCGCACGGCGGGGACTGAAGGCAGATCAGTCCCTGCGGGGCTCGGTGCGGATCTCTGACAAGCGAAGCGTTGAACGAAGTAAGCGGGCGGGCCGCGTGGGGCTGCGCGAACACACGACACACGACATGGGTCGCTGATCGCTTCTCTGTCCCGGCGGGGCTTGAACCGGCCGCAGAACCTCCTACCCTCCTTCCGCGAGCGTGATGCGCTCAGGTCCGGAGGCGACGCGCGAGCACACACGACGTGGATCGCTCCTGAGTCCCCGCGGGGATTGAACAGCATCTACCCGCTTCCTGCCCTCCGGACCTTCCGCGAGCGCGACGCGCTCAGGTCCGGAGGCGAGACGCGCGGGGGGCAGTTCTTAGTGGCGTTTGACAACGCGAGCACGGTTGGTTCTCGTGCGTGCCGCTCCCTCGACGCGTGCGCATCGCCACGCGCACCTTCGGGCAGGCCGTGAGCCCATGATGCGCCGATTCATTCGCAGACCGCTCAGATCCGGTGGCCACGCGTCTGCAGCCACGGGCTGCGTGGTCGGCGCGAGCACACGACACAGTTCGCTACGCAGTCCCCGCGGGGCTTGAACACCCTCGCGCGACCGGCTCAGGCGCCGGAGGCGCCGCGCGCTCACCGAAGTCCTCGTCGGCGCCGCGTACAGGGAGAGCAACGACCATCTGCGAACGCACGGTTCGTCATGGGGTGGTTCCCGACCGCTCCGATCCGGAGGCCACGCGCCACGCCCGTGGCGCAACTCAGTCGACGAACACACCGTTCGCCGCTCTCAACCGCGGGAGAACAGCAGCTGGTGATCGCCGAGCGTGCGCTCCGCGAACGCGGCCTCGCTGAACGCGAGGTACATCAGCCAGGTGCGGATGAACGGCGTGTCGAAGCCGAGCGCGCGGACCTCGGGCAGCGCGGCGAGGAACTTCTCGCGCCACGCCCGGAGCGTGGGGGCATACGACGGACCGATGTCGTCGGCGCTCGCGAGCGTGAAGCCGGCGGGGGCGCTGGTCCGTCGGATCACGTCGAGCGACGGGATGCAGGACCCGGGGAAGATGTACGTCTGCATCCAGTCGACGCGGGTGCGGTACGCCTCGAACCGATCATCGGGCATCGTGATCGTCTGCACCGCCAGCCGTCCGCCGGGAGCGAGCGAGCGCGCGCACACCGCGAAGAACTGCGGGAGGAACTCGTAGCCCACCGCCTCGAGCATCTCGATCGAGACGATCTTGTCGAACGTGCCCTCGAGCTCGCGATAGTCGCGGAACTGGATCGAGACCCGGTCCGCGAGCCCCGCCGCCGCGACGCGCTCGGTGGCGAGCTGGTACTGGTCGTGCGAGACCGTGATCGCGGTGACCTTGCAGCCGCGCGTCCGCGCCGCGTGGATCGCCATGCCGCCCCAGCCGCAGCCGATCTCGAGCAGGTGATCTTGGGGTGACAGCGCGAGCGCCTCGCACAGCCGCTCGAGCTTCGCGTGCTGGGCCTCGGCGAGTGTGAGCCGAGGCTCGGGCCAGTGTGCGCACGAGTACGCCATCGTCTCGGCATCGAGGAACAGACGGTAGAACTCGTTGCCGAGATCGTAGTGCGCGTGGATGTTGCGCTGGCTGCCGAGCCGCGTGTTGTGGGCACGCCGGTGGCGCCACAGCGAGCGCAGCTGCGCGATCCGCGTGAGCGGTGATTCGGCGCCGCGCGCACTCGTGCCGCGCAGGAACACGCGCAGCACGGCCACGAGGTCATCGCTGGACCACTCGCCTGCGGCGAACGCCTCGCCACCCCCCATCTCCCCGCGGAGCAGGAGGCGGAGGAACACGCGATCATCGTGGATCCGCGCGGTGGCCTCCGCGGGCCCGGCCTCACCGATCCGGATCAGCTCGCCGGTGGGCAGCACGAGATCGAGCCGGCCACCGGCCCAGGTCGCGCGTAGCCGGGACAGCAGCGCCCAGCGCACGAGCTGCCCGGCCGGCGCCACGAGGCGTGGCAGCGGGACGATCAACGGATGAGCGACGGCCGCGGTCACTGTGGGGCACCGTACTTCAAGGCATCGGGGCGATCACCTGGAGTACGGCCGAACCGGCCGAGGCGATCACCGATGTGATGCCGGCCCCGGTGCGAGGTTACTCGGGTAGGGGACGATGGTCGGGGCCCGGCCGCCGGTACGGGACACCCAGCAGGCGCAGGCGCAGGGCCTCGAGGTGGATGAGGCCGATCACCTGGGCGGTCATCAGCGGATAGCGCACTGCGGCAGCCAGCAAGGCGCGATCCGAGAGCTCGCGCCGGGCCCCCGCGAGGTGGGCGACGAAGATCCGCTCCCCCTCGGGGGTGTCGACGTGCATCGTGATCGCGAGCGTCTCGGCGTCCAGCGGGGCATCGAACCACAGCTCGTAGCTGCGCGGGCCGTGCAGGAACGGGGAGACGAACAGCTCGCGCTCGCAGCGAAAGCCGATCCGGCGATCACGCGAGGGGATCCGCTGTGCGGGCCCGAGGATGTAGCGGAACCGGCCGCCATACGTATTGTTGACCTCGGCGACCACCGAGGTCAGGGCGCCGGCGGCGTCGTAGCCGAGGAAGAAGCTCACCGGGTTGAACACGTAGCCGGCGATCCGCAGGTTGGTGACCAGGCGCGTGGTGGCGGGGAGCGCGATCTGGTGCGCGGTGAGGGCGGCGGCGTGCGCGGCGACGAGGCCGGTGGCGCCGCCCTCGTAGTCGCCATCGTGGAGCGCGTAGAGGTTCTTGCCGCCGTGCGAGAACAGGCGCAGCTCGCGATCGAGTGCCGGGAGCTCCGTGAGATCGAGCGAGGCCATGAACACGGGGTAGGTGAACTTGCGCCGCGCCAGGTGATCGCGCCGCGTGTGCACGAGGTCCCCACGATAGAGCGCCGAGTGCCTCACGCGGGACGCTCCGGGTGCCGGTGCTCGTCGGCGAGCGCGCTGGCTGCCGCGGCGAGGCCGGCGCGTAGCCCGTCCTCGTGGAAGCCGAAGCCGAAGTGCGCGCCCGCGTAGTACGTGCGGAGGGCGCCACCGAGGCGGGGCAGCTCGGCCTGGGCGGCGAGCGCCGCACGATCGAGCTGCGGGTGCGAGAACACCACCTCGTGGAGCACGTCGCGGGGGCGCGTGCGCGGGTTGAGTGTGACCAGGTATGGAGGATCTGCCGGCAGCCCCTGCAGCCGCGTCATCGAGTACGTGACTGCGACCAGCGCGGTGTCGGGATCGGCGACGTAGTTCCACGAGGCGTGCGCGGCGGGACGGCGCGGGAGGAACGCCGGATCGCGGTGGAGCACGGTGGTGTTGTCGCTGTAGCGAAACGCGCCGAGGACGCGCCGCTCGTCGGCGGTGGGTGCAGCGAGCAAGGACAGCGCGGTATCGGCGTGCGTGGCGAGGATGATCCGATCGTAGCGGCGTTCGCGGCCCGCGGCCGTCACGGTGACGCCGTGCGGATCGCGGACCACGGAGGTCACCGGCGTGGACAGCTCGAGCGTGAACCGCTGGGTGCGCAGCTCGGCGAGCAACGCATCGACATAGCGCTGGCTGCCGCCGACGACGGTTCGCCACGCCAGCGGCCGCACCGTGCGCAGCATGCCGTGCTGCTCGAGGAACCGCAGATAGGTCTCGGCCGGGAACTCGCCGCAGCGGTCCGGCGCGAGGGACCACAGCGCGGCGGCGAGCGGGATCAGGAACTGTTCGCGGAGCGCGGTGCTCGCACCCACCGTACGCGCATAGTCATCGAGGGAGAGCTGCGCCGTGACGCCGGCCTCGAGATCGCGGCGCGCGCGACGGAGGAACCGCACCACCTCGATCAGGAACCGCCAGTGGCTGGGCGAGCGGAGGAGGCGGCGATCGGCGAACAGCGAGGACAGCCCGGCGCTGCCCCACTCGAGATCCTGCTGAGGCAGCGACACCGAGAACGACATCGTGGTGGGCCGGGTTGGGATCCCGAGCTCGCCGAGCATCCGGAACATCAACGGATAGCGCTCGCGGTTGCAGACGATGAAGCCCATGTCGACGGCGACACCGTCTCCCTCCCACGTGTACACGTGGCCGCCGGGGCGCGCGGCTGCCTCGAACAGCGTGACCTCGTGCTCGCGTGCGAGGGCACGTGCGGCGCCAAGGCCGGCGATGCCGGAGCCGACGATCGCGATCCTCACGAGCTCACCTGGGAGCGTCGTTTAGCACGTTGCCGCGGAACCGCACGGGCGTGGTCGGAGCCGTGCCGTGGGCGTCGCGCAGCTCGATCGAGAGATCGAGCGTGGCGCCGCGGATCTGATCGGCCGCGGCGACCGTGAGTGGGATCAGCAGCTCGCGCGCCACCGCCTCGCCCTTGGTGAGGTGACCGACGTAGAGCATCCGGCCATCGACCGCCCGTGTCGGCGAGGTGATCTGACCGCGCAGCGCCCAGGATTCGCCGGGGCCATCGTTCTTGAGCGGGAGCACGATGCGCAGCGCGGGACCGTCGGCGGTGGAGGTCAAGCTCGCGCGGAGCGTGCCGGCGACGATGCCGGGCACGAGGCGCAGGGCGGCGATCTTGGGATCGAAGTCCGCGTGCGCGAGGAAGTCAGGCGCGTGCGCGGCGAGCGTCGCGGCATCGATCACGGTCTCGAGCGAGCGTGCACCGCCGGGTGCGTCGAGCAAGGCGGAGAGATCCCACGCGTTCACGGTGGTGGGCGCGAACGCATCGAGCAGGGTGTACGGCGAGATCGAGAAGGTGCCATCGGCGGCGACCGTGCCGTGGACCTCGATGCCGCGAACCGTGAGCGTGGCGCTGCGCGCCGCGAAGCCGCGGGCGCCACACGCGACGCTCGGTCCCGGAGCGCGCTCGGGAGCCGTGGCCTTGCCCGCGCGGACATCCTTGTGGAGGCCGACCCACGGGCCGATCGCGAACGGCAGGCCCACCGCGAACAGTCCGAGCCCACCAAACGTCACCGGATTGGCCGCGCCGTCCTTGCTCCCGATCCCGCCGATCGTCATCACGCCGCCGACGCCCGTGGCGATCACGCCGACGACGAACGTCGCGAGGTTCGGATGGGTCTCGAGCTCGACCACCGTCGTCCTGCTGACCACGCGCTCGCTCGGGCACTCGAGCGGCTCCACGAACCGAAGCGTGCCGGTCTCGGACACCACCAGCGTCGGGCGCCGTGCGATCGCCCCCTCGTGGTGGGCGATCAGCTGCTCGGTCCCCGGGCGGGTGATCTCGCTCCGCGTGGTCACGTGGCAGCCCAGCGAGGCGCCAACCCCGACGAGCCCGACGAGCCCGACGAGCCTGGTGGCGCCGACGAGCGACGAGTTCACGATGCGCGCGAGCGCGGACGAGCGAGCCATCAAGCGCTGTCACGATATCATCGACGATCCGGGACGCGGTAGCGTCGGAGCGTGGAGGTCGATCTCGCCGGTCATCCCGGGCTCCTGCAACGGCCTGCCAACGCGCGCTGGCTGCTCGTGCTCGCGCATGGCGCAGGCGCGGGGATGCGTCACGCGTTCCTCCAGACCCTCGCCGATGCCCTCGAGACCCGCCGCGTTGCGACGCTGCGCTGGGAGTTCCCGTTCATGGCCGCGGGCAAGGCGCGCCCGGATCGCCCGGAGATCGCGGAGGCCGCGGTGCGCGCGGTGTGGCAGGCCGCGGAGGCGCAGGTTCCGGAGCTGCCACGGTTCGCGGGCGGGAAGTCGTTCGGTGGGCGGATGACCTCGCGCGCACACGCGGCGCAGGCGCTGGCGGACGTGCGCGGGCTCGTGTTCCTCGGGTTCCCGCTCCATCCGCCCGACAAGCCGGGGATCGAGCGGGCCGCACACCTCGCGGCAGCAGCGGGGTCGCTGTTGTTCCTGCAAGGCACCCGCGACGATCTCGCACCGCTCCCGCGCCTGCGACCCGTGGTGGCCAAGCTCGGCCGGCGCGCCACGCTCCACGTCGTCGACGGCGCGGATCACGGGTTCGATGTGCTGGTGCGCTCGGGCCGAACGTCGACTGACGTGATCGACGAGATCGCAACCACGATCGCCGCCTGGATGGCGAAGCGCGCGCGGTGATAACGTCGGCGCGTGTGGACGAGCTACTCCGCGCGGCACGCGGCTCAGCTGATCGGCCTCCCGGAGTCCGCGGTGCGGAGCTGCATCCGCGATGGCCTGGTGGGGACGCCGGGCACGGTGCCGGCGCAGCTGTCGTTTCGTGATCTCTCCGCGCTGCGCACGGTCAAGGCGCTGATCGATGCGGGGCTCTCGCTGCCGCGCGTGCGCAAGGAGCTCGTGCGGATCCAGCAGCAGCTCCCGGCCGGCGTCTCGCTCGCCGAGCTCACCGTCGAGGCGCGCGGGGGGACCGTGCAGCTCCGCGGTTCGCCCGAGACCGGCCCGCTGTCCGGGCAGCTGTCGCTCGCGTTCGAGGCGCCTCCGCCGCCTGCGCCGCCGCCGCCCGGAGAGCTGCACGAGCTGCCGCGCGCCACGGATGCACCGATCCCCGTGGCGGTCGCGCCGGCCACCGCGGACCAGTGGCTCGCGCGTGCGATGGAGCTCGAGGAGCGTGATCCGGTCGCCGCGATCGATGCCTACCGGCGCTCCCTGCGCTTGCGACCGGAGACCACCGAGGCCTGGATCAACCTCGGCCGGCTGTTCGCCGAGAGCGCGGATCCGGTGGCGGCCCACGATTGTTTTCGCAGCGCCCTCGAGCTCGATCCGGCGGATGCGACCGCGTACTACAACCTCGGCGTGATCGCCCAGGATGCGGGCAAGGAGGGCGATGCGATCGCGCTCTATCACCGCGCACTCGAGCTCGACCCGCAGCTCGCGGAGGCGCACTACAACCTCGCCACGCTGTTCGATCAGTCCGGCGATTCACGCTCGGCGATCCGCCACATCAACGAGTACCGGAAGCTGACGCGCTGAGCGCTCAGAACCCGAGCAGCCGGCCGCCCTGATACACGGCGA
>JAYVRN010000759.1:0-12124 GCA_043776275.1 Myxococcales bacterium | reverse complement strand
CAGCGGCGTTCAGCGCGCGGAGCGCCGACTCACGACCCGAGCCCGGGCCGTTGACGTAGACGGTGACGTTGCGGACACCGTGCTCCATCGCCTTCTTCGCAGCGTCCTCGGCGGCGAGCTGCGCGGCGAACGGCGTCGACTTGCGCGAGCCCTTGAAGCCGCACGTCCCGGCGCTCGACCAGGCAACCACGTTGCCGGAGACGTCGGTGATCGAGACGATCGTGTTGTTGAACGTGGCGCTGATGTGCGCGACGCCGGTCTGGATGTTCTTCCGGACCTTCTTCTTCTGCTTGCCCTTGGCGGGTGCCGTGCTGCTCATGTTCGTTCGCCCTGGTTATTTCTTGGTGACCGCGCCGAGCTTCTTCACCGCCATGCGGCGAGGACCCTTGCGGGTACGGGCGTTCGTGTGAGTGCGCTGACCGCGCGCCGGGAGATTCCGGCGGTGGCGAGAGCCACGATAGCTGTTGAGATCGATCAGCCGCTTGATGCTGAGCTGAACGTCACGACGAAGATCGCCTTCGACGCGATAGTTCGCTTCGATCGCGTCACGGATCTTGCGAACGTCACCCTCGTCGAGATCGTCGCTCTTCTTGTCGGGCGAGATGCCCGCCTGCTTGAGGACGACGTTCGCCGCGTGGCGGCCGAGGCCGAAGATGTACGTGAGAGCGATCTCGATGCGCTTGTTGCGCGGGAGGTCGACGCCTGCGATGCGAGCCATGACTTCCTCTTAACCCTGCCGCTGCTTGTGGCGGCGATTGGTGCAGATGATGCGAACGACGCCCTTGCGCTTGATGACCTTGCACTTCACGCAGATCGGCTTGACGGATGCTCGTACTTTCATGGCTCGTTTTTCTCGGGGGCAATCGTTCGGTGAGGTGATCTTCGTGACTTAGGGGGAGCCGGGCGTTGAGGTGGGGCGGGTAAGGACCCAGGGGCCCTTTTCAGTGATTGCGATCGTGTGTTCGAAGTGCGCGGACATCGAGCGATCTTTGGTCACAGCCGTCCAGTCGTCGTCGAGCTCCTCCACGTCAGGGGCCCCGGCGTTTACCATGGGTTCGACGGCGATCACAAGACCGGGCTTTAGCCGTTTCTCGGTCCCGGCCTTCCCGAAATTGGGGACCTGGGGATCCTCGTGCATCGCCCGGCCGATTCCGTGACCCACGAACTGCCGAACGACGCTAAACCCGTTTGATTCCACGTAGCTCTGGACCGCGCTCCCGAGGTCGCCCAGGCGGTTGCCCGGGATGCACAAGGCGATCGCGTTCTCGAGCGACTGGCGGCAGACCTCCACCAGCCTGCGCTTTTCTGCCGAGACATCGCCCACGAGCACCGTCCGGGCGGTATCCGCACAGAACCCGGCCCGGTAGATCCCGAAGTCGATCCCGATGATGTCGCCGTCCACGAGGACGTCGTTCTTGCGGGGGATCCCGTGGACGATGACCTCGTTGCGCGAGGTGCACAGCACGCCCGGGTACGGCGGCTTGCCGCCCGGGTTGTAATGGAGGAAAGCGCTCTTGACCTTGTGCTTCTCGATCCCTCTGCGGGCGATCTGATCGAGCTCCCAGGTCGAGATCCCCGGCTTGGCCGCCTCGCAGACAGACTCGAGGATCTCCGCGGCCACGAGCCCAGCCTCACGCATGAGGCCGAGCTCGTCAGCGCTCTTGAGGTGGATCCGCACCGCGCGACTCGCCCGTTAGCGCGGACGGGAGGCGACGCGACCACGGATCCGCGGACCCTTCGGTCCAGCGAAGCCCTCGTAGTTGCGCGTGATGAGGTGCGACTCGATCTGCTGCACGGTATCGAGAGCGACACCGACGACGATCAACAGGCCGGTGCCACCGAAGCTGAACGGCACGCTCAGGTACTTCTGCAGCAGCGCGGGGATCATGCAGACCACCGACAGGTACAGCGCACCAGCGAACGTGATGCGAGACAGCACCCGCTCGATGTACTGCGCGGTGTTCTTGCCCGGCCGGATGCCCGGGATGAAGCCACCGCTCTTCTTGAGGTTGTCCGCGACATCCACCGGGTTGAACACGACCGCGGTGTAGAAGAACGCGAAGAACACGACGAGGATCGTGAAGATCGCGTTGTACCGCCAGTCAGCCGGGTGCAGCACACTCGAGAACTCCTGCAGCCAGCCCGCGTTCGCCATGTTGGCGATCTGGGCAGGGAACATGAGGATCGAGGACGCGAAGATCGGCGGGATCACGCCCGAGACGTTGATCTTGAGTGGCAGGAAGCTCTGCGCACCCGAGTACATCTTTCGTCCCACCTGCCGCTTCGTGTACTGGACGGGGATCCGGCGCTGGGAACGTTCGAAGTAGCAGATCGCGGCGATCGTGCCGACGACGAGCAGGACCATGAACACCACGGTCAGGCCGCCGACGTTGCCGCCGCCGCCGCCCGCGAGGAACTGGGTGATCGCATCCGGCATGTGCGCGACGATGCCGGCGAAGATGATCATCGACGAGCCGTTGCCGATGCCGTTGTCCGTGATCAACTCGCCCATCCACATGATGACGGCGGTGCCGGTGGTCATGGTGAGGACGGTGACGAGGTGGAACGCCATGCCGGGGTCGGTGACGACCTCGGCACCGCCACGCGAGAGGCTCTCGACGTAGCTGGCAGCGAACCACGCCTGCACGGCAGCGACGAGGATCGTGCCGTAGCGGGTGAGCTGGTTGATCTTCTTGCGTCCCTGCTCGCCCTCTTTGTTGAGCTGGTCGAGCTTGGGGACGACCACGGTGAGCAGCTGCATCACGATCGACGACGTCACGTACGGCATGATGCCGAGGGTGAAGATCGAGAACTGCTGCAGCGCGCCGCCGGAGAACATGTCGAACATGCCGAGGAAGCTGCCCGAGCCACCCTTGGTGACGACGTGCTGCATCTCGACGCGGTTGACGCCCGGGATCGTGATGAACACGCCCAGGCGATAGACCGCGAGGATCCCGAGCGTGAACAGGATCCGGCGCCGGAGCTCCGGCACCTTCGTAATATTGCGGATGGAACCGGCCACTAGGGGGTCCTTACGCCGCGAGGATCTCGATCGTACCGCCAGCCTTCTCGACCTTGTCCTTCGCGGTCGCGGAGGCGCGGTGGGCCTTGATGGTGAGCTTCTTGGTCAGCTCGCCCTCGCCGAGGATCTTGATGGTGTCGACCTTCTTCGGGATGATGCCCTTGGCGCGGAGCACCTCGATGTCGACGGTGGCGCCGGCCTCGAACACGGTCTCGAGGAGAGACACGTTGATCGGGAACGCCTCGACGCGGTTCATGTTGGTGAACCCGCGCTTCGGGATGCGACGCGGCATCGGCATCTGACCACCCTCGAACGCGAGCCGCGCGCCGTGGTGACCCGGGCGAGCCTTCTGGCCCTTGACGCCCTTACCGGAGGTCTTGCCCTTACCCGAGCCGCGACCACGACCAAGGCGCTTCTTTTCCTTGGTCGCGCCCGGGTTGGGGTGGAGGTTGTGCAGGCTGATCTTGTCGTGAGCTTCGTGAGACATGGGAGCTTTACCGATCGCGCCGTGCAATCTGGCGCGGAAACTTCGTTGGGGCAACTGAGTAGATCTTCACCTGACCATAAGGCCAGGAGAATCGACACTCAGTCCGCGGACTCGACGGTGACGAGGTGGCTGACCTTGCGGATCATCCCGCGGATGGCGGGGGTGTCCTGGAGGGTGACCGTCTTGTGGGGACCGCGGAGACCGAGGCCCTGGAGGGTCCGGTTCTGCTGGTCCGAGCGGCCGACGCCGCTCCGCACCTGGGTAATCTTGAGCTTGATCGCCATGGGATGATCTCGGTCCGGCTCAGGCCGGCCGCGTGCTGCGGGTGTAGAGGTCCGAAACGCTCTTGCCACGGGTCTTCGCGACCTGCTCGACCGAGCGGAGCGCCTTGAGCGCCACGATGGTCGCGTGGATGACGTTGTGCTTGTTCGACGTCCCGATCGACTTGGTCAGGATGTCCGTGATGCCAGCGACCTCGAGGACGGGGCGCACGCCGCCGCCGGCGATGACGCCGGTACCCGGCGAGGCCGGACGGAGCAGCACCTGTGCGGCGCCGAAGAAGCCTTCGATGTCGTGCGGGATCGTGCCCTTGACGAGCGGGATCTTGAACAGGTTGCGCTTCGCGCGATCGGTGCCCTTGCGGATCGCCTCGGGAACTTCGTTCGCCTTGCCGAGACCTGCACCGACGTAGCCGTGCTGGTCGCCGACGACGACGAGCGCCGAGAACGAGAACCGACGGCCGCCCTTGACGACCTTGGCGACGCGGTTGATGTGGACGACGCGGTCGACGAGTTCGCCGACTTCTTCGGGATTGATGATCATGGTCTGTGTCGTCCTTTAGAACTGCAGGCCCGCGTCACGAGCGCCATCGGCGACTTCCTTGACGCGACCGTGGAAGATGAATCCGTTGCGGTCGAACACCACCGAGGTGACGCCGGTCGCCTTGAGGCGCTCGCCGACCGCCTTGCCGATGGCGCGCGCCCGCTCCTTCTTCGGCTTGCCGGCAGTGGCAGCCTTGAGGGTCTCTTCGAGCTCGCTCGCCGAGGCGAGGACGCGCCCCGTGGTGTCGTCCACGGCCTGCGCGTAGACGTAACGCGTCGAGCGGAACACGCTCAGGCGAGGACGCTCCGCGGTTCCCGAGATCCGGAGCCGGATCGAGAACTTGCGCTTGAGGCGCTTGCGGAGCTTGGGGGTGGCGACTTTGACGTGACCAGACATGTGCTTTCTCCTGACCCGAGGCCGTTGCTACCGCCACCCCAACCAACGTGGGGACTCGTAGGTAGCGACCTGTACGAGTCGTTACTTACCGGCGGTCTTGCCGGCCTTCCGCGTGATCGTCTCTTCGATGTACTTGATGCCCTTGCCCTTGTAGGGCTCGGGCGGGCGGAAGCTGCGGATGTTCGAGGCCGCGGCGCCCAGCGCCTGGCGATCGATCCCCGACAGGATCAGCATGTTCTTGTCGACCTTGGCCGCGATCCCCTCGGGGAGCGCGTACTCGATCGGGTGCGAGTACCCGAGCGAGAGGATCAGCTTCGGGCCCTTCAGCTCGGCCTTGTAGCCGACGCCGTTGATCTCGAGCTGACGCTCGAAGCCCTTCGTCACACCGGTCAGCATGTTGCCGACCAGGGCGCGCATCAGGCCGTGCGCGGCGCGCTCGGGCCCAAGGTTTCCCTTGCGCTCGAACACGACGACGTCCTTGCCGTCCTCGTCCTTGGCCTGCTTGATGTCGATCAGCCGGTGACGGGTGAGGCTGAGCGTGCCCTTGGGGCCCTTGGTCGAGACGGTGTCCTTCGTGATGGACACCGTGACGCCCTTGGGGATCTCGAGTGGTTTACGTCCGATTCGCGACATGACTCACCAGACCTCACAGAGGACTTCGCCGCCGACGCCCTTGTTCCGGGCTTCCTTGTCCGTCATCACGCCCTGCGACGTGCTGAGGATGGCGATGCCGAGCCCGTTACGGACGCGCGGCACCTTCGTGGCGGGGACGTACGCGCGCTGACCCGGGCGCGACACCCGGCGCATGCCGGTGATCGCGTTACCGGACGCCGAGGCGCGGCCGTCATAACGCAGGACGAGCTTGAGCATGCCCTGCTTGTTGTCTTCGCTCGAGGTGACGTTCTGAACGAAGCCTTCGGCGGCGAGGATCTCGGCGATCCGCTGCTTGAGGTTCGAGCGAGGGCACTCGACGAGTTGCTTGCGCGCGCGGATACCATTTTTGATACGCGCGAGGAAATCAGCGATTGGATCGGTCATCGACATGTGTTCACCAGCTCGACTTGATGACGCCCGGGATGTCGCCGCGGAGCGCGAGCTCCCGGAAGCAGCAACGACACATCTCGAACTTGCGGAGGTATGCGCGCGAGCGGCCACAGCGCTTGCAGCGGCTCTTGATGCGAACCTTGAACTTTTGCTTCTTGGGAAGCGTATCAACCAGCTTGGCCATGACTTACGCGGCTCCAGTCGTTGCAGTCTCTGCACTCTCTGCTGCCGTCATCGGCAGGCCCGTCGCCGGGTTAATTGGCTGACGGAACGGCATCCCGAGGTGCGTGAGGAGCGCGCGCCCCTCCGCGTCGGTCTCGGCCGTGGTGACGATGCTGATGTTCATGCCCTTGATCGAATCGATCTTGTCGTACTCGATCTCGGGGAAAATGATCTGCTCCTTCACGCCCATGGTGAAGTTGCCGCGGCCGTCGAACCCGCGCGGCGACACGCCGCGGAAATCGCGGACGCGCGGCAGCGCGATGTTGAGCAGGCGATCGAGGAACTCCCACATACGCTCGCGGCGCAGGGTGACCATGACGCCGATCTTCTGCCCCTTGCGGAGCTTGAACACGGCGATGTCCTTCTTGGCGCGCGAGACGACCGGGGACTGCCCCGTGATCATCTTGAGCTCCTCGACCCCGAACTCGATCATCTTGGGCTCGTCCTTGGCTTTGCCGAGGCCCATGTTGACCGTGACCTTGAGGATGCGCGGAACCTGCATGACGGTGGAGTAACCGAACTCCTTCATCATCGCCGGCTTGATCGTGCCGTCGTACTTGGCCTTGAGGGTCGGCGGCTTCTCGCGCTTGTACTTGGGCGCGGGGCCTTCCTGGACAACAGGCTTCTTGACCTTGCCCTCGCCCTTCGCCTTCGCCTTCGCGGCGCGCTCCGCCTTCTTTGCAGCAGCAGCCTCGTCGGCTGCGCCCTTGTCGTCGTCTTCAGTCGCCATGATCAGCTCATCCCAGCGGTCGGGAACTTCGTGCCCGACTTCACGCCGACGCGGACCTTCTGGTCCCCGTCGTTGGAGATCTTGGTGCGCGTGCCCTTGGTCGACTTGTCGTCGAACAACTGCACGTTGGAGATGTGGACCGAGCCTTCCTTGTCGATGATGCCGCCCTGCGGGCTGGCCTGCGTCGCCTTGGAGTGCTTCTTGACCATCGCGACCTTCTCGACGACCACGCGATTGCCGACGACGCGAAGGATCTTGCCCTTCTTGCCCTTGCTGGCTCCCGCGATGACGATGACGAGATCGCCCTTACGAACGTGTGCTGCGCGCATGACTACAGAACCTCCGGCGCCAGCGAGATGATCTTCATGAACCGCTTGGCGCGCAGCTCGCGAGCGACCGGCCCGAAGATACGGGTACCGATCGGCTCGTTCTCCTTGTTGACCAGGACGGCGGAGTTGCCGTCGAACCGGATCGAGGAACCGTCGTTGCGCGCGAGCTCCTTGCGGGTGCGCACGATGACGGCACGGGCGACTTCGCCCTTCTTGACCTTGGCGCCCGGAATCGCCTCGCGGATCGAGACGATGATGATGTCGCCGATCGAGGCGTAGCGGCGGCGCGAGCCACCGAGCACCTTGATGCAGTAGACCTTCTTGGCGCCGCTGTTGTCAGCGACGTCAAGGACCGACGTCATCTGGATCACGACACGCCCTCCACGGCCTTGGAGATCGTGCGGAGCAGACGCCAGCGCTTGGTGCGCGACATCGGGCGCGACTCGACGATCTCGACGAGGTCTCCGACCTTGGAGACGTTGTTCTCGTCGTGCACGTGATACTTCACACGGCGCGTCAGGAACTTGTGGAAGCGGCGATCGCGGACGCGGCGGACGACGGTCACGACGATCGTCTTCTGCATGTTCGCGGAGGTCACGCTGCCCACGATGACGCGGCGGCTGCCACGCTCGTCGGCGGGGTTGGTATCGGTGGACTCGGGGCTCATGAGTTCGCCTTCTTGGTCTTCTTGGTCTCGGACTTCTTGGCGGGAGCGGCTTCGTCGGCTGCAGGCGCAGAGGTCGTCGCCGACTTCTGGGCCTGGGTCTCCACACCGTGCTTGCGGCCGTTGAGGACCGTCAGGATCTGAGCGATGTGCCGGCGCTTGGTCTGCAGCAGCGCCGTCGACGTCACCTGATTGGTGTGCTTGCCGAGGTGCAGGCGGAACAGCTCGTCACGCGTGGTGACGAGGAGGGCGCGGAGATCTTCGTCCGGCTGATCGCGGAACGACACGAGGGTCTGGGCTGCTTTGCTCATAGGACGGGCTCACGAGAGACGAGCTGGGTCTTGACCGACAGCTTGTGGTGGGCGCGGTGGAAGGCTTCCTTCGCGATCTCGAGCGAGACGCCCTCGACCTCGAAGATCACGCGACCCGGCTTGACGACGGCGATCCAGCCCTCGACGCCGCCCTTACCGGTACCCATTCGAGTCTCGGCGGGCTTCTTCGTCACGGGGTGATCGGGGAACACGCGAACGTGGATCTTGCCGAACTTCTTGACGGAGCGAGAGATCGCGACACGCGCGGCCTCGATCTGCCGAGAGGTGATCCAGCCGGGCGACGTGACCTGCAGGCCGTAGTCGCCGAACGAGACCTCGTTGCCGCCCTTCGCATTACCTGCGAGGTGTCCCTTGTGGGACTTGCGGAACTTGGAGCGTTTTGGGGAGAGCATCGACATAAAGAATCTCCAGCCTCGAAACTAGGTGCCCGAGCGCGGGGGGGTGGTGCGAGCGACAGCCGGGTCCTTGCGGGGTGCCGGGAGCACCTCGCCGTGGAACACCCACGCCTTGACGCCGATCGAGCCGTACGTGGTGTGAGCCTCCGTGAAGCCGTACTCGATGTCCGCGCGCAGGGTGTGGAGGGGAACGCGACCCTCCTTGTACCACTCGCGACGGCACATCTCGGCGCCGCCGAGGCGGCCGCTCGACGCGACCTTGATGCCCTTGGCTCCGAACTTCATCGCGGTCTGGGTCGCCTTCTTCATGGCGCGGCGGAAGGCGATGCGGCGCTCGAGCTGCGTCGCGATGTTCTCGGCGACGAGCTGGGCGTTGGTCTCGGCCTTCCGGACCTCGATGATGTTCAGGAACACTTCATTCTCGGTGAGCGCCTGGACTTCCTTCTTCAGGGTCTCGACGCCGGCGCCACGCTTGCCGATCACGATCCCCGGGCGAGCCGTGTGGATGTTGATCTTGGCCTTGTTGGCCGCGCGCGCGATCTCGATGTACGAGACGCCCGCGTGGTTGAGCTTCTTCTTGATGAAGCTCTTGAGCTTGAGGTCCTCGTGGAGCCACTTCGCGTAGTTCTTCTCCTCGTACCAACGAGACGACCACGTCTTGATGATGCCGAGGCGGAAGCCGATCGGATGCGTTTTCTGACCCATGGCGTCGGCTCTCTACTTTCCTGGCTCGTCCGTGACGACCACCGTGAGGTGGCTCGCGCGGTGATTGATGCGGTTGGCGCGGCCCATCGAGCGGGGCATCCAGCGCTTGGCGATCGTGCCGCCGTCGACGGCGATCGTGAGGATGCGGAGATCCTCGACGGACGCGTCGCCACCGGACTTGTCCTCGGCGTTCGCCGCCGCGGACTTGATGGCCTTGGAGATGATCCCCGCGGCCTTCTTGGGCATCAGGTCGAGGAGGCCCACGGCCTGCTCCACCGTCTTGTTACGGACGAGGTTCGCGACGACCCGCATCTTGCGGGGCGACATCGTGATTCCACGGACGAGTGCACGGGCTTGCATGGCAGACCTACTTCTTCCGCTCGCCGGTGTGGCCGTGGAAGGTGCGGGTGAGCGAGAACTCGCCGAGCTTGTGACCGACCATCTGCTCGGTGATGAACACCGGCATGAACTTGCGGCCGTTGTGCACGGCGAACGTGAGACCGACCATGCCCGGGATGACCATCGACCGGCGCGAGTAGGTGGAGATCACCCGCTTGTTCTGGTTGGTTTCCTTCTGGGCGGCGGCGATCTTCTTCGCGAGATACTTCTCGACGAACGGACCCTTCTTCAATGAACGCGGCATAGCTACTTGGTCCTTACTTGCTTCGTCCGCGGATGATGAACTGTTCGGTCCGCTTGTTGTGACGGGTCTTGAGGCCCTTGGTCTTCTGGCCCCACGGGGTGCACGGGTGGCGACCACCCGACGAGCGACCTTCGCCGCCACCCATGGGGTGATCGACGGGGTTCATCGAGACGCCACGCTGGTGCGGGCGAATGCCCTTCCAGCGCCGGCGACCGGCCTTGCCCCACTGGATGTTCGCGTGCTCGTGGTTGCCGATCACGCCGATCGTGGCGCGGCAGTCGATGTGGACGCGGCGCATCTCGCCCGAGGGCATGCGCAGCGTGGCCCAATCGCCTTCCTTCGCCATCAGGGTGACCTTGGTCCCCGCCGAGCGACCGATCTGCGCGCCACGGCCCTGCTTGAGCTCGACGGCGTGGATCTCGGTACCGATCGGGATGAACTTCAGCGGCAGCGAGTTGCCCGGCTTGATATCCGCGCTGTTGGCCGAGATGATCTCGTCACCGACGACCAGCTTGGCCGGAGCCAGGATGTACGCCTTCTCGCCGTCCTTGTACTGCACGAGCGCAATGCGCGCCGAGCGGTTCGGATCGTACTCGATGGCGACGACGACCGCGGGGACGCCCGTCTTCTTGCGCTTGAAGTCGACGACCCGATAGCGCTGCTTGTGGCCACCGCCGCGGAACCGCGAGGTGATGCGGCCGTGATTGTTGCGGCCGGCAGTCGCGGTCTTGTGCGCGAGCAGGCTCTTCTCGGGCTCGGACTTCGTGATCTCGCCGAAGTCCTGCGAGGACATTCCGCGACGACCCGGCGAAGTCGGCTTGTACTTCTTGATCGCCATCTCAGACTCCCTCGAAGAACTCGATGTTGTCGCCGGCCTTCAGCGTCACGAACGCCTTCTTCCAGGCCGGACGCTGACCCGAGAACCGGCCCACCCGCTTCACCTTGCCGCGCACGACGAGCGTGCGGACGTCGGTGACCGTGACCTTGAACAGGGTCTGGACAGCTGCCTTGATCTCGATCTTGTTCGAATCGCGAGCGACCTCGAACACGACCTGCTGTGAGTACTCTTCGCCCTCGGCCTTCGAAGATGCGCCGCCACCGGTCTCCCGGAGGCGCGCCGACTTCTCGGTCAGGAGCGGACGCTTGATGATCGATTGTGCGTCACGCATGACTACTCGCTTTCCGCTTCCGTCTTGAGAGCGGTGGTGATCGACTCGACCGCCGCCTTGGTCAGGACCAGGGTCTCGTGGCGGAGGATGTCGTAGACGTTGACGCCCTCGGGCGCGAGCCACTGCGACTTCGCGAGGTTCTTCGCGCCGCGCACCAGCATCGTGTTGTTCTTGGCGTCGACGATCAGCGCCTTCGGGCCGGTCCCGAGGGTCGCGAGGGTGGCCGCCACCGACTTGGTCTTGCCGTCCGTGGCGAACGAATCGACGACGATGATCTTCGACTCGCCGGCGCGGAGCGACAGCGCCGAGCGCAGCGCCATCTTCTTGGCCTTGCGCGGCATGTTGTACTCGTAGCTGCGCGGCTTGGGGCCGAACACCGATGCGCCGCCCACGAAGTGCGGAGACTGACGGCTACCTTGGCGCGCCTGGCCAGTGCCCTTCTGCTTCCACACCTTCTTGGAGGAGCCGCGGACCTCGCCGAGGCGCTTGGTCGAGGCAGTTCCGGCGCGGCGCTTCGCGAGCTGCCACTTCACGACCTCCCAGAGGAGGTGCTCGTGGATCTCAGCACCGAACACGGCGTCGTCGAGCTCGATCGAGCCGACGGACTTACCGCTGATGTTCTTGACGTCTAGCTTGGCCATGATCGTTCTCTATTGTCCTGCGCTTGGCGCGCTTAGGTCTTGATCTCGACGTCGACGCCGGCCGAGAGGTCCAGCTTCATCAGAGCGTCGAGGGTCTGCTGGGTCGGCTCGAGGATGTCGAGGAGCCGCTTGTGAGTGCGGATCTCGAACTGCTCGCGCGACTTCTTGTCGGTGTGCGGCGACCGCAGCACGCAGTACTTGTTGATCTTGGTCGGCAGCGGGATCGGGCCGGCGATCTTGGCGCCCGTGCGCTTGGCGGTCTCCACGATCTCTCCGGCCGACTGATCGAGGAGCTTGTGGTCGTACGCCTTGAGGCGGATGCGAATGCGTGGAGTCGTCATGGGATATCTCCTACTTCTTCTTCTCGCCGAGGGTGTCGGCGAGGATCTTGGTGACGACGCCGGCGCCGACGGTCTTGCCGCCTTCGCGAATCGCGAAGCGGAGGCCTTCCTCGCAGGCGATCGGCGAGACCAGCTGCACGTCGACCTTGATGTTGTCGCCGGGCATCACCATCTCCGTACCC
>JAYVRN010000758.1:0-12129 GCA_043776275.1 Myxococcales bacterium | reverse complement strand
TTGTGCCATTCAAATCCCCGAGTGTTGTTGAGACACTCGTGCCGGGTTCAACCGTAGGGGTCAGATGCGTTGTTCGATGTGCGGCCACGAAAGCCCAGCTGGGTCGTCGTTCTGCCTCAACTGTGGCAGCTCGCTGGCGCCAGTTGTGGCGGCACCAGTGTATGGGCAGACCCCAGCTCCGCCTCCGGGGTTGCCCACGATCTGTGGCGTCTGCCGTGGTGAGAACCCGGTCGGGATGAAGTTCTGCCGCAGCTGCGGCAGTGCGCTCGGCAACACCCTGTCGGGGCCGATGCCCGCGGGACCCATCCCGATGGGCCAGCCCAGTGGCGGCGCCCCCAGTGGAGGCGCCTTCGGTGGAGGCGCGCCAATGACGCCGCCGGTGGGAAACCCGATGATGGGGGCCACGATGGCCGCGCCACCGATGGCACCACCGCCGATGGCACCACCGCCGATGGCACCACCACCGATGATGTCGGCGACTCCGGGCCAGCTGCCGTCGACGGCGCCCGGCGTGCTGCCACCCGCGCCGCTCGGAGTCTCCGGGGCTTCGCCGAAGGTCGCGCCCGTACCCGCGCAGGGCAACATGATCATCTGTCCGCGCTGTGGCACGCCGACGCCGGTGGGCTTCGCGTATTGCCAGCAGTGCGGACTCCACATGCAGGCGATGCAGCCGACGGATCCCGGCCAGGATCCGCGACCGCGCGCGCCGTCGTCGCCCGGGACCTCGCCGAGCGGTCGTCCGATCGGCGCGATGGTCAGCGGCAGTGCTGCCGCGGTGACCGGGGGCGGTACGCCAGCGATCGATCCCCAGGGCGCGACGCTGGCGTCCGACGGTATTCGCGCCGGCTCGATCACCCCGTTGAGCGGCCCGCCGCCACGCGCGGCGTCCGTCGCTGCGAACACCGGTCCCGCCTGGGGCACCGCGGTGCTCGTCAATCGCGATGGCTCCGATGGCCAGCGGTTCCCGCTGTCGGGCGAGTATGCCGTGGTGGGCCGCGCCGGTGCGGACATCGCATTCGACGACGATCGCTTCCTCGCACGCCAGCACGCGCGCTTCGAACGCTCGGGCGATGGCGTCAAGGTGATGTCCCTCGACACGCTCAACGGCGTGTTCAAGAAGGCCGATCTGCCGGTGGATCTGATCGATGGGATGACGATCCTCGTCGGGCGCGAGGTGCTGCGCTACGAGCGTGTCGAGGCCGAGGAGACCAAGGTCCATCCCCTGATCCGCCACGGCGTTGCGTTGTTCGGATCACCTCCACGGGAGCCGTGGGGGCGGTTCGTGCAGATCGTGCCGTCCGGTGGCTACCGCGATGTGCGGCACCTGGCCGGCGAGGAGATCGTGCTGGGGCGCGAGGAGGGCGACATCGTGTTCCGCGATGACGCGTTCATGTCGCGCCGGCACGCCGCCGTGACCTGGGACGGGAAGAAGGCGCAGATCACGGATCTCGGGAGCTCGAACGGCACGTTCGTCCGGATCACCGGGCCCACCGCGATCAAGCACGGTGATCACGTCCGGATGGGCGATCAGCTGTTGCGGGTCGAGCTCGGCACCTGAGGTGCCTGAAGTGAGGGAGGACGCCGCCGAGCCGGATCCGCGCCCCGCGCTCGTTGTCGTGATCGCGGCCGCGACGGACATCGGCGAGGTGCGCGAGCACAACGAGGATAGCCACCTCGTCGGTGATCTCGATGCGTCCCAGAAGCTCGACCTGGTGGAGCAGGTGTTCGAGGGGAGCGGAGCGCGCGGCCCACTCCTCGTGGTGTGCGATGGGATGGGTGGTGTGGAGGGCGGCGAGATCGCGTCGGAGCTCACCTCGCAGGTGATGTGGCGCGAGATGAAGGGCACGCCCGCCACCCGCGATCCGGAGGTGTTCGCGCGCCTGCTCCGGCGCGCCGCGCGCGTCGCGAACCACGACGTCCATGCGATGGCGCGTCGCGAGCCCGGGCTCCGCGGCATGGGCACCACGCTGTCGGCCGCCGGGGTGATCGGCGATCGCCTGATCCTCGCCACCGTCGGTGACTCTCGCGCATATGTCCTGCGCGCCGGCGCGCTCGTGCAGGTCACGCGCGACCAGTCGCTGCAGTCCGCGCTGATCGCCGCGGGCCATTCGCCCGGCGAGGTTGCGAGCGCGGGCGGGGCGATTCTGCAGGCGCTCGGCGTGGGCGACGATGTCGAGCCGTCGCTGTCGATGACCGAGCTGCGCGCGGGGGATCGCATCCTGCTGTGCAGCGATGGGCTCTATGGCCTGGTCGGCGATCCCGCGCTCGCGCTGCTGCTGTCGAGGCCGCACGACGTCCAGCAAGCGGTGCGCCTGCTGGTCGCGGCGGCGCGGGCTGCGGGCGGGACGGACAACATCACGGCGATCGTCTGCGAGGTCAACGGAGGGCGCCTGGTGCCCCCCAGGGGCGATGAGGACCTTCCCTCGTTCATGGAGTTTGATCCGCAAAAGGAGGGCGATCCCGCGCTGACCGAGACCTCCTACGTCGCGCGCCGGCTCGCTGCCCGGATCGGGATCCCCCAGAACTCGATCCCGCCCAGCATCCCCGTGACGGGGCAGCACGCCGTGCTGCGCTCGTCGATCGGCATCCGGGTGCCTCCTACCTCGCTCCCGGTCGAGCTGGATGGCCCGGCCCGGAAGCGGCTCCGTGCGGGCATTCTGCGCTGGTGGTACGTGCCGATCGTCGTGCTCGCCTGCGTGGTGGCGTGGTGGCTCGGCGGTAGGTGATCCGCCACCCCGCCACAGGGCGAGGGAGTGCGCTTGGGGTACGATGCGCACGTGCGGGTCGTCATCGACCACGTCGCGGGTGCGCGGCGCGGCCAGCGGCAGGAGTTTCCTGCGGGGACGCGAGTCCGGTTTGGCCGGCATCCGGAATGTGAAGTCTCGTTCGATCCCCACCGCGATATCGACGCCAGCTCCCGCCATGCCGAGCTGCGACCGATCGACTCGGGGTGGGTCCTGGTCGACTCGGGCTCCTCGAACGGGACCTATGTCGAGGGGCACCGGATCACGGAGGCCCTGGTCGCACGTGACGCACCCATCTCCATCGAGTTCGGGCCAGGTGGCCCGCGGATCCGCCTGTTCGTGGGGGACGATGCCGCGATCGAAGGGCTGCCGCCGGCCCCCGTCGAGGCGCGCAAGCCGCCCTGGGTGATCTACGGCCTGCTCGGGTCGATCGCGGTCGTGCTGATCCTCGTCCTTGCGGTCGCCCGTTGCTAGCCCAGGTGGGAGTCCCCGATTTCACGCAAACTGGGGTGCGGACGACGGAAACATCTGCGAAAATTCGCGTGGGATGAACTGCCCGTCGTGTAACTCGTCGCTCGAGCCAAACGCTCGATTCTGCGGCGTGTGCGGGTACCGGCTTCAGCCGGCACGGGCGGCTGCTCCCGCGCCAGCACCTGCGGGCCCGGCCAACGGCAACCCGCGCGCACAGACGCCACCCGCCGGAGCGCCGCAGCTCGGCCGCGCTGGTGGACCGGCCGCGGCACCCAAGCCGCAGCAGCCGCGCCCCGCGCCCAAGCCGCGCCCGAAGATCGGCGACGAGATCTATATCAACCAGGTCCTCAACAACCGCTTCAAGGTCGAATCGAAGATCGGTGAGGGCGGGTTCGGTGCGGTGTATCGCGGCACGCAGCTGGCGACCGGCCGCAAGGTCGCGCTCAAGCTGCTGCACCCGGAGATGACCAAGGACGAGAACCTCGTCGCGCGGTTCCGGCGCGAGGGCATGGTGCTGTGCAATCTCCGCGATGCGCACACGATCACCACGTACGACTTTGACCAGACCCCGGACGGCACGCTCTACATCGCGATGGAGCTGCTCGAGGGCAAGAGCCTCCATCAGATCTTCCACGAGCAGGCGCCGCTCGAGTGGAAGCGCGTGTTCAAGATCCTGACCGAGATGTGCAGCTCGCTGTCCGAGGCACACGCGCAGGGCATCGTGCATCGCGATCTGAAGCCCGAGAACATCTATCTCGAGACGCGACCGGGGAACCCCGAGTTCGTGAAGATCCTCGATTTCGGCATCGCCAAGGTGATGCGCGGTGACTCGATCGATCCGCAGTCGCCCCAGCTGACGGCGACCGGCCAGACGCTCGGCACGCTCGAGTACATGTCGCCCGAGCAGCTGATGGGCAAGCCGCTCGATGGGCGCAGCGATGTCTACGCGCTCGGCGTCGTGGCCTACGAGATGATCACCGGCCGCCTGCCGTTCCCGGATGCGAAGGGCCCCGCGGGCCTGATCACCGCGCAGCTCAAGCAGACGCCACCGCCACCGTCGACGGCCATCCCCAAGGCGAACCTCCCGCAGGCTGCGGATCGGGTGATCCTCAAGTGCCTCGAGAAGGACAAGAACAACCGGTACGCCGATGTCTCGGCGCTGGCGTTCGCGTTGACCGAGGTCGTCACACACACGAGCACCGAGCTCGCTGCGCTGTCCGCATCGCAGGGTGCGAGCTCCGGTAGCTCGAACCGGCTCGCCGGCCCCGAGCTCCTCGAGACCCGGCGCGGTGACATGCCCAACCTGCCGCCGCCGTCCATGCCGATGCACCAGGCGTCGGCGCAGAGTCAGCCCGGCCTTCCCGGGATGGGACCCGCCATGTCGGGGCACATGCAGCAGAACGCGCCCCAGAGCAATCCTGGGTATCCGCCGGCGCAGATGGCCCCGATGGCGCAGATCGGCAGCGGCGCGTCTCAATCGCCGTTGACGCCGTATCCACAGGCGTCGGCGGCGCAGATCCAGGGCCACGGACAGGCCTCGCATCCCAAGGCGCCCGGATCGTCGAAGTGGATGTGGTGGGTCGTCGGGTTGCTCGTACTCGGGGCCGGAGCGGGCGCTGTGCTCGCGCTCGTGATGCGCTGATGTCGTCCGCTGACGTCGTCCGCTGAACCGCCGCGCTGAGCTGATCCACGGAACCGGCGCTGATCTTCGGCGACGATCCTCCGCGCTGATTTGGCGCTGATTTGGCGCTGATTTGGCGCTGATTTGGCGCTGATTTGGAGCTGATTTGGCGCTGATTTGGCGCTGATTTGGCGCTGATCTTCGGCACTGATCTTCCGCGCTATCGCGAGAGCAGCGCGCGCGCGCGTTCCTCGCCCTTGGGATCGTCGGGACCGCCGTCGAGCCACGCCTCGAATGCGGCGCGCGCGCGGGGCGTGTCACCGCGGGCCTGCGCGATCGTGGCCTCGAGCTCGAGCGCCTCGGGCAGCGCGGGCGCACGTGCTCGTGCGCGTGCACACGCCTCGTCGGCGCGCTCGGTATCGCCCGCGAGGAGCGCGCCCCGGGCGACGCGGAGCTCCGCGCGCGCGGCGATCAGGTTCGGCAGGCGATCCGGATCGAGCGTGGGATCCGCCGCGATGTCAGCCGAGGGCGCGGCGCGATCGCCTTCGCCGCGAAGCTCGTGGCGGAGATCAAACGCACGCATGCGGCCGCCTGCGCGCGGGTCCGCGATCCACAGCTCAAGCGAGGCAGGATCGAGGATCACCGTGTGCATCGCGCGGCCATCATCGATCACACCGCGATGGCCGGCAGGGCGCGCCGTGTCGTCGAGCCCGCGTTGATCGCGGAGGATCGCCGCCATCGAGGCGACGTCGGCGAGCGGATTCTTCACGAGCTTCGCCGCGCGGTCGACGCGCTGCTGGGTGGCCAGCATCCGGCGTGCGCGATCATTCTCGGGGTCGCTCGACAGCGCATTGGTGGTGAGCACGTCGCCGAGCGCGGGGGACTTCGGGTTGCGTTCGATGATCGCCTTGCTCGGGGTGCGCTCGACGAGCACCCAGGTCCCGCTCGTGCCATCGATCACGACGATCACCGCGGCGCCGAGGGTGGGCGTGGTCTCGATCAGCTTGACCGCCTCGTCGAGGGTCTTCGCCTGCTCGAGGACGGTGCGCGCGAGCAGCGCCACGGGGCGCGCCGTCCGCGTCGGGCGCACATCGCTCGTCCTCACGGGATCGACCATCACGGCGATCCCCTGCGCGTTGACGCCGGTGACCACACCGAGCTGGCCGGGCCAGCCGACGCCAGCCCAGGCGATCCGGCCGTCAGGGTGGGCGATCGTCAGGACCGGGATCTCTGCGTCCCCGCCATCGTCGAGGCCAGGCATCGCGAACACCCGGCCCACCCACAGCCGCGCGGGCGCCTGGGCCTGGTGGGCGAGCACGATCAGGCTCTGTGCGAGGCTCTTCTGCTCCGCCTCGTCGGTGCGCGGGGAGGGCGCACCGACATCGAGCACGGCCTGCGTGCGCACGAGGTCTGTGAACGACACGTCCACACCGCTGGCTTCGGCGCCCCGCGTCATGCCGGCGACCATCCTGCGGTCCTGATCGACGAGGCCATCGTCGATGAACCGCCAGCGCCACGCCAGCCGCATCCCGTGCGTGGTCCCACCGAACATGCCGTCGTCGCTGACCGTGTGCTCGATCGAGGGGGCGGCAGCGGCCACCACGGCGGGTAGCCAGGGTGCGAGGAGCCGCCCGTGCGCCGCCCCGAACGCGTGGGCCTCGCCGGAGATCCGCAGGACGGGCAGGCCGCCCACCCAGCTCAGGGACGATCCCCCGTAGGTCAGGGCGGGAGCGGCCCCGGGGGCGGTCTGGACCGAGGTGATCGCGCCCGAGACCTCGCCACTCGGGACGTCATAGGTCACGGAGCGGCGGTAGATGAACCACCCCACCACGATGGCGACCCCGAGCATCGCGACCGCGATCACACCCGCTCGCCACGGTCTGGGCAAGCCGGAGCGTCGACCGCCGATCACCAGGTCGGGCACGGGGCGGGTCATACCCCTGCGATCGCGATCATGGAAGCGCTGCGCCGACGGTGCGCGCTGATTTCCGCATTGACCGATCTGTGGGTGGTTGCTAGCTTTCGGGGACGGTTCCCGTCGATGTCCGGATTCACTCCATCGACCACCAGCGCCCTGGCTTCCGGCGCGATCACGTCGCAGGCCCTGCTCGTGGTCGTGGTCGGGCTGCTCGCACTCGTGATCCTCGGCCTCGTCGCGATGGTGATGTTGCTGCGTCGCCGCGCGAAGACCCCTCCGGCGTCCAGCGCCGAGCAACGCGAGCTGTTGCCGCTCACCGCCGCACCGCCCCTGGCGCCCCGTCCACGCGCGCGGCCCGCGGTGGTCCGCGGCGGCGGAGGTGGCGGACTCGCCGTCGCGACCTCGACCGCGATGGTGTGTCCGACGTGCCGAACCGAGTACCACGGCATGACGTACTGTACGCGCGACGCTCGCCGGCTAGTCCCGCCCGAGGAGATGCTCGTCGGTGCGAACATCAGCTCGGCGAAGTCGATGGGCCGCAGCGCCGGGCTCGTCTGCATGGCGTGTCGGCGGGCGTACGAACCGGGGCTGCGGAGCTGTCCGCATGATGGCAACGAGCTGGTGCCGTTCACGGTCTACAACGCCACCCGGCCGCGCAGCCGGGCGAAGACCAGCGAGCCCTCCGGGGTGGTCGCGCGGATCTGCCCGGTGTGCAGCTCGAAGTACGATCTCAACGCGCGGTTCTGCGGCCACGACGCCGGCGAGCTCGTGGTCATCAACTGATCGCAGCGCAGCGCAGCGCAGCGCAGCAGCCGCGCGCTGTGGTGTTGAGCGCAGCAGCCGCGCGCTAGCGGGCAGCCGAAGTGAGCGTCGCGGCCGCCGTCGAAGCGTAGCCTCGTCGCGTGACGCTCAGATCGTCTCGCAGAACTCGATGCGCCGCGGGACTTTGTACGGTGCGAGGTTGCGCGCGCAGTGATCGATGATCTCCTCGGCGCCGCACTTCTGCTTCGTCACGACGCGCGCGACGACCATCGCGCCGGCCATCGGATCGGTGACCACGGTGGCCTGCGCCGCCTTGATCTTGGGGAATGACTCGAGGCAGCCCTCGACCTCGCCGAGCGCGACGCGCTTGCCGTCGACCTTGACGACGTCGTCCTCGCGGCCGGTGAGCTGGAGGCGGCCGGTCTTGTCGAGCTTGCCGAGGTCGCCGGTGCGCAGCCAGCCGGCCTTGTCGATCGAGCCGATCGCGACCATGCCGGAGGCGCGTGAGGTGGGCTCGCGCTCGTCGTCGAACGGGCCGATCGACTTGGGCGAGAGCGTCTTGCTCTTGACCCAGATCAGCCCTTCTTTCGCGGCGGCCGGCTTGCCATCGGCGGTGGTGATCCGCACCTCGACGCCATCGATCGGCTTGCCGACGGTGGTGGGGTACTTGCCCGAGTCCTCGAGCGTGACGGTGGCGGCCTCGGTGGAGTGGTACGACGACAGCACGGCGATCCCGTACTTGTCCTTGAACTCGTCGGCGACCAGCTGATCGAGGCGTGAGCCGGCGGCGAGGAACCGCGGGTTCTTCACCTCGAGCTTCTTGGCCGTGGGGAGCTTCGACAGCTCGGCGTACATCGAGGGCGTGCCCGGGAGGAGATCGACCTCGTGATCGCGGAGCAGCTTGCCGATCCGGCGCGCGCTGATCTCCTCCTCGAGGAACATCGTGGAGCCGAGTTTGAGCGTGGGCAGAAACCCGAGGTCCCAGCCATAGGCGTGGAACAGCGGGACCGCGACGAGCACGCGCGTCTTCTCGGACATGCCGAGCGCGGCGATCGCATGATCGACGCCCGCGATCGTGTTCTTGTCCGTGCGGAGTACGCCCTTGGGATCGCCGAGCGAATCGGCGGTGAACAGCACCGCGATCGGCTCGACGCCGTGGTCGGGCGGGCTGCGCCGGTACACGCTGCAGGTGAGGAGCGTGCCCTGAAGCCGACGGCGGACCTCGGCGGCATCGCTGGCGGGGACGGTGTTCGGCAGTGCATCGCGTGGCGGCGGCGCGGTGGGCCGGGTCACGCGGGCGCGGGGCAGGGTGCTCGGTGGAACCGGCGCGCTGGTGCCGTTGGCCGAGATCGAGCCTTCGCTGCCGCGCGGACGTGTCACGAGTGCGCGTAGCGGCGCGGCGGCGAGGATCAGCTCGAGCTCACGGCCGCCCGTGGTGGGATCGATCGGGACGATCGCGGCATCGAGCTTGGACAGCGCCAGCGCGAGGATCACGAAGTCCGGGACGTTGCCGAGCATCAGCCCGACCCACGCGCCTTCTTTGATCCCCATGCTCTTGAATTCTTGCGCGCGCCGATCGACGCGGTGGAGGAGGCCACGCCATGACAGGTAGTTGTCTCGATAGACGACCGCCTTGTTGTTTCCCTGGGCTTTCGCGGCTTTCCTCAGCCAGTCGTAGAGCAGGGTCATGGAACCTCTCGAAACCTTGCTCAGGCGTAGGGTGCAAAGCGTGCAGTCCCCGAGCGGTGGCACTGTACCAGGCGAATCCGGCACCCTCAACGTGTCGAACCGACTTGATTTACCCGGCCATTCGGGGGAAGCACGGGCCGTGAGCGCTGCACCCCTCCCCAAGGCGGACCACGACCTGGCTCCCGAGCCGAGCGCGGCGGACGCCGAGGGCTGGGCGCTCCTGGAGGCCCTGCGGAGGCGTCTGGACGACCAGGGGACGCTCGGCCGCAAGACCGCGACCCAGGTCAGCCAGCTCGCCGAGTCGATCGGAGCCCTGGTCTCCGAGCAGCGCCAGCGTGCCAAGTGGGCCAACCTCAACTCGTTCGTCGCCTACGTGATCTTCACCGTGGTCGTCGGCGCCGGGTTCTACATGCTCTACCGCAGCCGCGCGAGCGAGCTGGTCGAGGCACGTGACGCCGCCCAACGCGAGCGCGACCAGGCCGTCCAGCACACCAACGAGCTGAGCGCGAAGACCACGGCGCGCGACCAGGCCGACAACCGCGCGTGGGAGGTCTATCAGCTCCTCGAGGCCGGCAAGCGCAGCGAGGCCGCGGGCAAGCTCGGCGCCCTCGCGGAGCTGCCGCTGTCCCGCACCGAGCGCGCGGTGCTCGCGGCGCGCGCGCACGAGACCCAGGTGATGGAGGTCGACAGCGCCCTCAAGACCGCCGCTGCATCGTTCAAGGCGGGCCGCTACGCCGAGATGATCCCAGCGCTCGAGGCCGCGCTCGTCAGTGAGCCAGCCGGAGCGCGTGCGTCGACGATGCGCTACTTCCTCGGCGTCGCGTACGCGAAGGCCAACGAGCTCGACAAGGCGATCGCGCTGCTGACCGCGGCGATCGCGGCCGACGTCGATCAGGAAGACGCGCGGTTCCAGCTGGCGAGCGCCCTCGATCGCGCGGGCCAGTACGCGCGCGCACGCACCGAGTACGATCGGTTCGCGACGGCGCACCCGCAGTCCGGGCTCGCGGTGTTCGCGATGCGCCGCTCGGCCACGCTCGCCCGCATGCCGGCGACCGCGCCGGTCCCGCCGGCCAAGGCCGTCACCACGCCCGCACCGACGGACGTCAAGGCGCCGACCACAGTGCCGCCGGCGCAGACTCCCGCACCCACGAACGCTTCGCCGCCGCCTGCGCAGACGAAGCCTTCCCCGTCGGCGAACGCTTCGCCGACGCCCGCGACGGCTTCGCCCCCCACGCCGGCGGCGAAGACCGCGCCGACGCCCGCGAAGGCTTCGCCCCCCCCACCGTCGGCGAAGGCCGTACCGGCGCCCGCGAAGGCCGTGGCCCCGGCGTCGTCCGCGCCCGCGAAGGTCGTGGCACCCGTGCGCCCCGCGCCGGCCAGGTCCGTCGCTCCGGTCGCCCCGGAGTCCGACGAAATTGTCGCGCCGATGTCGATCGGCGCGGAGGACGGGAAGCTCGATCCCGCGCCGCGCGCGGAGCCGGCGCCGTCGCAGCTGCCCTCGTTCGATCTCGATCGCACGCCGGCGCCGAGTCCGTCCGGACCGCCGACCGAGCGCGAGCCCGCACCCTCGCAGCCGAGTCCTCCCCGTGGCGAGGTCCCGCCGCCGCCGCTCCGCTTCACGACCACCGACGATGGCCAGGCGAAGCGCGCGCCGAGCGCCGACGATGGCCAGGCGAAGCGCGCGCCGAGCGCCGACGATGGTCACGCGAGGCTCGAGCCGGCGCCCCGCGCCGAGCCTGCACCTTCGCAGCTGCCGAGCACCGATGCGGATCGCACGCCGCCGCCGTGGCCGATCGCTTCACCGATCGATCGCGAGCCGGCGCCCGCGCCGCCGAGCGTGCCGCGCGGCGAGCCGCAGCCTCCGCCCACGCGGTTCTGACGTGAGCGCGTTCGTGCGCCCACCCGCGCGTGCGTTCGCCGCGGAGATCCGCGCGCTGGGGCCCGAGGTCCGCGCACGGATGGAGGGCGTCTCGTGGCACGGCGAAGATCCGCGGTGTCCGCGGTGGGATGAGCTCGCGTACCTCCAGCTCGATCACGTCAGCTTCGACGGGACGAGCCGCGGCGAGCTCGTGGTGGCGGCGCCGATCGCGTCGCGCACGGTGGCGCTGTTTCGTCGGCTGTGGGAGCTCGGGTTCCCGATCCGGCAGCTCCGCCTCGTCGATGACTACGCCGCCTCCGACGAGGCCTCAATGGCCGCGGACAACTCCTCCGCGTTCAACTTCCGTCTGGTCGCCGGCACCGACCTGCTCTCGCAGCACGCGCTCGGCCGGGCGATCGACATCAACCCGGTCGAGAACCCATGGCGCAAACCCGACCGCATCGTCCCGGACGCCGGGATGGCGTTCGCAGATCGCGGTGACCTCCGCCCGGGCATGTTCGTGCGGCCCGGCCCGGCGGCCGCGCTGTTCGACGAGCACGGCTGGGAGTGGGGCGGGGACTGGCGGCACGCCTTCGACGATCACCACCTCGTGTGGTCGCGCGCGTTCTGACTCGAGTGCGTCTCACGCCTCGGGATCGTCGTCGCCGAACAGCATCCCGACCAAGAGCTCGACATCCTCGAACGGCTCGGCCCGAACGCGCTGCGTGCGATCCGCGATCAGCACCTCGAGGTAGCCGTCGGGGTGCCAGCGATAGACCGTGAGCGTCTCGTCGACGGGATCGATCACCCAGTAGTGCTCGACGTGGTGGTGGTGAAACGCCCGCTTCTTCTTGATCAGATCGTGCTGCCGGTTCGTGGACATCACCTCGCAGACCCAATCGGGGTGTACGAGCACCGGCATCGTCTCGGGGAGCTGCTCCATACGCTCGCGCCGCCACCCTGCGACGTCCGGACGCACGACCTGCGAGCTCTCGAGCTGGATCTCGACCTCGGTGACGAACCACCATCCGCCAGGCAACCGACCACCCGGCTTGCGATCATAGGG
>JAYVRN010000757.1:0-12133 GCA_043776275.1 Myxococcales bacterium | reverse complement strand
AGACGGGACTTGCACCCGCTGGATCATCACAGCATGAAGCCGGGTTCCCGTCGTCTCCGACAACGAGGCGTCCGTCTTCGTCACGACGCACCACGCGGACACGCTAACATCGATGCACCGTGAGAACGATCGTCTGGCTGGTGTTCGCCGCATGTTCGAGCGGCCCTGGCACGCCCACGCACCCGACGAAGCCGCCCCCCACGAGCACGCACGATGCCGGCGCGAGGACGCCGGCCCAGAGCCCGCCCTCCAGCAAGGAGTGTGAGCTGCTCGTCACGCATGTCGTGGAGCTGACCCTCCGCGAGCACCCGGCCGAGCCAGCACCCAGTGCAGCCGAGATGCAGGCGATCGATCAGCCGCTGCGGTCGTTCGTGACCGAGTGCACCGCGCTGTCACGCGAGGCGTATCGGTGTGGGATGGAGGCGACGTCGCTGGTGACCGTGACCGCGTGTCACGCCACGCCGAGCAGCTCGACCTCGAACAGCAGCGTCGCGCCGCCCGGGATCACGCCACCCGCGCCCCGATCGCCGTAGCCGAGGCTGGGCGGGATCAGGAGGGTGCGCTTGCCGCCGACCTGCATCGACGCAACGCCCTCGTCCCAGCCCTTGATCACCCGGCCGAGGCCGAGCGGGAACTCGAAGGGGCGGCCGCGATCGACGGAGCTGTCGAACTTCGCGCCCTTGGCGCCATCGACCCACAACCAGCCGGTGTAGTGCATCACGCAGGTCTGGCCCTTGGCGGGGCTCGCTCCGGTTCCTGCGACGGTGTCCTGGTATGAAAGGCCGCTCGGGGTCTCGGTCATGGGTCGCAAATCCTAGACAAAGGCGCCCCGCGCTGCACGACACGTGGCGTGGTTTCGGTCGCTTTCGGTGGCGCCTCGGGCGAGGTACCCTTTCGGTCGCGCCACGTCGGGGTTCGCCCGGCGGCGCCTTCCGGAGTCATATGCCTCGTCACTGGCTTGCATCGATCGCGCTGATCTTCGCCCTCGGATGGGCACGGCCCGCCCAGGCTGCGCTCTCCATCAGCCCCGCGGGGGGCATCAACTTCGGCAGCGTGCTCGTCGGTTCGACGACCGCGCCGGTCGCGCGCACGATCGTCGTCGACATGGGGAACGACGAGCTGACCATGATCGATCCCGTCGGCGCCGACTGCGGCCGGTTCACGATCACCGTGATGGAGGCGCTGCCGTACTCGGTGACCACCGGGAACCCCGCGCACATCTCGTTCGCGTTCTCTCCGCTCGCGCGCACCACCGTGTCGTGCACCGTCAACTTCAAGACCGGAACTACGACGAACGGCTCGGTCACGCTGATCGGCACCGGCGCCGCGCCCGTGATCTCGACCACACCGCTGGCGGCGATGACGTTCCCGAGCCTCCGGGTCGCCAACACGGCCGTGCTGTCCTCGACCCAGAACCTCCGGATCAGCAATGGCGGTGACCCGGGCCAGAACCTGATCGTCAGCACGTTGACGCTCGGGGGCGCCGCCCCAGGGGACTACACCGTGACCCCACCCTCGGCGCTGCCGCTCACGATCCCGCAAGGCTCATTCGCCGACGTGCTCGTCACGTTCAATCCCACGACGTCGGGATCGCGCCTGGCGACCCTGACGATCGGCAGCAACGATTTCGCGATGACGTCGCGGGTGATCTCGCTGAGCGGCACCGGGACCAACGCCGTGATCGCCGCGCAGGACGCGACGTTCGGGACGGTCGGCGGCGGCGCGATCGGCAACGCGAGCATCAACGTCACCAACACGGGCGCGGCGCCGCTCGGGACCCTGGCGATCGCCAGCGCGACGATCACGCAGACGATGAGCTGGTTCACGTTCGACGCGAACGGCTCTGGATGCTCGAACCAGACCACCTGCAACTTCGCCGCGATGGTCGCGCCGGTGGCGGTCGCGATGCGCTGCGCCCCACCCGTGGGCGCCACCGGGACCCAGAACGCCACCGTGACATTCACCAGCGATACCGACGGCGGCGGCGACAACGTCGCGATGCTGACCTGCACCGCCGGCAGGCCCGACATCCTGGTAGCTCCGACGACGCTCGCGTTCGCCGATCAGCTCGCCGGCACCACATCCACGGCGATGCAGATCGTCGTGACCAACACCGGCAACAGCACGCTGACCTACAATATCGCGGCCTCGGGCGGCATCCCTGCCGCGTTCCCGTTCTCGCCTGCCTGCCCGGTGCTGGGCTGCACGCTCGGTGCGGGCCTGATGGCGATGCACAACGTGCAGTTCAACCCGGCCACCCCCGGCGCGTTCACCACCACGCTCAACGTCACCAGCAACGATCCAGATCCGGCCGATATGCTGATCCCCGTCGCGGTCAGCGGCCTGGGCATCGCGCCGCAGATCTCGGTGCCCGCGTCGCTCGATTTCATGAGCGTCGAGGTCGGCGCGAACAGCTCCCTGGTGCTCACCGCGATGAACACCGGCGGCGCGCCGCTCGGGATCACGAGCGCGACCCTGACGGCCGGCGGCTCCGACTACACCGTGACCCTCGGCACGGGCGGCGTTCAGACCGTGGCCGGGGGTGGCAGCACCACGTGGACGATCCGCTGCAACCCCTCCGCGGCGGGGTCACGCCCCGGCAACTTCCGCATCCTCTCCAACTCGTTCACCGGGGCGACCACCAACGTCGGGCTGACCTGCACCGGCCTCCAGGGCAGGCTCGTGACCGTGCCCGTCACCTCGCTCGTGGCCCCGATCGATTTCGGCGGCGTCACCGTCGGCAACACGGACACACGCTCGTTCACGTTGCGGAACTCCGGCAACGTCACCGTCACCGGCATCACGGGCGTCCTCGCGCCCACGGGCGTCGGCTACACGCTCGATCCCTCCACGCCCATCCCGTCGACGTTGATGGCGAATCAGATGGCGACGATCAACGTGCTGTTCACGCCGATGGCCGGCACCGATGGCGGCCCGGCGACGATCCTGTTCACCGGGAGCTGGGGCACCGCGCAGAGCACGATGGTCACGGTGTTCCTCAATGGTGATGGCCTCACCGCCGGCTACGACATCACCACGGTCCCCTCGACGAGCCCGCCCGCGATCGACTTCGGGCAGGTCCGCTGGGACGCGACCGCCACCGGCGTGTTCTGCATCGTCAACACCGACCAGGCGCCGCTGAACATCCTGAGCCCGATCACGATCACGCCCACCGCCCCGACGATCGCCAGCGAGCTCACCGTCACCAGCGTGGCCCGCAACGGGACCTGCACGACGACGGGAGCCACCGCCACCACGCTGCCGCAGACCCTGACCATGGGACAGATCCTGGTGGTCACGGTGACCGCCGATCCCGCGGACCGCACGGGCCTGCTGTCGGGCACGGCCACCGTGACGAGCGACCTCGCCACGAACCCGACGCGCACGATCAGCCTGACCGCGATGTCGACCACCGCGATGCTGACCACCACGCCCGGGCTGCTCGTCGACCTCGGGTCGGTGGATCGCGATGGGCCCCCGGCCACCCGGACGATCTCGATCACCAACACGGGCGACGGGCCGCTCAACCTCGCGAGCTTCACGCGGAACCCGGCCGCCGGACCGTTCACGTTCACGCTCCCCGGAAGCCAGGCCGTCCCGGTCGGCGGCAAGGTCGACATCCTCGTCACCTACACGCCCACCGTCGAGCAGATGCCCGGCATGTTCGAGCAGGTCACGATCGGCCACACCATCGCGGGCGTCCTCAACGGCCCCACCTCACAGACCATCACGATCCGCGGGCGCGGCGTGGATCGCCACATCGCGCTCGACGCCACGCCATTGTTCCCCGACACCTTCCGGAACCCCGGCAGCACCGCCCCGATCCGCCCGGTCACGGTGCGCAACACGGGCGAGGCCCCGCTCTCGATCTCGGCGGTGATGGTCACGAACGATGACGTCTGGGAGCTGATCGATGGCAACCCGGTCGTCATCCCAGCGCTGGGCAGCCACGAGTTCATGGTGCGGTTCTCCCCGAAGGTCGCGGGCAAGGCCCCCGTCGGGCAGCTGACATTCATGAACAACGACAACTCGACGCCCACGCCGATGGCCGTGGTGCTGCTCGATGGCAATGGGATCGATCGCAACGTGATGATGGGCAGCCCCGTGATCGACCTCGGCATCGTGGGGATCGGCAACACGATCACCGTGGAGAACGAGCTCAACGTGACGAGCATGGATCCGGCGCACGCGTTCACGATCCGCGCGATCACGCTCGACGACGAGCAGAACTTCCGCATCGAGGCCTCGCCGGTGGATGTGGCGCTCGCAGCGCAGACCACGATGACGTTCGCGGTCTCGTTCACGCCGACCACGGAGGGCAGCTTCGAGACCAAGGCCTACCTCTACCTCGACGAGGATCCCACGCCGCAGGCCGAGGTGACGCTGTCGGGGACGGCCGTGTTCGTCGATGTCACGGGCGGAGGCGGCTGCTCGAGCGGGCGCGGCACCGGGACCGGCGCCGTGATCCTGCTCGGGGTGCTGGCGCTGCGGCGCCGGCGGCGCGCCGTGGCGGCGATCGTCGGGCTCGTCGTCGCGTGCGGGCTGTTCGGGCCCGGACCTCTCTCGTTGGAGGCGCGCGCGGACACCAAGCTCGATCTCGACCTCTCGCTGTTCAACCCGACGCCGGCGACCACCGGTAACGGCTTCCAGGTGCAGCCCGCGAGCGTCGGCGACAACGGCACGTTCGTCGCCGCGGCGACGGCGTCGTACGCGACCAACCCCCTCGTCCTCAAGTTCGGCGGTAGCGAGCACATGACGATCACGCAGCGCACCACGATGGAGCTCGGGGCCGCTTATGCGTTCCTCGGCCGGTTCGAGGCGGGCGTGCGGATGCCGCTCTACAATCAGGATGGCGAGGGCGCGATGCTCGGCGTGGCGTCGCCGAGCGGCACCGCCCGCGGAGATCTCGTGCTCCACGGCAAGGCGCAGCTCGCCAAGCTCGACGGCGGCTTCGGGCAGGTGTTCGCCGGCGCGACGCTCGCGTTGACGCTACCGACCGCGACCAGCTCGGAGTTCGCCGGCGTCGCGAAGCCCACGGGGCGTGCGCTCGGGCTCGTCACGGTGCTCCCGCGCGCGATGGCGAAGCGGTTGTCGCTGACCGCGAACCTCGGCGCGGTGATCCGCGAGAAGTCCGCGCTCTCGAACATCCAGCAGGGCAGCGGCCTAGTCTGGGGGCTCGGCGGCTCGGTCCGCGTGCTCGATCGGCTGTGGACCACCGGCGAGATGTTCGGTGAGGTCGTGCCCTCGGGGCGCTCGGACAGCGCCTCGTCCTCCCGCTCCACCCTGGCGCCCGCGGAGTTCCTCGTCGGCCTCAGCTACCGTCCAGATCCTCGGTTCTCGATCGGGCTCGCCGCCGGGCGCGGGTTGATCGCGGGCGTGGGCACACCCGACGTGCGTGGCGTGTTCGCGTTGACGTTCGTCCCGGGGACGGCCGAGCTCCCGCCGATCCACCTGCCGCCGCCGCCGAAGGTCGATGGCGACGCCGACGGTGATGGGATCCGCGACAGCGTCGATCGCTGCCCGCAGGAAGCCGAGGACAAGGACATGTTCGATGACACCGATGGGTGCCCGGACCCCGACAACGATCTCGACGGTTTCCTCGACGCGCAGGACAAGTGCCCGCTCGACCCCGAGGACAAGGATGGGTACCAGGACGACGACGGCTGCCCCGACAAGGACAACGACAGCGACGGGATCCCGGATGCGCAGGACAAGTGCCCCGACCAGGCCGAGGACAAGGACGGCTTCCAGGACGTCGACGGCTGCCCCGAGGCCGACAACGACTCGGACGGCCTCCTCGATGGGCAGGACATGTGCCCGAACGAGCCCGAGACGATCAACGGCAACACCGACGATGACGGCTGCCCCGATCGAGGCGACGCGCTCGTGGTGGTGACCCCCGCCGGCATCGAGACCATCGAGGCCGTGCAGTTCACCGGGACCAAGATCGCGAAGTCGAGCACGAACGTCCTCGGACAGATCGCGGCCACGCTGCGAGCACACCAGGAGATCGTGCGCGTGAAGCTCGTCGCGCACGTCCAGCCGAGCGGCGATGCCGACAAGGATCAGGAGCTGTCGGACAAGCGGGCGCAGGTGGTGCGCGACTGGCTCGTGCAGTGGGGCATCCCGCAAGCCCGCCTCTCGGCGATGGGCCTCGGCGGGAGCAAGCCGCTGGTGCCGCGGGCCACCAAGAATGCCGCGCTGATCAACGAGCGGATCGAGATGATCATCCTGGAGCGGAAGTAGCCCGCGCGAGCGCCACCCCGATCACCGCGCGAGCGCCCGCGGCGATCAACGGCACCGCCGCCGCCGCGAGCGTGGCACCGGTGGTCACCACATCGTCGACGAGGACGATCGTCCGCCCTGCGATCGGACGCGGATCACGCACGACGAACGCGCCGTCGAGGTTCACCCGGCGCTGCGCGGCGGGCAGCGTGCTCTGCGGTGGCGCGTCACGGATCCGCCGCAGCAGCGCGCGTGGTGGCGCGAGGTTCGCGCTCCGACACGCATGGATCGCGAGCAGCCACGTGTGGTCGTATCCGCGACGAAACCGGCGCCGCCAGTGGAGGGGCACGGGCACCACGAGGGCACCGTCCGAGGAGGCCGCGGCGGCGACCAGCGGTGCCCACAGCGGCGCGAGATCGCGCGCGACGTGCGTCTTGTGCGCGAACTTGAGGCGGCGGATCGCCGAGGCTAGCTGCCCGCCAAATCGCCACGGGACGAGGATCTGGTCGAGGGGCAGCGGCACCGTCGCACACCGCGGGCACACCACGCCTGCCGCGGTCGGCTCGGCGCATCGGGGACAGGCCGGGCCGAGCTCGACGAGCGTGCCCGCGCAGGGCTCGCAGAGGGTGGTGGCAGCGCTCCCGCAGGCGGCGCACTGCGGGCGGAACATCCAGGTCAACCAGGTGGGCATGGGACGGGTTTCGGCCACACCGCGGCGCGGTTGCGTGCCCACAGTGCTAAAGACGGCGCTGACGTGATCGACAAGTCGTACGTCTACGAGCCAGCGTTCATCGATGATGCGGCGAACGCCGAGATCCTGAGCTGGCTCGCGACCTTGCGGCCGCTCTGGGAGCAGCGCTACTCGACCCTGCGCCCCGTCCCTTCGGGCAAGCAGCAGCGCCAGCTCCTCCGACCGGTGTACTGGCTCGGCAACTGGCAGTTCGCCTGCCTCGGCTACTACGAGCCGCCGCGGCGGATCTTCGATGTGGCGGTCGCGGCCGAGCCCCTGCCCCGGGTGTTGGCCCGGCTGGTGGCGATCATCGAGAAGCGGGTCCGCGCCGGGTTCCCACCACAGGACGTGCCGCGGCGCTGGCACCTCAACACATGCCTGGTGAACTTCTACGGGGATCGCGAGCAGGACGGCAAGACCGTCGATGCGGCGCGCGTCGGCGAGCATCGGGACTTCGAACCGGGGCCGGTGGCGTCGCTGTCGCTCGGCGAGCGTGCACGGTTCCAGTTCGTGCGGCGAGGCGCGCGCGATGCACCTCCGGTGCGCACGCAGTGGCTCGAAGATCGATCGCTCCAGATCTTCGGCGGCCCGCGCTGGAAGGATGACCTCCTGCACCGCGTGCAGCGGGTGGACGACAAGCACGATCTCGATCTGCCACCGAGCATCGCGGGGTTCCGCACGCGCCGCGTGAACTTCACGTTCCGCTATGTGCCCGACGAGCACGTGATCCCGTTCACGAAGCTCCCCGAGCGCACGCGCGACGACGTGCGCGGCTACGTCGAGACGCTCGCCGCGAGCTCGACGTTCTTCAAGGCGCAGCTGGCGAGCGAGCCGCGATCCCGAACAGCGCCGGCGCGGTAGCCGACGCCGGTGGCGGCACGCCGAGCAGCGCCGCGACCGTGGGTGCGATCTGCAGGAACGAGGCGTGCTCGATCGCCTGTGGAGCGAGCCCCGGCGCCCGCACGAGGACAGGGACCTCCTGGTTGTCGGCGTTCGGTGCGTCGTGATGCGTGCCGGTCTTGTACTCGGTCACCACGAAGCCACGATGAGGCGCGAGGTAGAGCTCGCCCGATTCGCCGGGGACGCTCGATCGACAGATGTCGCCGGCGAGCCCGGGATCGGTGCAGTGCGAACCATCCGCGGTATCGAACACGTCGAGCGCCGGAAACGCGGCGCGGATCCCAGCGGCCGTGGTGGCCAGGGCGGCGCGCTGCTCCGCCGCGGGGAGCTGGCCCCACGCCGCGGACATGTAGACCTGATTCGAGCTGACCTTGCCGACCAGCGGGCCACCCGCGGTGGCGATCTCCGAGGGAACGAGGCGGCGCGCCCCGACCACGGGCGAGCGCTCGACGAGTGGGGTCGCGCCGTGATCGCTGGTCAGCACGACGGCCCAGCCATCCTTGCCCAGGCGACGATCGAGCGTGGAGAACAGCTCACCGAGCGCGACGTCGAGGCGGAGCGTGAGATCGAGGACCTCCCACGAATCGGGCCCCCAGTTGTGGCCGGCATAGTCGTGCGACGAGAAGCTGATCGCGAGGAGATCGGGGACGTCATCGGCGCCGAGCTGCATGGGATCGAGGGCCGCCAGCGCAGCCTCGAGCACCAGCTGATCGCCGAACGGCGTGTGCAGCAGCTCCTCGGCGTCGTGCACGACGTGCGGGAACGCGGTGCCCATACCGTGGAGGCTGCCCTCACCCGGCGCGTCGTCGAGGATTTTGGTGTGCTGCGCGAGCAGGGCCGGATCGCGTGGCTCCCAGGTCTGGCCGATGAACCGACTCGCGGGATGCGCGCGTGCGTGCTCCACGAGCCACGTGGGTGCGGCGCTCGCATATGCGGTGCTCGTCGTCATCCCGCCCGCCCCGGAGTCGAACCAGATCGCGAGCTCGGGATGCTGGCCCGAGACCAGGCACGCGGAGCGCGGCTTGAGCGCGACGGCGATCGCATGACCGCGCCCGTGAGTCGCCGTGCGCAGCGCATCCGCGACGCCGGGGATCCGCAGCGCGCGCGCCGAGGCTACATCGTCGGCCGGGAGCGGCCGCTCGAGCGGGCCGACCGGGAGCACGGCCGCCGCCGGATCGAACTCGGCAGGGCGCTCGCGCTGCTCGGCCCGGCGCCACCACTGGTTTCCAACGACGCCATGGACGTTCGGGGTGGTGCCGGTGGCGATCGTGGCGTGCCCGGGCGCGGTGAAGGTGTTCGCGTACGGGAGCGTGGCGCGCTTGACGTAGGCGCCCTCGCGCAGCAAGCGCCCGAGCCCACCGGTGAACAGCGCGCGATCGCGCTCGAACGCCCAGCTCGGCAGCTGATCGATGACGATCATCACCACGAGCCGTGGCATCGGCGGCGGCGCACTCGGCGCGCGCGGAGAGGTGTGACACGCGGCGAACACACCGAGGGTGACGACGAGGCGCTTCATGGGAGACATGGTCGGGCACAGGGTCGGGTGCTCGGCTCGCGATATGGCACGCCTCAGCGTAGCGGAAGCCGAGCATCGCTGTATGTTCCGGGCATGTCCTCGCTCTCGGATCGGATCGGGCCGCTGTGTGATCTCTTGCTCGGCGCCGCCTATGCGGATGCGCAGTTCAAGGACGGGGAGCGCGACGAGGTCAAGGGGATGCTCGCCGACCTGAGTGGAGGCACGCTTCCCGCCGACGTCGAGAAGCAGATCGATGCCTTCGATCCAAAGAAGTTCGATCTGCTGCGGACCGCCGGCGCGTTCGCCGCGGACAGCGAGGACGATCGCCGCAAGATCCTGTTCCTCGTCGCCGCCGTGAACGATGCAGACGAGGAGGTCGATTTCTCGGAGGACGAGTACCTCCGCGACCTCGCCGGAGCGCTGTTCCTTCCGGCCGAAGCGCTCGCCGGTCTCACCGTCGACGTCGAGGTCGAGGAGCTCCGCGAGACCTTCGAGAAGGTCCGCAAGGGCCCGCCGCCGCCGCCGAAGAAGAAGGCCGAGTCCGTCGACGTCGACATGGACTGATCGCGACGATCGAGACGTGGTGCCACCGGGTGGAATCGCACCACCTCACCAGGCTTCGGAGACCCGGGTCGCATCTGTGCGCGGAGGCGAAGCTGGTCCGGACCCAGGGAATCGCACCCTGCGCGGCCGCTTTGTAGGAGCGGTCTCACCCCTAGGTGAGCTGGTCCGGAAGACGAAGAGCTGGAGCACTCGCTCGGAGTTGCACCGAGGTGATGCGGGTTGCAGCCGCAGGCCTAGCTACTCGGCCACGAGTGCGTGAGCTCGAGAACGACGCGCGCCCCTGACCGGGATTGAACCGGTCTCCTACTGATCGACAATCAGGCGTCGTCACCAGACGACTCCAGGGGCAAACAAGCTTCGTGGACCGACAGGGAATCGAACCCTGATCTCTGCGTTGCAAGCGCAGCGTCTTCCCATTCGACGATAGGCCCAGTGTTGAAGAGCATTGGAAGGGGAGGATCGATTCGAACGATCAACCTCGAGCGTTCAGAGCGCTGTGTTCTGCCAAGTTGAACTACTCCCCCAGGTAGGTAGCGAGTACGGGTGGCAGGAGTCGAACCTGCATCGTCGGAGTCAAAGTCCGCCGTCGTGCCGTTGGACGCACACCCGCTCGCGAGCCTTGATGATGTGAAACCGGAAAACCACCTGGATGCGGCGGTCGCGCGCGTTGCCGCACCCGCGACCGCCGTCATCACTCACACGATCTCCGTACCCTCATCCGTGTCGATCTCGCCCGTCCAGTACACGTAGTCACGCCACGCGTCCGGGACCGACTTCGTGCTCACGCGGATCTGGATCGCCGGCATCCACGTCGGACGAACCGGCGTCGAGCGGAGAGCCATCTTGGCCTCTGCCGGCGTGCGGTTCGCCTTCTTGGCGTTGCACACGTAGCAGCACGACACGATGTTGTCCCACGACGTCCGACCGCCGCGCGAACGCGGGACCACGTGGTCGTACGTGAGCTGCGCGATCGAGCACTTCACACCGCAGTACTGACAGCGGTACTCGTCACGCGCGTAGATGTTCACGCGCGAGAACTTCACCGGCTTCGCGAAGCGGCGGAACACCTTGCGGAGACGGACGACCGCCGGCACGTTGAGGAGCATCGACGTGCCGCGAATCTCCAGGTCGTACTCCTCGACGACCTCGACCTTGTCGAGCGTGAGGAGCGTCATCGCGCGCTGCCACGAGATGATCTTGATGGGCTCGTAGCCCATGGTCAGCAGTAGCGTCCGAGTCGTGTCGACGTGCATCATGGCGCGTACCTCTGTGGTCTGGGCTGGTCCGGGACTGGATGTGGAGCGAGCGCCGGACCGCTTCGCTTCACCGGCCCGCGCGACGCGGGCAAGCTGAGGTGTGCCGCCGAGAGGATTCGAACCTCCACTGAATGGCTTCTGAGACCACCGACTCTTCCGTTGGTCTACGGCGGCCGAGAACGTGAAACGCAGACGTGCCGCCGGGAGGATTTGCACCTCCACTACATGGCCTCTCAGACCACTGACTCTGCTGTTGGTCTACGGCGGCAAACTTCGCGCGGCACACGGTAGCGGAGGCCGGAGTCGCACCGGCGTGGCCAGACGTATGAGACCTGGCTGAGAACTCGCACTCTCTCCGCAAAGATCAGGAACTCGAGCTCGTTCGTGGAGGCGCTGGGACTCGCACCCAGTTGTCCGCAAGGGCGACTGCTTTACAGGCAGCCTCGGTGATCTCTACCGTCAACGCCTCCGTGAAGTATTCGGTGGGGTGATCGACGGGACTCGCACCCGCTTCGCCGTGGTCCACAACCACGTGCCTCGACGACTTCGGCCTCGATCACAGTCCGCCCTCGAGGAATCGCACCCCGATCGCCCGGTTATCTGCCGGGCACTCTGCTGTTGAGCTAAGGGCGGAGAAGCGCGCGCATCTCGTGTGGCTTCGAACCACGGGCCTTGCGGCCTTGCCTGGTAACCGTCCACGGTCGGCTCGCCGAAGCGAGCGAGGTGAGTGCAGACGGATTCAAGATGCGCGCGAGAAGCAGTGCAGACGATCGGACTCGAACCGATAACCGCGAGAACCCCGGATCATCGGCCCGCGAACGGGCGAACTACCGACCGGGGAAGGTGCTCTACCCGTTGAGCTACGTCCGCATGCGTCTAGGTGACAGGAGTCGCACCTGCATTGTCTCGGTCCCGAACCGAGTGCTCCGCTCTTGAGCCACA
>JAYVRN010000756.1:0-12149 GCA_043776275.1 Myxococcales bacterium | reverse complement strand
GGCGCGCGGCGGCATCACCCGGGCGGCGGGGCCGCATCGAGCCGGGGATCGTCAGCTCCTCGGGCGAGGGGCGGGCCTGACGGCGCTGATTGACGAGCGCCGCGACCAGATCCTCGGGGTTGCGATCGGCGAGCAACGTGCGCGCCACCTCGCGGTCGTCGTCGGTGGGGCTGTCGATCAGGCCGCGGATCTCGAGGACGAGCTGGTCCTGATCGCGGATCCGGATGTCCTCCGCGTTGGGCGGCAGCTTCCACACCGGATCGAGATGTGCGGCGTGGAACATGCGCTCCACGAACCGACGCGCCTGATCGGTGGCGAGCACCACGGCCACGCCCTTGCGGCCCGCGCGTCCGGTGCGCCCGCTGCGGTGCACGAGGACCTCTCGGTTCTGCGGGAGGTCCGCGTGGATCACCACGCCGAGATCGGGGAGATCGAGGCCGCGCGCGGCGACATCGGTGGCCACGCACACACGGGCCCGGCCATCGCGGAGCGCCTGCAGCGCCTGGTTGCGCTCGCGCTGCGAGAGCTCGCCGGAGAGTGAGGCCACGGAGAAGCCGCGCTCGTTGAGGTTCGCGGCGAGGCGGGTGACGCCATCGCGCGTGTTGCAGAACACGAGGGAGCCGGGGGCGTCGTGGTAGCGGAGCAGGTTGACGACGACGAGGTCGCGCTCGCGCGGGACGATCGAGACCGCCACGTACTCGATGTCGCGATGGCGCTCGCCCTCGGTGGCGCTGGCGAGGCGCAGCGCGTTCTTCTGGAACTTCTTCGCGAGCGTCGCGATGTCCTTCGGGATCGTGGCCGAGAACAGGAGCGTGCGGCGATCCGCGGGCGCCGCGGAGAGCAGGCGCTCGAGATCCTCGCGGAAGCCCATGTCGAGCATCTCGTCGGCCTCGTCGAGCACCACCGCTTCGATCCGCGAGAGCACGAGCGCGCCGCGCTCGAGGTGATCACACAGGCGGCCCGGGGTGCCGACCACGATGTGCACGCCGCGCGAGAGGAAATCACGCTCGCGCCGCGGATCCATGCCGCCGACGCAGGTGGTGATCCGCGCGCCGGTCTCGGCGTACAGCCAGGACAGCTCGCGGTGGACCTGGATCGCGAGCTCGCGCGTGGGCGCGACGATCAGGGCACGCGGGGCGCCGGCGGCCGAGAGGCGCTCGGTCTCGCCGAGCAGGCGCTTCGCGAGGGCGAGGCCGAAGGCGACGGTCTTGCCCGAGCCGGTCTGTGCGGAGACCAGGAGATCGCGATCCTCGGCCTCCGGGGCCATGACCGAGGCTTGCACCGGGGTCGGCTCCGCGTAGGACTTGGCGGCGAGGGCGCGGCGGAGGCTCGGGTGCGCAAACGAGAAGGACATCGGATTGGGTCGCGGAACCTAGTCGGTTCGCGCCCGATCCGCAATGAAATCAAGAGGACGTCGTCGGTAGCAGCTGGCGTAAGTGCCACGCCTGCGTGACCAGGGCGCGCTGCGCGAGGCGATTGGTGCGGGCGAGCGAAGATGCGTGAAATCCCGAGATCACCACCGTCGCGAGCGTGGCGCCCACCACCAGCGTGAGCGTGGGCCCGCCCGAGATCACGAGTGCGCCGGCGTGGCTGAGCAGGCCTCCGTCTCGCAGCTCCCAGGTCATGGTCAAGAACCCGCGGGCCTCGAGCACGAGCGGGATCATGAAGCTCGCGATCATGATGACCACGAGCACCCACGAGCGCTGGATGAAGGCCGGATACGACATCACCGACATCGTCACCACGCAGGTCAGGGCGGGGACGAACGTGAACGGCCCTGCCATCCGCGACAGCAGCGCGAGCAGCACGGCGTTGGCCACCGCGTAGCCGATCATCTCCACGAACGAGCGCTCCGGCTTCCTGCGGATCGCCCACGCTCCCGCGGCGAGCAGCAGCGCGGCCCCGAACACGCCGAGCACCTCGGGCCACTTGCGGATCCCGTTCCACGCGGCGAGCGGGAGGAACGAGGCGATCGCGAGGTATGCGAGGATCGCGGTGCGCGCGTGCCGGCGCACCCCCTCGGCGTCCGCATCGCGCAGCGCCGCGACGAGCTCGGGCGGCGGCACCTTCGGAGGCTCGAGCACGAGCGACGAGATCAACTCGGCCGCACCGCCGAGCTCGGGATCGAGGGCGAGGGCGCGCCCGGCGGAGTGCATCGCCTCCGCGCGATTGCCGGTGCCGAGCGCGGCGTGCGCGCGGAACAGTTGCTCCTTGGCCACGCCCCGGCGGCGCGCGAGATCGCGATCTCCGTCGAGGAAGGCCTGCACGCGCTCCGCGATCTGCCGCGCACTCGGGCGCGCCGTCGCATCCATCGAGAGCGCCGCGGCGCACAGATGATCGAGCTCGGGTGGGATCGCGAGGTCCGGGAATCGCGCGGACGGCGAGACCACTGTGGTCGCGTTGAGCGTGCTCGAGATCGCGGCCTGCGATTGCCGCGGATGCACGGGCTGTTTGGTCAGGATCTCGAACAGCAGCGAGCCGAGGGCGTAGATGTCGACCGGGCGCCCCACCTCTCCCGCGGAGTGCAGCTGTTCGGGCGCGATGTAGCCCGGCGTGCCGAGCAGCTGACTCGGCTCGCCGGTGCCATCGAGGCTGTCGAGATCGGTGGTCACGACCTCGGTGGTGGCATCGGTGAACACGCGTGCGAGGCCCCAATCGAGCACGTAGACCTCGCCGAAATCGCCGAGCATGATGTTCGAGGGCTTGAGGTCGCGATGCACCACGCCGCGCATGTGGGCGAACTCCACGGCGAGGCAGACCTCGGCGTACGCGCGCAGGAGCCGCTGGCTCCCCGGCTGCTCGGCCGGCAGCTGCTCGCGGAGCGTGTGACCGGTCAGGCGCTTCATCGTGAAGAACGGGCGGCCGAGCGGATCCCTGCCGAGCTCGTGGACCGGGACGATCGCCGGGTGATCGAGCCGCGCCTGGATCCGGGCCTCGCGCAGGAACCGGTTGACCTCGATCGGGGTCGGGACCTCGGCGTTGAGCCGCTTGAGCGCCACGTCGCGGCCGATCCGGTGATCGTGTGCGTTCACCACCTCGCCCATCCCGCCCTTGCCGATCACCTCGCCGAGCGAGTACGCCGCGAGCGAGCCGCCGGGTGGGTCGAAGCCGGGCTCCATGGGGACGCTCTCGGCACGGCCACCTCGAACCACGGTGTACGGCTCGTCCCCATCCGTCGGTGTCATGACGTCCATCGTACGGGAATCCAGGGGCTTGGCGGCCGGTTGTTCCTCCGGCGTAATCACCTGGCCGGTCGAGACCTCTCCCCACGGACCCATGCCCGAAACCACCTGCTGCTGTGCTGACTGGGTCTCGACCCTGGCCCGTGGACACGCGGGGCGGCTGGCGGCGATCGCCCGGCGCGAGGGCGTGGGCGCAGCCGACGCACTCGATGTGGTCCAGGATGCGTTCCAGGTCCTGATCGCCCGGCCCGATGCTGCCACGCTGCGCGATCGGCCCGCCGATGCGGCCCGCGTGCTCTCGGCGATCGTGAGGAACGGTGCGCGCAACCTGCGCCGCCGTCACCACCACGCCCGGCCGCACGTCGCGCTCGACGATGCTCCGCTCCTGGCCACGACGCCGGCCCCCGACGAGGCGCTGGTCAACGCGCTGACCGTGGCGCAGCTCGAGGGCTGCATGGCGAGCCTCGGGGATGTGCATCGCCACGTCGTCACGCTGCGCGTGCTCGAGGAGCTCTCGGGCGACGAGGCCGCGACCGCGCTCGGGCTGACGTCGGGGCACGTCGCCGTGCTGCTGCATCGGGCGCGCAAGCAGCTCGAGCGCTGCATGCTCGCGTAGCGTCAGTCCTCGAAGCAGGGCTTGGCGCGACAATCGATCGTGGCGAGCAGCTGGCCGTCCGCGTCGAAGAACTGGTTCGATTGCACGGCGCCGCTCGCGCGCCGGTTGATCCGCACGGCGTGCCACGGTGAGCTGGGGCAGGTCGTGCCCGTGTAGCAGGCCGAGAACTTCGCGGGCCGGCCCGCGGCGTCGAGGAGCTGGATCGCGAACAGCCGGTGCGTGGCGTCGTAGAGGTTGTGCTTGATCGCGGCGCCCGCGGAATCGAGCAGGTTGCCATCGGCGTCCAGGTTGCGCGCCTCGTAGAGGTGATCGTAGTTGTCGTAGCGAAACCGGCGCTGCGGCACGCCCATGTTGGCGGCGGCGCCGCCGGTGACATCGATGAACGTCTCGGAGCTCACTCTTCCGGCGTCGTCGTACGTCGAGCGCTTGCCGTGGAAGCCGGTGGCCGAGCACTCGACAGCGCTACCCTGCTCGTCATAGCAGCCGGTCTCGGTGAGATTCCCCGCGGCGTCGTGGACGTAGCGCATCTCGTGCACGTGGTAGCCCACGTCGGTGGTGGGGCGGCCGTCCGCGGCGAAGTTGCGCGTCGATGTGATGCGGCCGTGGGCATCGCGCGTGTGCTCGAACTTCGCGGGCTGGCCCGGCCCACACGGGATGGCCGTGCCCTTGGCACCGATGCAGGTCTCGCTGCGCACGAAGCAGCGCTCGTCGACGTCGTAGTCGTAGCCATGCAGGCCGAGGTGGTTGGTGGACGCGCCGCCCGCGGCATCGAGGTAGCGCAGGCGATTCAGGCAGCCTTCGGCCGCGTAGCTCGAGTCTTCGGTCGTGATCCCATCGCTGTTCTTGACCGGGGCATCGCTGACATCGAGGCACACGAGCTTGACCACGCGGCCGTCCTTCCATTCCCGCCGCTTCCCGGCGCAGCCGAGGCTGCCGTCCTGTACGCGCGCCCCGGCGGCGTCGAAGTACTGCGACAGGTTCCAGCGCCCGCTCGCATCGCGCGTGCGCACCACGCGCTGGATGCCATCGATGTCCGCGGCCGGCGCACCATCGAGGCCGAACCTGGTCTCCTCGATCATGAACCCGCGCGCGTCGTAGCCGAACCGGCGCATCGCCACGCCCTCGGTGTCGCGCATCGGATCGCCGAGCCACTGCAGGCACCGCAGCTCGGTCAGGCGGTGCTGCTTGTCGGCGGCGTACGCGAACAGCCCACAGCCGGGCAGGGCGTTGCTGCCATCGCGAGCGCGCCCGGAGAACCGGCCCGGCGTCGTGAACAGCAGCGCCTCGTCGAGCTCACCGCTCGCGTCCAGGTGGAGGCGCTGCGTGGGCTGCCCGTTCGCGCTCGTGAACACCATGGTGTCATCGACCCGGCCACCGTTGAGACGCTCGACGATCGTCACGCCCGCGCCGCGACCGACGCGCCAGTTGATCCCCGCGTTCACGGCGCCCTTGCCGCACACCACGCCGAGCTGATCGACCTCGCAGTACGGCTCGGTGGTCCAGGTCAACGACGTCCGCGCCGGCGGCGTGTACGAGAGTGGAGCCTTCGGTCCACGATCCGGCTCTTCGAGGAAGAACAGCTTGTCGGTGCCCGCAGCAGCCGCCGTTGGATAGTCCGGGTGCGGCCCCTTCTCGGGCAACGGCGAGGTGATCTCGCGGCCAGACTCCGCGATCGGCGCGTTGCCGTGAGCCTTCAAGTGTGGCGTGGGCGCCGGGGGCTGGTCCTCCGCGCGCTTCGCCTTGCAGCCCGCACACAGCGCCACCACCACCAGCCAGAGTGACTTCATCCCGGTGACGATAGCGGATCACGGGCTCGCGATCGCGACGTCACCCGACAGAGCGCGATCGAACATGCCCGCCACGAACGCGCGCGGGCGGCTCCCGACCACGCGGCCGACCTCGCGCCCATCCCGGAGCAGGACCAGCGTCGGCATCGATCGCACGTCGTAGCGCTCGGCCAGGACGGGCTCGTCGTTGACGTCGATCGCGGCGAGGCGCACGCGTCCCCCGTACTCGGTGGCGAGCGCAGCGAGCACCGGCTCCATGACCTTGCAGGGGGCGCACCAGCGCGCGGTGAAGTCGATCGCGGTGACGCCCGGGAGGGCGGCGAGGGCGGCAAACGCGGGGAGGTCGAGGGTGGGGAGGGAGGTCATGGAAGGAGAGGTCGCGAGCGAGCCGGGGATTACAGGTGGGGGGAATTCGGGATCGGGCCAGCGGTCCCCTGTGGAAATCCGAGGGCCGGTGCAGTGCGGTCGCGGGGTTGGCGGATCCGTGGGGGCGGCACGGCGGTTGCTCCTGGTCTGGGTGTGCGCGACCCGATGGCTCCTTCCGACGCCGAGATGATGAGGGAGCTGGAGCGGGCCGAGCTGCGGCGGCTGGAGCCACAGCCACAGAACGTGGTCCGGGTCCGCCGGGCGCCGACGGTCAAGCCGCCTCGTTGAGACGTGGTACGACGGCCTGGTGGCGCCGCCCCTGGTCCGGAAGTCGGTCACCGTGCCGCTGCGCGCCGATGGGACCGCACGGATCGTGGCGGTCGCGGACACCCACTCGCAGCCGCACGCGCGCACGATCGAGCACCTGACCGCGCTCGAACCCGATGCGATCCTGCACGCGGGTGACATCGGTGATCTGGCGGTGCTCGACGAGCTGGCCGCGATCGCGCCGCTTCACGCGGTGCGCGGCAACATCGATACGCGTGCGCACCAGCTCCCGGATGTGCTCACGCTCGAGCTCTCGGGCGGCGGCCGCATGTTGCGCATGCTGATGACGCACATCGCGGTGTATGGGCCGCGGATCCGCGCCGACGTCGCGAAGCTCGCGCGCGCGGACAAGGCGACGCTGATCGTGTGCGGGCACTCGCACGTGCCGTTCATCGGCGGCGAGCGTGGGTTGACGGTGTTCAACCCGGGCTCGATCGGGCCACGTCGGTTCCAGCTCCCGATCGTGTTCGGGACGATCGAGGTCACCGCCACCGGCGTGCGGCTTGCTCACGTCAACTGCGAGACCGGCGCTGCGTGGAGCCCACCGTAGTACGCTGAGGCGTGGGCAACAACGACGTCCTCGATTTCGAGCGATCGACGCGGCGCGCGCGACACGTACGGATGTCGATCCTCGGCCTGGTGATCATGTCGCCGTTTCTGTGGCTCGGCTGGAACTGCCACAAGCGGGCGAAGCAGAATGACGAATGGCGGGCCGAGGCGCGGGAGCGCAACGCGCTGTCGCCCACGGAGCACGGTGAGCTCGATCGCCTGCTCCCCGAGCTGCATGCCAAGATCACCGGCGCCACGAAGGCGTTCCGCGAGGACATCACGCCAACCACGCTCGCGGCGGCGGTGCCGGGTGACGCGCCATGTCCGCAGCGGGCACCGGGGTTCGAGGACCTCCGGGACGATGCGTCCTCGCGCTACGCCTACTACGGCAACGGGCTCGAGCTGGTGAAGCCAGGGGAGCAGCCGCTACCTCGCAGCGTGCAGAGCACCGCGAGCTCGTTGCAGGACCTCGAAGAACGGATCGAGAAGGACGAGGACGGCCCGACGAAGTCGCACCTGGAGTCCGCGCGCGCGCTGGCCGGAGAGCTCGATCTGATCCTGATCCCCGTGGGCGTGCGGACTGAGCCCATGGTGCTCGCGGACTCGTACATGCCCGGGACCGTGCGTGGCATCGCGTACCTGTACTCGGTGTCCGCGCGGAAGATCATCTGCGCGGTGGATCTCGCCGTGGAGAACGCACCCGAGGTGAAGATCGAGTACCGGACCTCGACGTACGACGTCACCGGCTCGAGCAACAAGCGTGCGGCGGCGACCGCCGAGCTCGCGCGCGACCTCGCGCTGAGGACACGCCGCGCGGTGGCGAACGGGTTGCGCGCGGTGCGCTGAAGCTACGCGGCCTCCCCGGTCGGCGAGGCCCGCAGGCCAGGCGCGGCACTTGCTTTGAATGAGAAGAGAGTTACGGAGGTAGGTGATGTCGGACGACAACGAGCCACTGGCTGTCGAGCCAGATCGCGCGGGTGCCCTGCGAGCGCTTCGTAGCCTCGAGGCCACGGAGGCCCGCATCCAGAAGAATGCGCAGCGTGAGGCCGATGAGGCCCGCGGCAAGCTCGTGCTCGAGCTGCTGCCGGTGCTCGATAACCTCGATCGCACGATCGAGGCGGGGCTCGCGCACGGTGGTGATCCGGCGCTCCTCGAAGGTGTACGGATGGTCCGCACACAGCTCGAAGGTGTGCTCCTGCGCTACGGCGTCGAGACCATCGATGCCACGGGGCAGCGCTTCGATCCCGCGATCCACGAGGCGATCGGCGTGGCGCCGGTGGGCGATCCGCGCGCGAGTGGCATGGTCGCGCAGCAGCACCAGCCCGGCTATCAGTTCGCGGGGCGGCTGCTGCGGCCGGCCAAGGTCCTGGTCGCCAAGTACATCGCACCAGCGCCGCGCGCGCCGGGCCCCTGGTACTGACGACGCCTTAGCGGGGCGCGCCGAGGAGCAGACGATTCTTCGGCGTGATCGCCGGATCGATGGTCTGCGCGAGCACGTCGTAGCCGGCCGCGATCAACCGCTGCGCGCGGGCGACATCGATCGCGAGCGGGCCATCGAGCCAGGCATCGAGCGGCGAGCGCGAGACCTCGTGGCAGCACGGCAGCACCGCCACGCGCGCACCCGCCGCGACGCAGGCCGCGAGCACATCATCGGTGAGCGAGCCGCAAGCGTGGACCGAGACCACGAGATCACCGGCGGCGAGCGCCAGGTCCGCGAGCCGCGCGCGCTGGAACGTCACGCGATCTGCGAGGCGAGGCCAGGTGCGCACCAGCTCGGCGGCGAGCTTCGCCGCGCTCTCGGGGATCACCGGGTCCGCGGCGATCGCGGTCGGCGAGGTGTCGTCGAGCAGCAGCAACAGGTGGGCGACCAGGCCGTGGCCGCACGCCACGTCGACCACCCGACCGCCGCGATATCGGCGACGAGCGCGCCGCGCGACCTCCCACGCCTCGTAGAGCTCCTTGCGCGGGAGGCAGTCCGCGCGGCACACCGCACGCGCCACGCGGTCGAACAGGGATTCGCCTGTGAACCGCTCGAGATCCCGGGGCGAGAGCCGGTTGCGGTTCCCCGGTGCGAACGTGCGGGTCACCGGGTCACGGAGCGGCCGTGACCTCGAGGACGTCGATCTGTGCGAACTGACCGAGGTACGGCGACGGCATGGTGATCACGCCGGGGATCGCCATCGTCCCATTCGCGCTCTCGCGCGCGTCGAGCGCGCTCATGAACAGCGTCACCTCGGCACCCCCCGTGATCGAGAGCGTCGCCTCGTAGTCGAGCACCGAGAGTCCCGCGCCGTTGGGCACGTTGTTGAGGAAGTAGTGCTGTGCGGGCTGGGAGACGCTGAGCTCCGCGACGGTGAGGAAGGTGCTGGTGGTCATGCCGCCGACGTACCAGGTGCCCTGGGCCATCCCGCTATCGTAGGTCCCGCGCTCCATGATCCCCCGGATCCGGACTCTCGCCTTGTACGTGACGTCGGGCTTGCCGCCGACAGTGACCTTGGTGGTGACGTCGTTGCAGTCGCAGAGGTTCGGGTTCGGCGCCGCGGTGCACGGCATCAGCCACTGCTGACCCGAGAGCTCGCTGAACGAGGGGAGGTCGCTCGCGTCGCCGCCACCGTCGATCCTCCCCACGCCGGAGTCGGTCGCCTCACGCTCGCAGGTCCGGGTCGCGGGGCTGCACACGAGCGGCGAGGGACACGCTCCGGTCGGGCACGCGGTTCCCGCTTGCGGATGCGGCTCGAAGCATCCCGCGAGCAAGCCAGCGATGAGGAGCACGGAGCGAATAGCTCAGGGTATCGCTCGTTCCCCGGTCGTCGCAACCAGGCGACCTTGACCCACATGCCGCTACCGTAGTGACTCTCAGTTCGTGCGGCGACGGCTGAGCCCCTGCAGGCGATCGCCGGACTTCGGTCGCCCGACGACCTCGCGGCCACCCTTGTTGACGATCAGGACCGCGGGCTTGGGCGCCTGCTGGTTGACGATCACGGGTGCGCTGACCTCGCAGACGACCTTGCGATCGAGCCCGCGGCCCACGACCACGCGCTTGCATCCCGCAGACTGCGTGGCGGTGGCCTCCGGCTTGGGATCGGCGGCGACGGTGCCAGCACCGAGGGCCATGGCGACGACGAGGGCGGCGAGCGTTCGCATCGCACGAGTATGCGCGATGCGGCGCCTGATGCCCTGAAAAACGCTACCGGCGCAGGGTGCGGACCGCCGCCATCGCGCCGGCCGTGATCCCGAGCAAGGCCGCTGGCAACCAGAACGCCGCGTAGTACCCGACGACGGGCAAGCCGCCCGCGATCGCATACTCCGCCGAGGCCGCGGTGTGGAGGCACAGGGCCACGCCTCCGACGGCGAGGATCGCGATCCCTGCGGTCCGGCGCAGCACCACGAGCAGGCTGCCGAGGCCGAGGATCGGGGCGAGCACGAGCGCGAACGTCACCGTTTTGGGTGCCATCGGCTGGCCGAGCGCATAGAGCACGAGCATCGGTGCCGCCGCGAGGTTCGCGATCGCGGCCCACCGCGCGGAGCGCACGAGCCGATCGCGCGAGGCCCACACGGCATGTGCGGTGTGGCGTGCGAAGTACGTGGCCACCTCGGTGCGCGCGAGCTGGGAGATCAGCACCGCGCCGCCGATCACGCCGATCGCCGCGAGCCATGGGGTCTCGCCTCGCTCGCCGATCCAGTGCAGCGAGTTGAGTGCACCACCGAGCGCGCTCCCGGCAGCGAACGCGATCGCGGCCCAGCGCGCCCAGAACGCACCGCGCACGAGGCCAATGCCGACCGAGATCCCCAGCGTGGCGATCAAGCCCGCATACCGCGCATCAGGCATCGCGTCCCACGCGAACGGCCAGTGGCCGATCACGCGGGTGCCCGCGAACGCGCCGAGTGTGATCATCAAACAGCCGGCGATCGCAGCGTGCGTCCGAACGTGTGCGGCCGGCACCAGCGCGCCGGCGACCGCGGCGCTGATCGCGATCCCCGAGCCGAGCCACACTGCACCGTTCGCGAGGTCCCACTGGCCCCACCACAGGTACCCAAGCCAGGCGATCGAGAGCACAGCGACGCAGGCGGGCAGCGCACGCTTCATGACGCTATTGAACGCACGAGCGGCCCAACCGGTTCCCTCGATCGAAGCGTTCAACTAACCGGAGTTACTGGCCCAGCGCGCCGGCTCACGGCCCAGCGTTTGCCAGCGCACAGTTCGCCGCGTGCTCCGGGACCGCCTCGAGATAGCTGCGCCGCCAGCCTGGATCCCCGATCTTCGCCGCCGTCTCCTGGAGGCGCTCGGCGGCAGCAGCGATCGCGCGCTGCGCTGCGTGGTGAGCGCCCGTCGCGTTGAGGGCCTCCGCATAGGCCAGGCGGATCTCGCCTTCGCCCTCCTCGGGCGGTCCGTGACTCTCGAGCAGATCGTGACCGATCGTCGCGTGCGCGAGTGCGGCGGAGAGATCGCCCGCGAGGCGGTACGCGTTGGCGAGCGTCGCGTGGAACTGGCACCGCAGCGCCGGCGCGTCGGGGGTGGCCTCGACCGCAGTACGCGCGAGCACGATCGCGGTTGGGGCATCGTTCGCCGCGATCTCGATCTGAGCCAGGTAGTTGCGCGCGGCCGCGCCGAGGCGGACGTTGTTCTGCGCTTCGAACATGCGGAGCGCCACGGTCTCGATCCGGCGTGCCTCGTCGAGACGCCCCTGCCGCGCGAGGGCGAGCCCGAGGTTGTGCTGCGCCATCGCCGTGACCTGATGCAGGCCGATCCGCGTGGCGTCCACGATCGCCTCGCCGAACGATTCGATCGCGCGGGCATACGCTCCGAGCCGCAGCTCGTCGTAGCCGACGTTCGCCCGCTGCTGGCAGGCGTGGCGCACGTCCCCGACGGCGGTGAAGCACTCGACCACGCGACCATCGAGGGCGAGGCACGCCGCGATGTCGCCATCGTGCATGGCGCGCCAGGACCGCGCGTGAAAGATCCACGCGAGCGTCGCCGGAGCTGCACCGATCGCGCTGATCTCGAGCTGAGCGAGCTGATCGAACAACCGGCCCTCGAGCGCGGCATCGCGCCGCGCGAACAGGAGCGTGGGGACCGCCATGGCGATCGCCTCGGCATGCGCTCGCTGCGTCGTCACCGCGGCGGGGATCGCGACCAGCCGATGGGCCAGGCCCCGGACCTCCTCGTGCTCGAGCCTGCGCGTGCGCGCGTCCGCGACCGAGGCCAGCGCGGTCAACCACGGCGTGCTGCCGGCTTCGAGCAAGCCGAGCGCCACTTCGCCACGCTCGATCGCGAGCTCGTATTCGCCGCGCCACACGTGCGCCGTGGCCTGGAGCTGCCGG
>JAYVRN010000755.1:0-12178 GCA_043776275.1 Myxococcales bacterium | reverse complement strand
CGGTGATTCGGCGTGGGCAGGAGCAGGAGCTCGATGTGCTGGTTCGCGCTCTCGAGCCGCGTGGCGAGCGCCTTGATGATCCGCAGGGCGATCTCGGGGCGGGCACGCATCATCGCCTCGAACGTCTTGCCCTCGATCACCAGGAGGCGCGCCTTGGTCTTGCACACAGCCGTCGCGGACCGCGGTCGCCCGTTCAGGATCGCCATCTCCCCGAAGAACTCGCCGGGCGGCAGGATCGCAAGCACGCGCTCGGTCTCTCCGACCTGACGACGAATCTCGACCTCGCCTGTCTGGACGACGTACATGTAATCGCCCGGCTGTCCCTCTTCGAACAGCACACTCCCCGCGGGAAAGTCCCGGGCGAACCGCTCCAGCGCGTCGTTCACGCCTTCGACTATCTCATGGTTGCGTGGCGAAGGAGATGCAGGAGCGCGCGTCCTCCGACCCGGGTCACCCGCCGCGGGTCCTCGGGCAGCACCACCTCGTCGCAGGTCAGCCCGAGCTTGACCGCTCGGACCAACATCTCCACGTCCCAGCCGCTGCCCCGATCGCTCATCCCCAGGGCGATCAGCGCGGGAAACCTGAGGGCGCGCACCGGGCCGACCCCGGACCACTTGTGGCGGTACACGGTCTCGATCGCTCGGGTCACCATCTTCTCGCCGAGGTTCTTGCGACCTGGCTCGGTCCCGAGCACGAGCTCCACGCTGCGCTCCGCGATCGGCGCGACCAGCGCGAGCAACGCACCCGCGGCCGCAGGCCGATCGCCCGGGATGAACACGATCACGTCGGGCACGCGCGGCAGCGACGAGAAGTGCGCCTGAGCTCGAAGGCACGCGGCTCCGTAGCCGCCGCTCGGCTCGCGGAGGACCAACGCACCACCATCTCGCGCGATCTCCGCGCTGCGATCACTCGAGTCCCGATCGACCACGACCACGGATCGCAGCATCCGGTGCGGCAGTCCCGCCAGCAGCTGGGGGAGGCTGGCGGCGTGATCGCGCGTCGGGACGACGACGTCGATCAACGGCATCGGCGGCATTGCGTCGAGCATACGCCGCGGTGGGCGGCGTGTGTGGTAAGCACGCGGCGATGGCGATCACGTACAAGGATGCAGGGGTCGACATCGACGCCGGAAACGCCCTCGTCGACCGGATCAAGCCGCTGGCGCGGGCGACGATGCGGCCCGAGGTCCTCGGCGGCATCGGCGGGTTCGCGGCCCTGTGCCGGCTCCCCACCGCGTACCAGGAGCCGATCCTGGTCAGCGGGACCGACGGCGTTGGGACCAAGCTCAAGACCGCCTTCGCATCGGGCCGCCACGACACCATCGGCGTCGATCTGGTCGCCATGTGCGTCAACGACGTCCTCGTGACCGGGGCCGAGCCGCTGTTCTTCCTCGACTACTTCGCCACCGGAGCCCTCTCGGTGGAGACCGCCGCCACGGTGATCGCGGGGATCGCGGAGGGCTGCAAGCAGAGCGGCTGCGCCCTCGTCGGTGGTGAGACCGCGGAGCTCCCAGGCCTCTACCACGGCAGCGACTACGACCTCGCCGGCTTCTGTGTCGGCGTCGTCGAGCGCTCCGAGATCCGCCCCCGCGGCGATCTGCGCGAAGGCGACGTGGTGATCGGGTTGCCGTCGGCCGGCCTCCACTCGAACGGGCACTCGCTCGCGCGCAAGGTCGTGTTCGAGACGCTCGGCCTCGCCCTCGATGCCCGTCCCGCGTTGCTCGGTGGTTCCAGCGTCGCCGACGAGATGATCCGTCCCACGATCATCTATGCCCCCGCCTTCGCCAGGCTGCGCGAGACCAAGCTGCCGTGGAAGGCCGCCGCGCACATCACCGGCGGTGGCCTCGTCGAGAACCCGCCCCGGATCTTTGCGGACGACGCCCTCGCCGTCGAGCTCGATCCCACGACGTGGACCATCCCCGGGATCCTGAAGCTGATCGCGAGCGGCGGCGTCGAAGAGCACGAGATGCGCCGCACGTTCAACGGCGGGCTCGGCATGATCATCGTGGTCGCGCCCGAGGCCGCGGATCGCACCGTGGCCTTGCTCGCGCCCGAGGCAGCGCGGGTGGTCGGGAAGCTCGTCCCTCGAGACGGTGGAGAGGCCTCTCGGTTCTTGGCATGAAGCTCGGTGTCCTGGTCAGCGGGAACGGCACGAACCTCCAGGCGCTGATCGACGCGCAGGCCGACGGCAAGCTCGCCCCCGGGGAGCTCACGATCGTGATCTCCAACAACCCGGAGGCCCCTGCCCTCGCCCGCGCCGCTGCCGCCAAGCTGCCCGCCGAGGTGGTGGATCATCGCGGCCTCGAGCGCCCCGTGTTCGAGGACCGGATGCTCGCGCTGCTCGCCGCGCAGGGCGTCGAGGGCGTGATCCTCGCCGGCTTCATGCGCGTGCTGTCGCCGCACTTCATCGAGCGGTTCCCGCTGCGCATCCTCAACACGCATCCCTCGCTGCTGCCCGCGTTCCCCGGCCGTGATGCGGTCGGTCAGGCGCTCGCGCATGGCGTGAAGGTCACCGGCGTGACCATCCACTTCGTCGACACCAGCCTCGATGGCGGCCCGATCATCGCGCAGGACCCGGTGCCCGTGTTCGACGGCGACGATGCGGAGCGCCTGCACTCGCGGATCCAGTCCGCCGAGCACCGCCTGCTCCCCGAGGTGGTCCAGCGCTTGGCGGCGGGCAAGCTGTCGTGCCAAGGTCGGACCGTCCTCCGTGCCGAGTAACTCGTACGACCTCGTCGTCCTCGGCGACGACCTCGCTGCCCTGGTGTGCGCCACCCTGTGCGCGCGCCGCGGCCTGCGAACACTCGTCCTCGGCGACGATCGCCCGGCGCGCTACCAGCTCGGCCCGCACAAGCTGCCGATCGAACCGCTGCTGTGGCCGAACGCGCCGGGCTCGGCGGCCGATCGCGTGCTGAAGGAGCTGCACGGCGAGCTCGCCCTGCGCCGCAAGCTCCGCGAGCCGAAGATCGCCGCGCAGATCGTGGCGCCGGATCTGCGGCTCGATCTCGGAGCGGATCGGCTCGCGAGCGAGCTCGAGCGCGAGCTCGGCAAGGAGGCCGCCGCCCTCTGGCTCCAGCGCTGGGACCGAGGCAGCGAGCTCGCACGCGCGTTGGATCCGATGCTCGGGAGCGAGCACGCCTTCCCCGGCGTCGGCTTCTTCGAGCGCCGCGAGGTCGCCAGGCTCGCCGAGCGTGCCGTCGCCGACGCGAGCGCGTGGTGGGCGGATGCGCAGACCTCCGCCACGCATGCGTCCCAGATCTGGCAACACCTCGCCGCGGTCGCGATGCGCCACCCGAGCGCGGGGGCCCTCGCGATCGCGCGCGCCGTCGATGCCTGGCGCACCGGCCCATCTCCCCTCCGTGGCGACGGCGATGCGATCCGCGAGCTGCTCGTCGAGAAGCTGACCACCGCCGGCGGGGAGGTGCGCGCGGGACGAGTCACCGAGCTCGGCGTGTCCTGGGGCAAGCTCTCGAGCCTCACGCTCTCGAACGGCGATGAGATCGGCGCCACGCAGGTGGTGGCGAGCCGCCCTCCGGCCGAGCTCGCGGAGCTGCTCGGCAAGAAGGCTCCCAAGCGCCTGAGCGAGCTCGCGGCGAGCATGAAGATCGTCGGCTACCGCTACACGCTGAACATCGTGATCGACGAGGCTGGGCTGCCCGAGCACATGGCTCCCACCGTCGCCGTGCTCGCCGCACCTGACAAGGAGCCGGCGGGCGACGCCGCGTTCTCGATCCACCTCGGCGAGGCCGACGACACGGGACGCGTGATCGCCACGATCGCGGCGGTGATCCCCAGCGACGGCCCGATCGAGCCGGATCGCATGGTCTCCAAGTGTATGGCGCTCCGCACCGGGCTCTGGAAGCGCCTCGGCGAGGTGATGCCGTTCTTCGAGCGTCACCTCGTGCTGGCGCACTCGCCGTTCGAGGCCACCCCACCGCAGGTCCCGGGCGGCCGCGGCAGCTATGACGTCCCGCGGAACCTCCCGCTCCCGATGACCCCGGTGTGGGCGGCCAGCGCGCCGGCCTCCGCGATCGACCACGCCACGGGCGCCGCGCTGAGCTATCCGACCGGCCTCAAGAACCTGACCCTCACCGGCGAGCAGGTGCTGCCGAGCCTCGGCACGGAAGGCGCGCTGGCTTCCGGATGGAGCGCCGCGAAGGTCGCGTGTGCGATCGCCGGAAAGAAGAAGGACTACCTCCGCGACGAGGTCGTCGGCGCGGCCGGTTAGAGCCGCGGCAGGCCGAGCTGATCGGCGATCGCTTCGTCGCTGACCACCAGCACCGCCGGATCCGTCCCGAGCTCGAGGATCTCGCCCACACCGACGCGGAGCATCGGCGCGGCGCCTCGGGCACGGGCCTCGACGAACAGCTCCGCGGGATCCATGTCGTCGTGGGCCGCGAGGATCGCGCCACCCACGGCGCCGAGGTAGCGCTCCGCGAGCTCCGGCAGCGCTCCCGTGGCGACCACCACACACGGGCCGAGGAGCGCGACGTTCCCGGGCTCTCCGACCATCGTGCCGCTCGTGACGGGGAGATCGTCGAGGGCGCGCTGCACGGGCGCGGCGAGCACCACGCGCGACTCGACGTAGCGCGCGAGGCCTCGGGCCGCGAGCTGCCCCGTCCCGAGCGCCTCCTCCCACCGCCGTCCGAGCACCCGCGCGACGTCGACGGGCGCCGCGCCGCGGTCGCCACCGAGGTGCGCACCGTAGAGGAGTGCGAGGGCCGGCACGAGCCACGGCACCAGCTCGAAGCGTGCGGCCAGCGTGTCGAGCGCGACCACGCTCGGGGCGCCGCGCTCGATCGAGCCGGCGGTGACCGCGCGTGCCCAGGTGACCACTTCATCCCGCCACGACGGCCGCGGATCGAGCCACGGCATCGCGGCGTCCTGCTCGGCGCGCGGCTGCGACGCGCGCATCTTGTCGCGCCACGCGCTGAACTTCTCGGACAGGTTCTGCGCCGCGGTCACCTTCGCGGGTGCGGCTTGCGCCGTGCGTGCGACCGGGGCCGGCGCGCTCGGTGGACGGAACAGCGACGGCGTGGCGACGACGGTTGGCGCGACCGGTGCCGGGCTGACGGCGACCTGAGGCGCCGCCACGGCCGGATCTGGATCCTCGCCACCAAGCGTCGAACGCACGCGAGCGGGCTCGAGCTCGGGCTCCGCCGTCTCGTCGCGGAGGGCCGCGGGTGGTGCGGTGACCTGGGTCTCGTTCTCGACGCTCTGACCGTCGAGCTGAACGACGGCGATCGGACGATGCGCCTGTGCCGCGAGCACGCCCACCATCCGACCGATCACGAGCCCCGCAGCGGACGCACGATCGATGCCCTCGGGGCCGAGCACACGCAACCGCGTGCGACCGTCGAGATCCACGACGTAGAGCTTGCCGGTGTCCGCCCCGACGCAGACCACGAGGTCGCTGCGCGGGTGGCCGGTGATGCTCGCGATCGGCTCGGGGAGCTCGTGGGTCTTGGGCTGGCCGCGGTTGACGAGTGGGATGACATCGATCCGCGTGGGATCGCTCTGCGTCATCATCCACACCACCCGATCGCTGCCACCGACCGCGGTGATGATCGCCGGCTTCGGGAGGCGCAGGCGCCGCTTCGGCATGCGGCTCTGCGGATCCCACTCCTCGATCGATCCCGCCAGCGCGACCACGAAGTTCGCCGCGGCCGCCCCGGCGGTCACCGGCACCGCGCGCGCGGGGAACTGGTACGGCGTGAGGTGGGTATCGGTGGCGGTCAGCACCGCGGCGCCGACGGCGCCAACGGCGAGCGCATGTGCACCGACGCTCGCAACGAGACGCATCGGCGCCTCGAGGCGAATCTCGGCGATCGTCCGTGGGCCGTGGGGATCGATCAAGTGGACGGTGCTGTGGGCGGCGTAGCGGGAGAGCACGACGAGGCGCGGCGGCGCCCCGACCCACGCGACCTCGCTGGCACCGGCCTCGGGATCGATCCCGACCTCGGCGAACGGCGCCGCGCCTGGCAGTTCGAGGATGACCGCCCGCGAGGCCTCGGAGACCACGGCGAGCGTGCCGTCACCCGCGATCGCGACGCGCGGGCGATCACCGGGCGAGAACCTCGGAGCCTCGGAGGTGGAGCGGGCAACCACCTGCAGATCGTATCACCGCGTAGGCGCGGGCGTCAGTTGGAGGACCATGCACGCCTTGTCGGGCTTCCCGAACGGTGGCAGGTCGTCGCGCGCGTCATCGCCGAGCTTCACGCAGACCGCCCCGGTCCCGCACTCGCCATCGGAGTCGCATGACTTCGTACAGTGTCCCGCGGCCGGCACCTGGTCCGCCCCCCGGACCTCGTGGTGCAGGCAGTAGAACGACTTGCACCCGATCGAATACGAGCAGGTGTCGGCGTACGGCCCCATCCCGAACACGTTCCAGAACACGAGGGCACCACCCCCGAGCATGCCCAGCCCGACGAGGATCGTGCCGATCCGACCGAGGACCTTCTTCACGTCGGTTCAGACGACGGGGGACGGAGGACCGGCAGGCATCGGGACCGGGCTGGACGAGGGCGGCGGCGCACTCTGGCCCGGGCCCTGCTTGAACGGCGCGATCAGCGGATCGACGACGTTGTTCGCCGTGGGCGCCGCATGCTCGAACAGCGTGCGATCGATGTCCTGACCACCGACGGCATCATCGGCACCATCGAGGACCTTGCTCTTGAGCGTGCGCTGACCGCCCTGCACCGCGAGGTACGACCGCTCGAACATCTCGTCCAGGTGCTGTTGAGAATCGGCGAACGACGTATCCAGGTGCTCGGCCGCCTGGATGATCGTGTTCGCGATCTGCTGCGCGTTGCTCGGGTTCGAGCGGATCTCGCTCGCGAGGCTCCCGAACCCCTTCATGTCCTCCTTGGTCTTCTCGACGTGCTCGCGGAAGGCATCGACGATCGACTTGGACTCGCGGCTCGCGGGATCCGAGAACAACGAGTTGTTCCGGACCACGCGGTCGCCCTGGGCGTCCTTGCCGGTGTGGTTGGTCAGTGCGATCTTGAACTGGTTCCGGTAGTCCTCGGCCTTGGTGCTGAGCTGGGTGACCAGGTCATCGCCCGAGCCGGCCACGTAGTCCGCCGCCGCCTGGAGCTGCCCCGCCTGCGACTCGGCCTCGGCGTCGGCCGCGGCGTGGTCCTCGTGATCGGCGCCGCCGCCATCATCCTGCTGCGGTCCCGACGCATCCGGCTGGCTCGCGTCAGGTCCCGGCGTGGACATCCCTGGGTCAACCGACTGGTTCTGAGCTCCCGAGTCGTCCCCACGGGTTCCCTCATCGGCGCTCAGCGCCTGCATCGACATGCTGTCCTGCATCTCGCGCTGCTTCTGCGCGGCGAGTTCGAGCTTCCGCTGGACCTCCTCCTCTTCCTTGATCCGCGCGCGCTCGGCGTGCGCCGCGGCGTGCACCTGCGCGATGAACGATTGCGCGTGCGCCTTCTCCTGCTGGAGCTGCTGCTCGAACGTGGTCACGTCGCCCATGAACTGATCAGCGTCCGTGATGTTGCGATCGCACTCGCCGATCGCATCCGCGGCCCCCTGAGACTCCTTCGAGGCATCGCCGGCCAGCTTGATCTGCTTCTGCTGGACCTGACCCGCCTTCGCATCGGCGCCCTGCGCGACCCCGGAGGCCGCACCTTGCTGCCGGCGCAGCGCGCCCGCGTAGTCCTTCAGATCGCCCATCGACACGCCGCACAATCCCTTGAGGATCAGCGACGCGATCTTCTCCTGGATCCAACCGAAGATCTGAGCCGCCTTGTTCTTCGCCCAGCGCTTCAGCGCGCCGAGGATGCGATCCCAGAAGCCACGCGATTCGGGCTCGGGCAGATCGACCGCGGCGCGATCGTTGGCCGCACCCTTCGCCTCGCCCTGCTTCTGCTCGCCCTTGTTGGCGGACGCGTTGGTCTCGCCAGCGTGACTCGCGTTGCCCTGCGCATCCTTCGCGGTCGCCTGGCTCGCCGTCTGGTGGGTGGCCGCCTGCTCCTTGCGGAGCTTCGCGTACTCGTTGTACCGGCCGTAGATCGCGAGGGTGTCGACCGCCTTCTGCTTGCCCTCGATCTGGGCCTTGCGGAACTCGACCGCGACCTTCCGCATGTAGCCGAAGTCGTGGGTCGCCTTGTCGAACTCGGGCATCAGCGACGGCCAGTACGGCAGCGCGTCGGCGCCGCCATCATCGGCCGCGTCGACGCTCGGCGCCGGTGCGGGTGCCGGCGGGGGCGCGGCCGGCGTCTTGGCGGTGTCGGCCATGCTCGCCACCGGCGCGGCAGCCACGGGTGAAGCACCCGGCGTCGGCGTCGGTGCCGCCGTCGGGGTCGGTGCCGACATGGTGGGCGGCGGCGTCGCGGCCGACGGTGTGGGCGTAGTCATCGGGGTCGGCGCGGCGGTCACCGGCTTGGTCGTCGGCGCGGGTGCGCTCTGCTTCGGCGCCGGGGCCGCACGCTGCGTGATGCCCGAGAGCATGCTGCGCGTCTGCGCCCCGATGCTCGAGTTGCGCTTGCCGCCCTGCACGAAGTTGTGGAAGTCCGCCTGCTGGCTGCGGCGATCTTCGGTCGCGATCTCGTCGTAGATGCCGTGGCCACCACGGCCGGCGGCGTTGCCCTTGGCACTCCGCTTGTCGAACTTCAGCGGGTCCTTGAGGTTCGTCTTCTCCGCGCCCTTCCACCAGGCGTCGGACTCCTTGACGTGGAGCGCCTCGAGCACCGGCGCGGTGGCGTCCCAGATGTTCGAGCCGACGTCGTGCCAGTTCTCGTACTCGGTGTGCGGCCGGCCGCCGGAGGCGATGCCCGAGATCTCCTTCTCGTGCAGCTTGTTCATCTTGCGGGCGTGATCGAGCTCCCGGAGCTCGGTGTTGAGTGAACCGAGGCGCGCCTCGTCCTCGGCGGAGCGCTTCGTGTTCTTCATCAACGCCTTGCGCTCTTCCTCTTGCGCGCGGTGCGTCGACTCGAGCTCCCACCGCTTGGTGCGGGAGTCGTTCAGCGTATTCATGTGCCGATCACGCGAACCCACGCCGTCCATGCCGGGGGTGTTGTCGCGGAACTCCTCGTTGTGGCGATCGACGCGGCCCTGCTTCATCTCGGCGAGCTTGTCGGCCGTCAGGCGCTTCTTCTCGGACGCATCGAACGCGGTCTGGTGCTGCGTCTCGACGTTCCCCTTCTGCTTCGCGATGAAGCCTTGCTCCGCGTCCTTCGAGCGAATGTGGTCAGGGTTGTCCCGCTGGCGCTGCCGCAGCTCGCGCTTCCAGCGCTCCTCCTCGAGGTGGGCGGCGTCACGCATGCCGTCCTTCATCACGGCCTCGCGAGTCTGCTGCTCCGAGCGCTCGGCGGCCTTCGCCATGTTCTTGCCGAACGTCGTGTTCTGGCCGAGGTTGCCGACCCACTTGCCGGACTTCTCACCCCACGCACCGACCTTGGCCTCGATGTCGAACTTCTCGGCGAACGCGCCCGAGGTGACGCCGAACTTCTCGGCCTTACGCATCCCCTTGGCCCAGCCGGAGTCGCTCTTCGAGTAGCGATCCATCAGCCGTTCCTGGACCTTCTCGATCGTCGCCGGGGCGCTCTTGAACGCCTTCACCAGCTTGGTGTTGTTGACCCAGTCCTTGGCCTTCGCGAGCTTGCCGACGTCCTTCCACTCCCCGCCCACGCGACGCGCGCCTGCGCCTGCGAACCCGAGCTTGCGGGCGATCTTCGTGGCGAAGTGCTTCACGTTGCCGGACAGCTTGAGCGTGACGCGGCCGATCGCGGCCTTCGCCCGCTTCATCAGCGACGCGATGATGCCCTTGCTCGAGCCCATCAGGCCCTTCATGAACTTCGGGCCGAACACCATCGCCATGTTGATGAAGCCGCTGGCGGTGTCGTTCGCCTCGGTGATCATCAGATCGGCCGTGGCGGCCTTCTCTTCGGCCGAGGCGCCCGAGGCGATCTGCTTCGCGAGCACCACGCCGTTGAGGCCGGTGAGCACCGCGGACAGCACGAACGCGATCGCATCGCAGATCAGACCGACGACGTTGAGGATGCGCGCGATGCCGGAGACCGCGGTGCCGATCGGCGGAAAGATCATGCCCAGCAGACCGACGACGGTCAGGACCATGCCGAGCTTGCCGCAGATGCTACCGACGATGGAGCAGACGCTCTTGATCGCGGACAGACCCTGCATGACCTTGCCGAGGATCCCGTGGACCTTCGCGTACGGGTTGTTCGCCCACACTGCGCTGACGTCCTTGCCCACGCCGAGCGCGTTGGACACCGTCGCGATCGTCTGCTCCACCGCGCCGCCCTGCGCGATGTAGACATCGAGCGAGCCATTGAAGCCGGAGGCGATGTCGCCCATCTGCTTGATGCGACCGAGCATCGCGGTGGGCTCGGGGCTCTTCGGTGCGTATGCGTTCAGGACGCCGTCGAGCTGCGCGTCGTTCGACGTGCCGCCGAGCTGGGCACCGAGCGCAGCCGGCATCCCGGCCGGACCTGCGGCCTTGCCACCGGGACCATGGCCACCCTTGCCAGCAGGAGCGTGCTTGGGGCCTGGGGATCCCGACGCGCCGCCCTTGGGGCCCGCCGCCCCGCCCTTGTCGCCTGCGGCGTGAGGCGTGTTGACCTGCGGATGCGCAGCCGGACCCGGCTTCGGCGGCGAGCCGGCATCGGGTGGCGCGTCCTTCGAGTTCTTCGAGATCTCGTTCTGGAACTCGCCGTGCTTCGCCTGCACCTGCGAGGACTCGGACGAGTGCTTGGCGTCGACCTCGCCCTGCTGCCCGCGCAACCAACCGAGCAGACCACCGGTCTGCAGCGATTGTTCGACACGGGCGATGATCGCCGCGTCCGCCGACTGCGCTGGGTCGGCGCCGGTCGTGGTTGCGTACTTCTGGATCGCAGCTTGAGGATTCGGACCTGGGCCCGGAGCGCTCGCCATGGTGGATATCTTACGGAAATCGCAGGACGTTTACCCCCGGCGAACCGTAGGAGATTCACGCCCTCAACTAGCTGGGATCGCTCGGCTTCTTGGTCGCGATCTCGCCGGCGAGCCGGTTTGCGCGCTCGACGTCGGCCACGATCTTCGCGAACCGCTGCTCCCCGACCTGGTCCCGGAGCCGTACCAGCTGGGGCCGGAACAGGGGTGCAGTGTCCGATTTGGTGGCGGCAGACAGCGCGTGGTTGCTCTCCGCGATGGTCCGGAACGCGGACACATGGTCACCGGAGCGCGAGTACAGCTCGGCCATGATCCCGACGGCCGCCACGAACTGGGTGCCATTGCCCTCCGCGGCCGCGGTGCGCGCGAGCTCGAGCACGCGATCGATCGCGCCGGCGGTCTTGCCGGCCTCCGCCAAGCTGCCCGCCTGCGCGATCAGCGCGGCGTGATGGAGCTCGGTCAACCCGTGCTCGAGGGCGCGATCACGCGCGATCTGAACGACGCGCGCGGCCTCCTCCGCTCCGATCGGATTGCCGGCGTCGACCAGCACACCAGCCAGCGCGAGCCGCGCCTCGACCTCATCGGCCGGCGACCTCGCCTCGGCGGCGAGCTTGACCAGGGCGCGCAGCGCATGTGCCGCCTGGGTGGCATCGCCGATCGACATCGCGAACGTGGCCATCAGCTGGCGTCCCGTGAACAGGCTATCGGCGTGGCGAGGATCCCCCGCGAGCTCGTCGATCAGCTCGCGGAGCGGGTCGAACGCGCGGCGATCCGGGGGATCATCGTGGATCGCGACCTCGGCGATCGCGATCGCTACCTCGATCGTGACGTCGCGCCAGGACACCGATCCATCGTCGAGCTCCGGCAGCTTTCCCGACGCCGCGATCAGCGTCTGCCGCGCGAGCTCGCGCTGACCGCGGCGAACCGCCACCCGGCACGCGCGGATCGCCGCGAGCAGCTTCAACGGGGCGCTCGTGGCGTGCGCTGCCGCGGCGTCGAGCGCTGCGTCGGAGCCTTCCCAATCGGTCTCCACCATCTTCACGAGTGCGAGTCGCAACATCAGCCGGGCGCGCAGGTCGCCATCGTCGACACGATCGAGGAGGGTCGCCGCGGCATCGATCGCCGCACGCGCCGGGGCGCTGCGATGCCCGAGGATCGGCTCCCTCTCCGCGCCTTCCACGGCACGGGCCGCGTTCGCTGCGTCGTCGTTGCTCACGCGCCCGAACGTACCAGAGGTCAGCCCAAGGTCAGGTAGACTAACGCCGATGGACGGCAGAGGCTTC